>NZ_FMHZ01000002.1:1636388-1938333 GCF_900090315.1 Micromonospora citrea | reverse complement strand
CGCTGTACCTGGCGGGCGAGCTGTCGGCCGGCGCCACGCTGGTGGTGGTCGCCACCCTGGCCGCGGCCCGCTGGTTCGCCTGGACGACGGCGTCGCTGATCTCGCAGATCCCCTCCGCGCGGGTGTGGACGCGGCGGACCGTGGCGATGACCGGAGTCAGGGCGTGGTCGGCGGCGGTGCCGGACGTGGACCTGGGCGCGGGCACCGCCCCGGCGCCCGAGGTGCCGCCCCGGCGGCCGCTGCGTCGGCTGGAGCTGACCGGCTTCGGCGTCCGCCACTCCGACGGGACGGTGGCCGTCCGCGACGTCGACCTGACGGTGGAACGCGGCCAGCTCGTGCTGGTCGTCGGGCCGGTCGGCGCGGGCAAGTCGTCGCTGCTGCGGGCGCTGGCCGGCATCGCGCCGCACACCGGCCTGCTGACCTGGAACGGCGAGCCGGTCACCGAGCCGGAGCTGTTCCTGCGCCCCAACCAGGTGGGCTACGTCGGCCAGCTGCCCCGGGTGCTCTCCGGCACGGTGGCCGACAACATCACCCTCGGCCACCAGGTGGACGCCGCCGCCGCGGTGTCGACCGCCCAGCTCGACCACGACCTGGCGGCGGCCGGGGGCGGGTTGGGGCTGCTGATCGGGCACAAGGGCACCCGGCTCAGCGGCGGGCAGCTGCAGCGCCTCGCGCTGGCCCGGGCGCTCGCGCCGCGTACCGAGCTGCTGGTCGCCGACGACGTGTCCTCGGCGCTCGACGTCACCACGGAGCTGGCGCTCTGGCAGGCCCTGCGCGAGCACGGGGTGACCGTGGTGGGCTCGACCTCGAAGCGGGCGGCCCTGGTCCGGGCCGACCACGTCGTGGTCCTCCTCGCCGGCACGGTCGCCGCCCAGGGCCCCTGGCGCGACCTGGAGCCCCACTGGTCCCACCTCGCCGGCTGACCCCGCCCTCCCGGCTCCCCCCGTCTTCGGGGGTCGGCGGTGGCACGACACCCGCCAACCCCGGGTTCGACGCCACGGGGGAGGGGGTCAGGAGGCGCGGAGGTACTGGGCGGGCCAGGAGGCGGTGGCGCCGAGCTCGGCGGCGGCGCGGTGCGGCCAGTACGGGTCGCGCAGCAGTTCCCGCCCGAGCAGGACCAGGTCGGCGTCGCCGGCGGCGACGATCTCCTCGGCCTGCTCCGGCTCGACGATCAGGCCCACCGCGCCGGTGGCCACGCCCGCGTCCCGGCGTACCCGGGCGGACAGCGGCACCTGGTAGCCCGGGCCGACGGGGACCGACGCGGTCGCCGACGCGCCGCCCGAGGAACAGTCGACCAGGTCGACCCCGGCCCCGGCCAGCTCGCCGGCGAGCACCACGCTGTCCTCGACCGTCCAGCCGCCGGGCTCCCAGTCGGTGGCCGAGATCCGGGTCAGCACGGGCACGTCCTCGCCGACCGCCGCCCGTACCGCGCGGGCCACCGCCAGGGTCAGCCGCATCCGCTGGGACCGGTCCCCGCCCCAGTCGTCCTGCCGGTGGTTCGTCAGCGGCGAGAGGAACTCGTGCAGCAGGTAGCCGTGCGCGGCGTGGATCTCCACGGCGGCGAATCCGGCGTCGACGGCCCGCTCGGCCGCCGCCGCGAACGCCTCGACCACGCCGGCGATGCCGGCCTCGTCGAGCGCGGTGGGCACCCGGTAGTCGGGCACGAACGGCGCCGAGCCGGGGCCGACCGGCGTCCAGCCGCCCTCCGCGTCCGGCACCCCGCCGCGCTCCGGCGCCCACGGCCGGTACGTCGACGCCTTGAACCCGGCGTGCGCGAGCTGCACCGTCGGCACGGCGCCGTGCGCCGCGACGAACGCGGTCACCGGCCGCCAGGCGTCGACGTGCGCGCCGGACCAGAGCCCGGTGTCCTGCGGGCTGATCCGCCCCTCGGGCACCACCGCGGTGGCCTCGGTCATCACCAGGCCGGCGCCGCCGACGGCGCGGGCGCCCAGGTGCACCAGGTGCCAGTCGGTCGGCAGGCCGTCCGGGCCGGCACTGTACTGGCACATCGGCGCCAGGGCGATCCGGTTGGGCAGGGTGGCCGCGCGCAGGGTCAGCGGCGTGAACAGGACACTCATGTCGTCATCCTCTCGGGCGTCGAGGAGGACCCCTCGCGTGAGGGGCCCTCCTCGATCGACGGGGTGCGGCCCGGGCCGGGGCGTCCCCGGCCCGGCGGCGGACACGTTCGCCTCGCCGGGCATCAGCCCGGAGCGGGCGCCCGGACCGGGAGCCGGGCTCGGGCCGGGAGCGGACCCCCGGGCCGGGAGGCGACGCCCACGCCGGGACGGGGCTCGGGCCGGGAGCGCGCGCTCAGGCCGGGACGGGGCTGAGGTCCTCCGGGCGGCGGGACGCGGCGTCGGCGTCCGCCGGGGCGAGCGGCGAGCGCCGGCCGGCCGAGTCGTACGCGGTCCGGTCCAGCGTGCCCTCGCGGGCCGCGACGATGGTCGGCACCAGCGCCTGGCCGGCCACGTTGGTGGCGGTGCGGATCATGTCGAGGATGGGGTCGATCGCCAGCAGCAGGCCGGCGCCGGCCAGCGGCAGGCCCAGCGTGCTCAGGGTCAGGGTGAGCATCACGATCGCGCCGGTCAGGCCGGCGGTGGCCGCCGAGCCGACCACCGAGACGAAGGCGATCAGCAGGTAGTCGGTGACGCCGAGGTCCACCCCGAAGACCTGCGCGACGAAGATCGCCGCGAGCGCCGGGTAGATCGCGGCGCAGCCGTCCATCTTCGTGGTCGCGCCGAACGGCACCGCGAACGAGGCGTACTCGCGGGGGACGCCGAGCCGCTCGACGGAGCGCTGCGTCACCGGCATCGTGCCCACCGAGGAGCGGGAGACGAAGGCCAGCTCGATCGCGGGCCAGGCGCCGGCGAAGAAGCGCAGCGGGTTGAGCCGGCCGGCCGCGACCAGCAGCAGCGGGTAGACCACGAACAGCACGATCGCGCAGCCGACGTAGACGGCCGTGGTGAACTTGGCGAGGGGCGCCACCAGGTCCCAGCCGTACGAGGCGACGGCGTTGCCGATCAGGCCGAGGGTGCCGATCGGGGCGAGCCGGATGACCCACCAGAGCGCCTTCTGGACGATCTCCAGCAGCGCGCGGTTGAGTGCCACGAAGGGCTCCGCGGCCTCGCCGACCAGCAGCGCGGCGGCGCCGACGACGAGGGCCAGGAAGACGATCTGGAGCACGTTGCCCTCGACGAACGCCCCGACCGGGTTGGTCGGCACGATGCCGGTGAGGAAGTCGGTCCAGGAGCCGGTGCGCTTCGGGGCGGTGGCGCCCGAGGTGTCCAGGGTCACGCCGCGGCCGGGGTCGGTGAGCAGGCCGAGCCCGATGCCGATGCTCACCGCGATCAGCGCGGTGACGCCGAACCAGAGCAGGGTCTTCAGCGCGAGCCGGGCGGCGTTGGCCACCCCCCGCAGGCTGACGACGCTGACCACGATGGCGGTGAAGACCAGCGGCGGCACGGCCAGCTTGAGCAGTTGGACGAAGAGGCCGCCGACGGTGTCGAGGGTGCTGGTGAGCCAGCTCAGGTCGTTGGCGCGGGCGAGGAAGCCGAGCGCCACGCCGAGGACGAGGCCGAGCAGGATCTGCGCGGAGAAGGGGATCTTGCGTAGGGCGGATGCCATGAGAGATGTCCCAGGGTCTGGAGGTCGAACGGGGCAGCGTCAGGAGAGCGGCTGCGCCGGACAGATGCCGCTGGCCTGCAGTCGGAGGTCGACATACAGGCGCACGGTGAGGTGCCAGACGTTGGTCATCGCCCGCCGAGGTTATCGCCCCGGTCGATGCGCCGGAAGGACCAGCTCTGGTGACGCTCCTTACAGCGGGGTGCGGAAGCGTTCCTTCCCCCACCGCGGGCGTCAACCGGGCGCCCATCCTCGCGTCTTCGCCGGAGGGCGATGGCGGTCGCGGTGGCGGCGGCCCAGAGGACGGCCACCAGGAGCAGCAGCCGCTCCAGCACCCCGACCAGGGTGCCCCGGCCGATCGCGAGCATCGCCAGCCCCACCGCCCCGGCCAGCGGCAGGGCCGCCGCGACCGCCCCGGCGGCCAGCCGGCGTAGCGCCCGGTCGGCCCCGGGGAGGAAGGCGATCGCGAGCATCGCGAGGACGACCGAGGCCACCGCGACGATGCTCGCCCCGCCGTGCACCAGGTCGGCCGTCGTCGCCCGCTCGTAGGGCGGCAACGGGCAGCCCTCGCTGCACGCCACGGCGCCGGAGACCAGCGTGCACACGCTGCCGGCGGCGAGCAGCCCGGCCGCGACGCGCAGCCGGGCGGGCAGCGCCGCCGCGAGCAGCAGCAGCGCCGCGGCGAGGGCGAACACCCCGATCCGGTACGCCGGGGCGTAGGGGCTGTCGGTGACGCCCGCCTCGCTGACGTACCCGGTCAGACCCGGCCCGGGGCCGGCGACCACGGCGACGGCCACCGCGACCGCGCCCACGGCGGCGCAGCCGGTGGCCGCCGACGCCGCGGCGGCCCGCAGCGGCGTGCCGGTCGGGCGGGGTGGGCGCGGCGGCCCGCTCGGGGCGGCGGTCGGACCGGCCGGGCGACGCTCAGCCACGCCCGTGCGGCGTGGCCCAGCCGGAGGTGTCGGGGCCGAGCGGGACGATGCCCGTCGGGTTGATCGCCGCGTGGGTGCCGTAGTAGTGCCGCTTGATGTGGTCGAAGTCGACCGTCTCGCCGAAACCGGGCGTCTGGAACAGGTCCCGGGCGTACGCCCAGAGCACCGGCATCTCGGTGAGCTTGTGGCGGTTGCACTTGAAGTGCCCGTGGTAGGCCACGTCGAAGCGGACCAGGGTGGTGAACAGCCGCACGTCGGCCTCGGTGATCGCCTCGCCCATCAGGTAGCGCCGGTCCGCCAGCCGCTGCGACAGCGCGTCGAGCCGGGCGAAGAGCGCC
This sequence comes from Micromonospora citrea, assembly GCF_900090315.1. Lineage (NCBI taxonomy): Bacteria > Bacillati > Actinomycetota > Actinomycetes > Micromonosporales > Micromonosporaceae > Micromonospora > Micromonospora citrea. Next base: position 1,933,442 of record NZ_FMHZ01000002.1, on the reverse strand, counting down.
GTGAACGCCTCCTCGTACGCGGCCTGCGAGGTGGCGAAGCCGCACCGGTAGACGCCGTTGTTGACGTCCCGGTGGATCTCCGCCATCAGCGCGTCCATCTCCGGGCGGAGCTCGGCCGGGTAGAGATCCGGCGCGCCCGGCGCGTGCAGGCTGCGCCACTCGGTGGAGAAATCGAGGGTGAGCCGCGGGTAGTCGTTGGTGACCACCCGCCCGGTGCGCGTGTCGACCAGGGCCGGCACGGTGACCCGCCCGGTGTAGTCCGGATCGGTGGCCAGGTACGCCTCGGAGAGGAAGCCGATGCCGAGCACCGGGTCGAACCCGTCCGGGTCGAGGCTGAACCGCCAGCCCCGCTCGTCGCGGATCGGGTCGACGGTGCCGAGCGAGATCGCGTCCTGGAGGCCGAGCAGGTTCCGGACGATCCGCGCCCGGTGCGCCCACGGGCACGCCCGGCACCAGATCAGCCGGTAGCGGCCCGGCTCCAGCGGCCAGCGGCCCTGGGCGTCCGGCCCGCCGCCGGGCGGCGAGTCGGAGTCCGGCGTGACCCGGTCGGTGAACCGGTTGGGCTGGCGGACGAACGCGCCGCCGCCGCTGGTCTCTGCGCTGAACTGGGCCCGGGCCATGCCGTCAACCTATCCGCTGCGCGCGCGGATATCCTGGCGGCCGGGCGTCCCCGTGACCCGGAACCGCCCGCCCCCGCCCCTTCCCACCCCCCGAAGGATCGCGCTGATGACCGTGGCATACCTGGTGGCCGGTGTCCGCACCCCGATCGGCCGGTACGGCGGCGCCCTCGCCGGCGTCCGCCCCGACGACCTGGCCGCGCACGTGATCCGCGAGCTGGTCGCCCGGCACCCGTCCGTGGACTGGGCGCGGGTGGACGACGTCGTCCTGGGCTGCGCCAACCAGGCCGGCGAGGACAACCGCAACGTGGCCCGGATGGCGGCGCTGCTGGGCGGGCTGCCCGAGGAGGTGCCCGGCAGCACGGTCAACCGGCTCTGCGGCTCCGGCCTGGACGCCCTGGCCACGGCCGCCCGGTCCGTCGTGGCCGGCGAGGCCGACCTCGTCGTGGCCGGCGGGGTGGAGAGCATGAGTCGCGCGCCGTTCGTGATGCCCAAGGCGACGACCGCGTTCTCCCGCACCGTCGAGGTCTACGACACCACCATCGGCTGGCGGCTGGTCAACCCGGCGATGAAGAAGCACTGGGGCATCGACTCCATGCCGGAGACCGCCGAGAACGTCGCCGCCGAGTACGGTGTCGGCCGCGCCGAGCAGGACGAGTTCGCGTACCGGTCCCAGCAGCGGGCCGCGAAGGCGCAGGCCGACGGCCGGTTCGCCGAGGAGATCGTGCCGGTGAGCGTGCCGGCGGGGCGGCGCGAGACGAAGCTCGTCGAGGTCGACGAGCACCCCCGGGAGACCTCGCTGGAGAAGCTCGCCGCGCTGCCCACCCCGTTCCGCGAGGGCGGCACGGTGACCGCCGGCAACTCCTCGGGCGTCAACGACGGCGCGGTGGCGCTGCTGGTCGCCTCCGAGGCGGCGGTGGCACGCTACGGCCTGACCCCGCTGGCCCGGGTCGCGGGCGCCGCCGCGGCGGGCGTACCGCCGCGGGTGATGGGCGTCGGGCCGGTCCCGGCCACCCGGAAGCTGCTCGACCGGCTCGGCGTCGGCCTCGACGCGGTCGACGTGATCGAGCTGAACGAGGCGTTCGCGGCGCAGTCCGTCGCGGTGCTGCGCGAGTTGGGCCTGCCCGTCGACGCCGAGCACGTCAACCCGAACGGCGGGGCGATCGCGCTCGGGCACCCGCTCGGCGCGAGCGGCGCCCGGCTGGCCCTGACCGCCGCGCTGGAGCTGCGCCGGCGCGGGGGCCGGCGGGCGCTGGCCACCATGTGCGTCGGCGTCGGGCAGGGCATCTCGCTGCTGCTGGAGTCCGCCGGCTGACCCGGCCGCCGGCCGAGGGCGCGCCGATCCGCCCGGCGGCGAGTTCGCCGACGGCGCCACGGCCCGCCCGCCGTCGCGCGTCGGCCGCTCGTCAACTCGGCCCGCCTGCTGGCTCGCCCTCGGGCCGCCTGCTGGCTCGCCCTCGGGCCGCCTGCTGGCTCGCCCTCGGGCCGCCTGCTGGCTCGCCCTCGGGCCGCCTGCCGGCTCGCGCCGGGCCGCCCGTTTTCGCGCTGCGTGTCCGGTCCGTGACGCACACCGGAAGTGCCGACGAAGTGGGTCACGGGATCTCCCGGAGTCGGGAGCGGGCGGCCTAGAGTGGTGAGCACCACACGATCCGCGGGTCGGCCGGCCGCCTCGTCCGCGTGCTCCGCGCGCGCTGCGGCACCGGTTCCCTCCCGCACCGCGGCGACGACATGGGGTGCAGCAAGTGCAGATGCCGGACGGACTTCCCGCCGAGATCGACCTCTCGCGGCCGAGCGCGGCCCGGGTCTACGACTACTTCCTCGGCGGGGCGCACAACTTCGAGATCGACCGGCAGCTCGCCGAGCAGATCGCCGGCATGACCCCCAACCTGGCGGCCACCATGCGCGCCGGCCGCGAGTTCCTGCGCCGGGCCGTCCGCGCGCTGCTCGACGCCGGCATCGACCAGTTCCTCGACATCGGCTCCGGCATCCCGACCGTGGGCAACGTGCACGAGGTGGCCCAGACGGCCAACCCGAAGGCCCGGGTGGTCTACGTCGACATCGACCCGGTCGCGGTGGCGCACAGCCGCGAGCTGCTCGCCGGCAACGAGCTGACCGGGGTGATCCACGCCGACCTGCGGGAGCCGGAGCGGATCCTGGCCGAGGCCCGCGCCCTGGGGCTGCTCGACTTCAGCCGGCCGGTGGGCATCCTGCTCGCCGGGGTGGTGCACTTCGTCCCGGAGGCCGACCGCCCCGGCGACATCCTCGCCACCCTGCGGGCCGCCGCCGCCCCGGGCAGCCACCTGGTCATCTCGCATTCCACCTTCGAGGACCAGCCGCAGGAGATGCTCGACGCGCAGCGCCTCTCGGCGCGTACCGACACCGAGATCACGCTGCGCTCCCGGGCCGAGATCACCGGCTTCTTCGGCGACTGGACGATCCTGGAGCCGGGCGTGGTGCACATGCCGCTGTGGCGTCCGGACTCGCCGTCCGACGTGGACGACCACCCGGAGCGCTTCGGCGCCTTCGGCGGCGTCGCCCGGCACGACCGAGCCACCGGCTGAGGCCATGGCCGCCGTCCCGGAGCCCGGCGGCGACGACCTCAGCCGGTCGGGCGCGTCGCGGTACGCGGCCGAGTGGTCCCGGGCGGTGCGCCGGCTCGGTTTCGTGCCGCTCAGCGCGGCCGAGACCGAGCGGCTGCTGCACCTGCACACCGTTCGGCTGGCCGAGGCCGTGCTCGCCGAGCCCTTCTCGGCCCTGCCCGGCGAGGAGGTCGGGCGCGCGCTGATCGGGGAACACCTCACCGAGCCGCGGGTGCTCGACTGGTCGGTGCGCGCCCTCGGCGAGCGCTTCCTCGCCGAGGTGCTGCCCGCCCGGGCGCACGACGACGGCGCGCAGCGGCGCGTCGCGGCGTTGCAGGGCGCGCTCGCGGCCGGGTTCGGCCGCGCCCTGCGCGACCGCACCTTCGCCCAGCAGGAGCGGATCGCCCGCTCCGCGTGGCAGGCGCGGGACGAGGTCGAGCAGGCGCTGCGCGACAGCGAGGCCCGGTTCCGGGCGGTCTTCGTCGGCGCGGCCACGGGCATCGGGATCGCCGGCGTCGACGGCCGGATCATCGACGTCAACCAGGCGTTCGCCGACATGCTCGGCTACTCCATCGGGGAACTGCGGCAGATGAACGTGGCGTCGCTGTTCCACCCGGACGACGCGGCCGGGATGTGGGAGCTCTACCAGGAGTTGATCGAGGGAAAGCACGACAGCGCCCGGGTCGAGAAGCGCTACTACCGCAAGGACGGCAGCGTGGTCTGGACCGACCTGTCCGTCTCGCTGATCCGCCACGACGACGGCCGGCCCCGGTTCACCGTGGCGATGATCGAGGACATCACCGAGCGGTACGAACTCCAGCAGCGGCTCCGCTTCCAGGCGCTGCACGACCCGCTGACCGGCCTGCCCAACCGGACCCTGTTCTTCGAGACGCTGACCCGGGTCTTCGATTTCGCTGACCCGCAGCACCGGGTCGGGGTCTGCTTCCTCGACCTCGACGGCTTCAAGGCGGTCAACGACAGCCTCGGCCACGACCTCGGCGACCGGCTGCTCGTGGTGATCGCCCAGCGGCTCGCCGAGTGCGTCGCCGGGCGCGGACACCTGGTCGCGCGGATGGGCGGGGACGAGTTCGTCATCCTGGTCGACGACGGCACCGGCATCGACGACGCGGTGGCCGTCGCCGAGGCGGCGCTGACCGCGGTCTCCGCCCCGGTCCGGATCGGCGAGCATCAGCTCGCGGTGTCGGCGAGCATCGGCATCGTCGAGTGCCCGGTCGGCGGGACGAGCGCGTCGGAGCTGATGAAGGCCGCCGACACCACGCTCTACTGGGCCAAGGCGGAGGGCCGCGGCCGGTGGGCGGTCTACGACCCGGAGCGCGGCGCCCGGGACATCGCCCGTTCCGCGCTGGCCGCCGGGCTGCCGGCGGCCCTCGACCGGGGCGAGTTCGTGCTGCACTACCAGCCGATCGTGTCCCTGCTGGAGGGCTCGATGCTGGCCGTCGAGGCGCTGGTCCGCTGGCAGCACCCGGAGCTGGGGCTGATCGGGCCGGACCGGTTCATCGGGTTGGCCGAGGAGACCGGCCTGATCGTGCGGCTCGGCGAGTGGGTGCTGCGGCAGGCCTGCCGGGACGCGGAGGCGTGGCGGCGCGAGTTCCCCGAGGCGCGCCTGGTGGTCAGCGTCAACCTGGCCGCCCGGCAGGCCGACGACCCCGGCATCGTGGAGACCGTCGCGGACGTGCTGGCCTCCACCGGGCTCCCGGCGGACCTGCTGCAACTGGAGTTGACCGAGAGCGCGGTGATGGGCACCGCCGGGGAGCCGCTGCGGTCGCTGCATCGGCTGGCCGCGCTGGGCGTACGGCTGGCGATCGACGACTTCGGCACCGGCTACTCCAACCTGGCGTACCTGCGTCGGCTGCCGATCCACTGCCTGAAGCTGGCCGGGCCCTTCGTGGAGGGGATCCGGGGCGACGGCCCGGAGGCGACCGCCGACCACCGGGACGAGCGGATCGTGGACGCGCTGGTCCGGCTGGCGCACGCGCTGGAGCTGTGGGTCACCGCGGAGGCGGTGGAGACCGGGGTGCAGGCGGAGCGGCTGCGGGCGCTGCGCTGCGACACCGGGCAGGGGCGGTTCTTCGGCCCGCCGGCCCCGGCGGCGGAGATCACCGCCCGGCTGCGCGGCGAGGCGGCGTGACCGGGGTACGGTTCGGCGGAAGCGGGCGAGGGAGGTACCGCCCGGGCGTCGGCGTGCCGCGTGGCGGGCGGTGTGCGTACTCCTGGAGTTGCCGGGTGCCCGGCGACGCGCGGCGGGTGGAGGTGGCCGGGCGGACCTGACGGACTCGCAGGCCGCGGTGTCGGTGGTGGCCGCGCTGGCCATCCTGGCCGGCCTGGCCGGGGTGGTGGTGCCGGGGCTGCCGGCGCTGCCGTTGTGTTGGGGCGGCGTGCTGGTGTGGGCGCTCTTCGGGGGTGCGGGCGCCGGCCGGTGGGCGGTGCTCGCGGCGGCGACCGTGGTGGTGGTCGGCGGCACCGTGGTCAAGTACGCCTGGCCGGGGCGGAACCTGAAACGCACCGGCGTGCCGACGTCGTCGCTGCTCGCCGGCGGGCTGCTGGGACTGGTCGGGTTCTTCGTGATCCCGGTGGTCGGGCTGGTGCTCGGCTTCGTCGGCGGGGTGTGGGGTGCGGAACGGCTGCGGCTGGGCAGCAACCAGCTGGCCTGGCCGTCGACCGTGCAGGCGCTGAAGGCGGCCGGGCTGTCCATGCTGGTCGAGTTCCTGGCAGGGCTGGTCGTCGCCGCGCTCTGGGTGGCCGGCCTGCTGTTCGCCTGACGTCCCGCACCGTCCGGGCGGAGCCCGTCCACCCGGGCGCGATGCGTCCGGCCCGGGTCGGCCGGCTCGCGACGTCACCGGCGGGTCTGCGCCGGAAGACGACTCATTCGCCGCACGGTGGCGGAGGAGGCGGCGGCGTGGGGCGTCCGTCGGGCACGGCGGATCGCCGTACGTGAGAGAGAGGTGGACGCCCCGCGCCGCCGCGCGGACCGGGCGTTGCCGAGCGCCCGGTCCTCGGGCCCGTCGCGATCGGGCCTGGTCACGGGCTCAAGCATGCGCTCGGAGTCGGTCGCACGGCAACGCGGTTTCGGCACCGGCACCCGCGTCGCATCTACCGTGGGGGCGGGCCGCCGGTACCGCGGAGATTCAGGGGTGCGGCACCTCGCCCGGCGACGGAAACGCGGCGCGGGGCTGCCCGCCCGTCCACCACAGCCCGATCGCCAGCGCCGCCGTCGCCTCCAGGTACGCGGCCCGCGCCAGCCCGCCGCACGCGGCCGGCGTGCAGCCGATCGAGCTGATCAGGGTCTCCGTGACAGTGGCTGCGGCCGGATGGTCGGCGCAATAGGGCACCGCCAGAGGCACGTCCTCGAACGTCGGCGGACGCAGGGTCCAGATGCTGACGTGGCAGAGGTTGAACGCCTTGACCACGTGCGCGTCGGGTGCGGTGGCTGCCAGTTGCCGGGCGACCGAGGTGGCTCCATCGACAGCGAGCATCAATCCCTCGCCGGTCGGTGTGATCGGGTTGGTGCAGTCGACGACCGTCCGCCCCGCGAGGTCCGCCGCCAGGTGGTCGACCAGGTGCGGTGCCTGTGTCGCCGGCACCGCCACGAGGACGGCCTCGCCGTGGCGGGCCGCATCGGTCAGGCTCCCGTGACCGGCGGCGCCGACCAACGCGGCGGTCCGCTCCGCCCGTTCCTGGTCCCGACCGCCGATCAGCACGTCGTGGCCGGCGGTGGTCCAGGCCCCGCCGAGCGCGGTCGCCATGCCGCCCGTTCCGAGAATGCCGATCCTCATCCGTGTCCTCCGATCATCGTGCCGTGGCGGCCTGATCCGACCGCCGGGCAGGACGATAGACAGGCCGATGCACACCGAACGGTGTGTGACGAGCAGGGCAGGATGGGCCCATGGCCCAGCACCCCGACCAGATCTACGACTACACCTCGGACTGCCGGGCCCGGGTGGCGTTCGAGGTGCTCGGCAACCGCTGGGACAGCGTCGTGATCTTCACCCTCGGCGCGTACGGTCCGACGCGTCCCGCGGTGCTCCTCACCCGGATAGGCGGGATCAGCCCCAAGGCCCTCAACGACGCCCTGCGCCGCCTCGAGCGCAACGGCCTGGTGCGGCGCCGCCGGTACCGGGAGGCGCCGCCCCGGGTGGACTACGCCCTGACGGAGGCGGGCGGCGCGCTGCTGGAGCCCATGCGGGCCATGGGTGCCTGGGCCAGCACGTGGGCGGACGCGGTTCTCGCCGCTCAGCAGCGGTTCGAGGCGCGCCCCGAGCCGCTGCGGGACGGCCGCGGCGGCCGGTCGGGTGTGCGGGGGCGTCCGGCCGGGCATTGACGGTGATCTGGTTTGCCAGTAGACCTTGGTGATGGAGGCCCGCTGACGAGCAGAACCCCGTTGACGCTGGAACGGTTGCGGGTCGCCGTGGCCGAGGACGAGATCGACACCGTGGTGCTCGCCCTGGTCGACATGCAGGGGCGGTTGCAGGGCAAACGGTTCCACGCCCCCTTCTTCCTGGACCACGTGGCCACCGGCGGCAGCGAGGGCTGCAACTACCTGCTCGCGGTGGACGTCGACATGAACACCGTCGACGGGTACGCGATGTCGAGCTGGGAGCGCGGCTACGGCGACTTCGGGATGGTGCCCGACCTCACGACCCTGCGGCGGGTGCCCTGGCAGGCGGGCAGCGTGATGCTCCTGGCCGACCTGGAGTGGCTCGACGGGTCCGGGCCGGTGGTCGCCTCGCCCCGGCAGATCCTGCGCCGCCAACTGGACCGGCTGGCCGCGCACGGGCTGACCGCGTACGCCGGGACCGAGCTGGAGTTCGTGCTCTACCGCGACTCGTACGAGGACGCCTGGCGACGCGGCTACCGGGACCTCACCCCGGCCAACCAGTACAACGTGGACTACTCGCTGCTCGGCACCGCCCGGGTGGAGCCGCTGCTGCGCCGCATCCGCACCGAGATGGCCGCCGCCGGGCTGACCCCGGAGAGCGCCAAGGGGGAGTGCAACCTCGGCCAGCACGAGATCGCCTTCCGCTACGACGAGGCGGTCGCCTGCGCGGACCACCACGTGATCTACAAGAACGGGGCGAAGGAGATCGCCGCCCAGGAGGGCATGTCGATCACCTTCATGGCCAAGCCGAACGAGCGGGAGGGCAGTTCCTGCCACATCCACTTCTCGCTGCGCGACGCCGAGGGTCGCTCCGCGATGCTCGGCGACGGGCCGGCGCACCTGTCGGTGACCGGGCAGCGGGTGCTCGCCGGGCTGCTGGACACGATGCGCGAGTTCAGCGTCCTGTTCGCCCCGAACGTCAACTCCTACAAGCGTTACCAGCCCGGCTCGTTCGCCCCGACCGCGCTGCGCTGGGGCACCGACAACCGCACCTGCGCGCTGCGGCTGGTCGGGCACGGGCAGGGGATGCGGGTGGAGAACCGGGTGCCCGGCGCGGACGTCAACCCGTACCTGGCGATCGCGGCGCTGGTCGCGGGGGCGGTGCACGGCATCGAGCGGGAGTTGGAGCCGGGCGCGGAGTGCACCGGCAACGCGTACGACGACGCGGCGGCGGAACGCGTCCCCGGCACCCTCCGCGACGCCGTCGTCCTGTGGGAGGGTTCCGCGGTGGCCCGCGAGGCCTTCGGCGACGAGGTGGTCGCCCACTACGCCAACCACGCGAAGGTCGAACTCGCCGCCTTCGACGCCGCTGTCACCGACTGGGAACTCGTCCGTGGCTTCGAACGCCTCTGACCACCCCCGCCGCCCCGCGATCTTGCAGTTTCTGCCGCCGGTTCGTGGTGACGCGTGGCTTTTGTCGGGGCAGCAACTGCAAGATCGCCGGAGTGGGGAGAGGGTGGGCGCGTGAGTGAGGTGAGGAACCCGGCCACGGGGGAGGTGGTGGCCAGCGTGCCCGCCGCGTCTGTCGAGGAGACCGATGCGGCGATCGAGGCGGCGGCGCGGGCGTACGAGCGGTGGCGCCGGGTGGCGCCGGGGGAGCGGGCGCGGGTGCTGCGGCGGTTCGCCGCGGTGGTGGACGCGCACCTGGAGGAGCTGGCGCTGCTGGAGGTGCGCAACTCCGGGCACACCGTCGGCAACGCGCGGTGGGAGGCGGGCAACGTCCGGGACGTCCTCGACTACTACGCCGGCGCCCCGGAGCGGCTGACCGGCCGGCAGATCCCCGTCCCCGGCGGCCTGGACGTCACCTTCCACGAGCCGCTCGGCGTGGTCGGGGTGATCGTGCCGTGGAACTTCCCGATGCCGATCGCCGCGTGGGGGTTCGCCCCGGCGCTCGCGGCCGGCAACACCGTGGTGCTCAAGCCGGCCGAGCTCACCCCGCTGACCGCGCTGCGCCTGGCCGAGCTGGCCCGCGAGGCGGGTGTGCCCGACGGCGTGTTCACCGTGCTGCCCGGCCGGGGTGACGTGGTGGGGGAGCGGTTCGTCACCCACCCCGCCGTCCGCAAGGTCTGCTTCACCGGCTCCACGGAGGTCGGCACCCGGATCATGGCCGGCTGCGCCGCGCAGGTGAAGCGGCTGACGCTGGAGCTGGGCGGCAAGAGCGCCAACCTGGTCTTCGCCGACGCCGACCTGGAGCGGGCGGCGGCCACCGCGCCGTACGCCGTCTTCGACAACGCCGGGCAGGACTGCTGCGCCCGGTCGCGGATCCTGGTCCAACGCCCGGCGTACGACCGCTTCCTGGAGCTGCTCGAACCGGCGGTGCGGGCGCTGCGGGTGGAGGACCCGGCGCGGGAGACCGCCGAGATGGGTCCGCTGATCTCCGCCGCCCAGCGGGACCGGGTGGCCGGGTACGTCGACGGGGCGAGGATCGCCTTCACCGGCTCGCGCCCCGACGGCCCCGGCTTCTGGCACGCCCCGACGGTGCTGCTCGCCGACTCGCCGGCGGACCGGCACTGGCGGGAGGAGATCTTCGGCCCGGTCGTCTCGGTGCTGCCGTTCGACGACGAGGCCGACGCGGTGCGGCTCGCCAACGACACCGAGTACGGCCTCTCCGGTTCCGTCTGGACCCGCGACGTGGGGCGTGCCGTGCGGGTGGCGCGCGCGGTGGAGTCGGGCAACCTCAGCGTCAACTCGCACTCCTCCGTGCGCTACTGGACGCCCTTCGGCGGGATGAAGCGCTCCGGGCTGGGCCGCGAGCTGGGCCCGGACGCGCTGCACGCCTTCACCGACGTCAAGAACGTGTTCATCGCAACGGAGGAGTGAGGCGCGTGCGGGGTCGTCTTCAGGACCGGGTGGCCGTGGTCACCGGGGCGGGCAGCGGGATCGGGCTGGCCACCGTGCGGCGGTTCGCCGCCGAGGGGGCGCGGGTGGTCTGCGTGGACATCGACCCGGAGGCCGGCGGGCGGGCCGCCGAGGAGGTCGGCGGCGAGTTCGTCGCGGCCGACGTCGCCGACGAGGCGGCCGTGCGGGACCTCTTCGACGGGGTGGCCGCCCGGCACGGCCGGATCGACGTCGCGTTCAACAACGCCGGCATCTCCCCGCCGGAGGACGACTCCATCCTGACCACCGGGCTGGACGCCTGGGAGCGGGTGCTGCGGGTCAACACGACGAGCGTCTACCTGTGCTGCAGGTACGTCATCCCGCACATGCGCCGGCAGGGCCGGGGTTCGATCATCAACACCGCCTCGTTCGTGGCGCTGATGGGGGCGGCCACCTCGCAGGTCGCGTACACGGCGAGCAAGGGCGGGGTGCTGGCGATGACCCGGGAGCTGGGCGTGCAGTTCGCCCGGGAGGGCATCCGCGTCAACGCGCTCTGCCCCGGCCCGGTCGCCACCCCGCTGCTGCTGGAGCTCTTCGCCGCCGACCCGGAGCGCGCGGAGCGCCGGCTGGTGCACGTGCCGATGGGGCGGTTCGGCCGGCCGGAGGAGATCGCGGCGGCGGTGGCCTTCCTCGCCAGCGACGACGCCTCCTTCATGACGGCCGCGCAGTTCGTGGTCGACGGGGGCATCACGGGCGCGTACGTCACCCCGCTGTGAGTCCGTTCCTCCGCTGTGGAGGGCCGTCGGCCGGGGGTGTCACCGATATCACACACGATGTGACGGATGGCCCGGGCGGGCCCGGGGTAGTCCCGTCGGTGGGACCGAACGCGCTGCCGCCCGGGGTTTCGGACGGTGGCCCGCTCAGTCCCGTCCGACAGCGACGGAGCTGTCGGGCAGTCGACGACCCGGTGAGGCGGACGTAACCGGCGCGCCACGCGCGTGATGCGTTACGTTGCTGGTCCGTCGGGGTACAGAGCGGGGCACGGCCGGATGGATCATCGGGTCGGACGGGGGATCGGCCGGAGCGGGAGGCTGCATGGGCTCGGCCCAGGGGGACGTGGACGAGGGATGCTCGTCCCACCGCGTCCGGGACGTGGAGTTTCCCCCGCTGCTCGCCGCGGCCTTCGCCACCGGCGGTGAGATGGGCGAGCGGATGCGCTCGTTCGACTGGGGCGCCACCTCGCTGGGCAGCCCGGACCGCTGGCCCTCGGCGCTCTGCGCGGCGGTCGGCATGATGCTCGCCTCCAGCGCCCAGATCGTCATGTTCTGGGGCGAGGACGAACTCGCCTTCTACAACGACGCCTACCGGCCGACCATCGGCGGCAAGCACCCGGACGCGTTGGGCCAGCCGGCCCGCCAGCACTGGGTGGAGACCTGGGACGTGCTGGGCCCGCTGCTGGAGGGCGTCCGGCGCGACGGCCGGTCCTACCGCGCCGAGAACCACCCCTTCCTGCTCGACCGGCACGGCTTCCTGGAGGAGACGTACTTCGACGTCTCGTACGACCCGATCCTGGGCGCCGACGGCACCGTCGACGGCATCTACTGCATAGTCAACGAGACCACCGGCCGGGTGCTCGGGGAGCGTCGGCTGCGGCTGCTGGCCGAGCTGGGCAGCGAACTGGCCGAGGTGGGCGGCACCGCGGAGCTGGGACGGGCCGCCGCGGCGGTGCTCGACCGCCACCGGCCGGACGTGCCGTTCGCGCTGGTCTACCTGCCCGACGAGGACGGCGCTCTCGCGTTGGCCGGGTGCAGCGGCCTCGACGCCGCCGAGGCCGAGCGGCCCGCCCCGTCCTGGCTGGCCGAGGTCGCCGCCGACGGCCCCGCCACCGTCGCCGTGGCCGAGCTGTTCGCCCGCGTACCGGCCGACGCGGCGGAGCGGGCGCTGGTGCTGCCGGTCGCCGCCGGGAACGAGATTGTCGGGACGCTCGTGGTCGGCGTCGCCCGCCGGCTCGCGTTCACCGACGAGTACCGCGACTTCTTCGACCTGGTGGCCGCGCAGATCTCCCGGGCCGTCGGCACGCAGCAGGCGTACGAGCAGGAGCGCGCCCGCGCCGCCGAGCTGGCCGCCCTGGACCGGGCCAAGACCAACTTCTTCGCCAACATCAGCCACGAGTTCCGCACCCCGCTGACCCTGGTGCTCGGCCCGCTGGAGGACCTGCTCGCCGACCCGGCGCTGCCCGAGGCGTACACGGACCGGCTCACCACCATGCACCGCAACGCGCTGCGGCTGCTCAAGCTGGTCAACACGGTGCTCGACTTCTCCCGGCTGGAGTCCGGCCGGCTGGCCGCCCGCTACCAGCCCACCGACCTGGCCGACTACACCGTCCGGCTGGCCAGCACGTTCCGCTCGGCGACCGAGCGGGCCGGGCTGCGCCTGGTGGTCGACTGCCCGCCGCTGCCCGCGCCGGTCTTCGTCGACCGGGACATGTGGGAGAAGATCGTCCTCAACCTGGTCTCCAACGCGGTGAAGTTCACCTTCGCCGGCGAGATCCGGGTGCGCGTCCGCGCGGTCGGCGGCGCCGCCCGCCTGGAGGTCTCCGACACCGGCGTCGGCATCGTGCCCGAGGAGCTGCCGCAGGTCTTCGAGCGCTTCCACCGAGTCCCGGGCGTGCGCTCGCGCACCCACGAGGGCACCGGGATCGGGCTGGCGCTGGTCCGCGAGCTGGTCGAGATGCACGGCGGCGAGGTGGCCGTCACCAGCCGCGTCGACGAGGGCAGCACGTTCACGGTGACCGTCCCGTTCGGCGCCGGGCACCTGCCGTCCGAACGCGTCGCCGACGCCGGCTCGCCGGCCCGGGTGGAGCTGACGCAGGCCGACCTCTACGTCGCGGAGACCGCGCTCTGGGCCGGCGGCGCCGGCGAGGGCGCGACGCGGGTCGCCGGCTCCGGCGCCGCCGGCCGGATCCTGGTCGCCGACGACAACGCCGACCTGCGCGAACACGTCACCCGGTTGCTCGCCCCGTCCTGGGAGGTGGTCGCGGTCACCGACGGGGTGGAGGCGCTGCGGCTGGCCGTCGACGGCTCGTTCGACCTGGTGCTGACCGACGTGATGATGCCCCGGCTGGACGGCTTCGGGCTGGTGGCCGCGCTACGGGCGGACCCGCGCACCCGGCACGTGCCGGTCGTGCTGCTCTCGGCCAGAGCCGGCTCGGCCGAGGCGGTCGCCGGGCTCTCGGTCGGCGCCGACGACTACCTCACCAAGCCCTTCTCCGGGCAGGAGCTGATCGCCCGGGTCCGCGCCAACGTCGAGCTGGGTCAGCTCCGCGGCCAGATCATCCGGGGGCTGCGGGCGCTTGCCGACGCCGCGGTGGCGGTCAACACCGCCCGCTCCACGGCGGACGTGCTCCAGGTCGCCGCGCGGCACGCGCTGAGCCTCGCCGAGGCCGCCCGGGTGGTGGTCTCGGCCACCGGGATGCGCTTCGAGGCCGACGGCGGCGGGCTCGCCTCCATCGAGCCGTCCTTCGTGCTGCCGCTGACCGGCACCGACGGGGAGCAGCTCGGCGAGCTGCGGGTCTGGCGTCCGGACGGCGACGGCGGGGACACCGACGAGGCCGCGCTCACGCAGCTCGCCCGGCTGGTCGGGGTGCGGCTTGAGAACGCCCAGCTCTACGAGGCCGAGCACCGCATCGCCACGACGCTCCAGCACAGCCTGCTGCCCCGGTCGCTGCCCCAGCTGCCGGGCGCCCTGGTCGCCAGCCGCTACCTGCCCGGCAGCGCCGACGTGGAGGTCGGCGGCGACTGGTACGACGTCATCGCCCTGTGCGACGACGAGCTGGTCCTCGCCATCGGCGACGTGGTGGGCAAGGGCGTCCGCGCGGCGGCGGCGATGGGGCAGCTCCGCAACGCGCTGCGGGCGTACGTGCTGGAGGGCTTCGACCCCGGCGAGTCGCTGACCCGCCTCAACCGGCTGGTCGGCACGACGGAGGGTCGCTCCTTCGCCACCGTGGTCTGCCTCTGGTTCAGCCCTCGCACCGGCCGGCTGCGCTATGCGAGCGCCGGCCATCCCTCGCCCCTTCTGATCCGGGGAGACGACGTGGCGTTCCTGCACGACCGGGCGCTCGGGCCGCCCGTCGGGGCCATTCCGGAGGCGTCCTACCGGACGGTGGAGGGGGAGCTGACCCCGGGCAGCCGCCTGCTGCTCTACACCGACGGCCTGATCGAGGACCGTCAGCTCGGCATCGACGCCGCGCTGGCCCGGCTGCGGCGCGACGCGGCGACGCCCGGCCAGCACGTGGCCGACCTCGTCGACGCCGTGGTGGCGGGGGTCGCCGGGCGACCGCTGCGCGACGACGTCGCGGTGCTCGCCCTGGAGGCGGCGGAGCTGAACCGGTTCGCGCTGCGCCTGCCCGCCGACCCGACGCGGCTCAGCGTGCTGCGCAAGCGTCTGGAGGACTTCCTCGTCGCGCACTCCGTCAACGAGACCGACCTGTTCGATCTGACCGTCGCGATCTCCGAGGCGGCGGCCAACGCCATCGAGCACCCCGTCGACCCGGCGGAGCCGACGATCGGCGTCGAGGTGACGATCGAGGACCGCACGGTGGTGGCGACGGTGCGCGACAGCGGCCGGTGGCGGGAGCCGACCGGGTCGGGCTTCCGCGGGCGCGGGCTGGCCCTGATCGAGGCGCTGGGAGAGCTGTCGGTCACGCCTACCGCCGAGGGGACGGAGGTGACGCTGCGCCGGCGGCTGGAGGACTGAGCGGGCCCCCGGCGGCGGAACTGCTCAGGCGGAGCGGAGCCAGGCCTGGTCGCCCAGGCCGGAGATGTCCAGCACCCGGCGGACCTGCCGCGACGGCAGCACGGCGAGCGTGGCGGGGAACTGCTGGGCCAGGCGGACCACGGCGTGGATGGCCGCCGAGTCGAAGAAGGTGACCGCCCGCAGGTCGAGGGTCACCCGCTCGGCCGGCTCCCGCAGCACCGTCTGGACCATCGTGTCGGCGGTCGCCATGTCGACCTCGCCGGTCACCACGACACGGACGTGACCACCGTCGACCTCCGCGCTGGCGGAAAAGACGGGAGGCGCGGCGTCCCCTTGATCCACGCAGCCACAATGGCACAGCGGTCGCGGCGCGGCAACAACCGGGACGGGCGGGCGGTGGCGGGGGTCACCCGCCCGCGCGGCGATAGGCTTGGGGCCATGACCGTCCGTGCGCCGCTGACCCCAGGCACGCTCTCCCCGTGGCGGGCCGTGCCCGCCCACATCGTCCGCCCGGAGTACGTCGGCAAGAAGCGTCCGCTCCAGTGGCGCGGCTCGCACGTGCAGACCCCCGAGACGATCGAGAAGATGCGGATCGCCGGTCGACTCGCCGCGCAGGCCACCCAGCTCGCCGGTGAGCACTGCAAGCCGGGCGTGACCACCGACGAGATCGACCGGGTCGTGCACGAGTTCCTCTGCGACCACGGCGCCTACCCGTCGACGCTGGGCTACAAGGGCTTCCCCAAGTCCTGCTGCACCAGCCTCAACGAGGTGATCTGCCACGGCATCCCCGACTCGACGGTGCTCCAGGACGGCGACATCATCAACGTCGACGTCACCGCGTACATCAACGGGGTGCACGGCGACACGGATGCCACCTTCTGCGTCGGCGAGGTCAGCGAGGAGGCCCGCCTGCTGGTCGAGCGGACCCACGAGGCGATGATGCGCGGCATCCGCGCGGTCGCCCCGGGCCGCCAGATCAACGTCGTCGGCCGGGTCATCGAGTCGTACGCGAAGCGCTTCGGCTACGGCGTGGTGCGGGACTTCACCGGCCACGGCATCGGCGAGTCCTTCCACAGCGGGCTCTACGTGCCGCACTACGACAGCCCCCGCCCCACGGACGTGAT
Organism: Micromonospora citrea; assembly: GCF_900090315.1. NCBI lineage: Bacteria > Bacillati > Actinomycetota > Actinomycetes > Micromonosporales > Micromonosporaceae > Micromonospora > Micromonospora citrea. Next base: position 1,917,154 of record NZ_FMHZ01000002.1, on the reverse strand, counting down.
GGAGCCGGGGATGACGTTCACGATCGAGCCGATGATCACCCTCGGCACCCACGAGTACGACATGTGGGACGACGGCTGGACGGTGGTCACCAAGGACCGCAGGTGGACGGCCCAGTTCGAGCACACGATCGTGGTGACCGAGGACGGCCACGAGATCCTCACCCTGCCGTGACCGACACCCCTGCCGCGCTGCGCGAGGCACACCACGCGGACGTCTCCGGCGGCTGGCTGCGGCCCGCCGTCTTCGGCGCGATGGACGGCCTGGTCACCAACATCGCCCTGATCGCGGGCGTCGGTGGCGGCGGGGTGTCGCCTCGCAGCATCGTGCTCACCGGCACCGCCGGCCTGGTGGCCGGCGCCATCTCGATGGGGCTGGGGGAGTACACGAGCGTCCGCTCGGCCAACGAGCAGGTCGCGGCCGAGGTGGCCAAGGAGCGCCGGGAGCTGGAGCGGCACCCCGAGGCCGAGGCGCGCGAGCTGGCCCAGGCGTGGGTCGCCCGGGGCCTGCCGCACGACCTCGCCATGCAGGTCGCCGAGGCCGTGCGGCGCAACCCGGAGGAGGCCCTGCGGGTGCACGTCCGGGAGGAGTTGGGCGTCGACCCCGACGACCAGCCCAGCCCGTGGGCGGCCGCGATCTCGTCGTTCCTGTTCTTCTCGGTCGGGGCCCTGGTGCCGCTGCTGACCTACCTGTTCGGCGCGACGAGCCTCTGGCTCGCGCTGGGCGTCGGCGGCCTCGGGCTCTTCGCGGCCGGGGCGGTGGTCGCCCGGTTCACCGCCCGGCCCTGGTGGACCGGCGGCCTGCGGCAGCTCCTGCTCGGCGCGTTGGCGGCCGGCGCCACCTACCTGATCGGCGCCCTCATCGGCGTCCAGGGCGGCATCGGCTGAGCCACGGTCGCCCACCCCGGCGACGCGGGCGGGCCGGGCCGCCGTCCCGCCTGCTCGTGATCGCCCTCGCGGACCACCCGCCCGCAGTGCGTCGTCACCCGCCGCACGGAGGCGACGCGGGCTGCCGTCGAGTGAAGGGCCGTCGGGATCAGCCGTCGAGGAGGTCGTCCACCGTGCCGTCGACCGGGCGGCCCCGCGCGGCCAGCTCCTCCGCCTGGCGGGCCAGCACCGCGCCCACCTCGGTCATGTCCGCGCCGGCCAGACCGGTGCGCCGCACGGCGTCCCCCGGGTCGCGGAAGTAGGTGCGGCTGAGCAGCCCGTGCACGGTGGCCGCCGCCAGCCGCGCCTCGCCGAGCATCAGCAGGGCCTGGTCGGTCTCGTACCACTCGGCCAGCCGGGCGGCCCGCGCGTGCGCCGCGCTGCCCCTGTACCACGCCTGCCGGGCGGCCGTGCTGAACTCGGCGGGCCGGGCCCGGGCCAGCCGGCCCAGATGCTCGTCGCGCAGGGCGCGCAGCCAGCCGGTCGGGTCGTGCAGCGCCCGGGTGCTGACGTAACGGTCGGCGGTCAGCGGCCAGAGCGGCGAGATCACCCGCGCCTGGCGCAGGTAGTCGTCCGCGCCGGACACGGTGAGGTCCACCAGCACGCCGTCGACCCGCCGCGTGGCCGGGGGCGGCCCGCCGCCGGGGCGGTAGGTCACCACCAGCAACCCGACCTCACCGTCCCCGCCGCCGTCGTCGTCGCCGTGCGCCAGCGGGCCGTGCACCGCCACCGCGAGCACGTCGGCCGGGAAGCGCCGGCGCGCGGCGTCGGCGACCCGCCCGGCCACCGCCCACCGTGGATCGTCCGGGCGTACGCCGCCGTCGGCGGCACCGTCCTCCACGTCCACGCCGACCACCTCACGCCCTCGCCACCGGGCCGTCCGTCGGGGCCGGGCCGCCGGTGTCACCGTCGGCGCCGGTCACCCGCACCACCCTAGCCGCGTCCCTCCGGTCCGCCCGGCCCGCCGCGCCCGGTGGGGACCAGCCGGAAGACGAGGATCTCCCGGCCGCCGGCCCGCCGCACGTACGCCTCGTAGGCGGGCCACTGGTCGACCAGGAGCCGCCACAGCCGCTCCCGTTCGGCGCCGGTGGCGACCTCGGCGCGCACCGGGAGCCGGCGACCCTTCACGGCCACCTCGGCCGTCGGGTCGGCGAGCAGGTTCAGCGCCCAGCCCGGCTGGTGGGTCTGGCCGAAGTTGGTGCCCACCACCACGTACGCCCCGCCGTCGGGCACGTACAACAGGGGGTTGCTGCGCGGCTTGCCGGAGCGACGGCCGGTGGTGGTGACGACAAGCGACGGGACGAGGCCCAGCGCGACCACCCGGCCCCGGGTGAGCCGCCCGACCACCCGGTCGGCGGGGACGAGCAGGCGGGCGGCGGCGCCGAACCAGCGGTGGTGACCGACGCGGCGGGTGAGGGCTCCCAGAACGGGCACGGAGACCAGTGTGCCCGTCGCCGTCCGCTCAGTCGAGACGTCGCTCGACCGGCAGCCGGGACCGGGTGAACAGTCCCGCGCCGAGCATCGCGACAAGCGGCACCACCAGCAGGACGCCGAGGGTGGCCCAGGGGACCAGCACCGGGTACGGGTCCTGGACCGGCCACATCTCGGCGTACCGGCGGTTCAGCGCGGTCAGGATGATCACGGCCGAGCCGAGGCCGGCGCCGATGCCGAGCACCGAGCCCGACACGGCGATCACCCCCGCCTGACAGAGCGACAGCAGCCGGCGCAGCCCCGGGGCTGCGCCGACCGCGGCCAGGGTGGACAGGTCGGCCCGCCCCTCGGCCGCCGCCAGCCCCGTGGCCATGCCGGCGGCCCCCAGGGTGATCACCCCGGCCGCGGCGGCCAGCAGGAGCAGCGCCGGCCGCTCGTCGTCGCCCGAGCCGCCCGACTCGAACTCCAACTGCACCCCGAACGGCCGCAGGGCGGTGCGGAACCGCTCCTGCCGCTCCTCGCCGGGCGCGCCGTCGGCCGACACCGCCCAGCCGACCGGGTGGGCGGTCAACCCGAGCCGGTCGGCCGCCTGCGGGGACACCAGCAGCCGCTGCGCGCCCAGGCCGGTGCGGAACGCGTACCCGTCGACGGTGGTGGGCGGGGGCGCCACGGACCCGTCCGGCCCGGAACGGGCGACCACGACGTCGACCCGGCCGTCGACCACGTAGCGCGGATCGGTCACCACCACCCCACCGGCCCGCAGCACGGCGGTGGCGGCGGCCACCTCGGCGGGACCGGCCCCGGTCAGGGCCGGCAGCACGGTGCCGTCGTCCACCACCGCCTGGAAGTACGTGCCGTACGGGGCGTGGTCGCCCGTGCAGCGGGCGTCGGCGAGCGCCCGGCGCTGCTCGGCGCGGCCGAGGCCGTCCCGCGACGGCCAGGGGCAGGCCCGCTCGGGCGGCAGCACCGGCGAGACCGAACAGGGGTCGGCACCGACGCCGCACCTCGCCTCGGCCACCGGCACGACGGTGCGGGCGCCCAGGTGGTCGCGGGCCGACCCGGCGACCTGCTCCAGGTTCGGGCGGCCGCCCCGCCGGTCCGGGGCCGGGTCGGCGCCGTCCTCCGGCAGGGTCACCAGCACGGTGCCGGGCGGGAGGCTCGGCGCGTACATGGCGTCCGACCGGGCGCGGTCGCTGGCCAGGTACGCCCCGACGGCGACGCTGCCGGCGACCGCCGCCATCACGGCCGAGATCGCCGGGGCGGCGGAGGACCGGTTGCGGCTGGCGTCGCGCAGGGCGATCCGCGGGGCCAGCGGCAGCGACCGGCCGAGCCGGGCGAGCAGGCCGACCAGCGTGGGGGTGGCGAGGACCAGTCCCAACTCGCCGAGGATCAGGCCGACGAGGAGCACCGCCGGCGCCGTCCGGGCGGCCCCGAACGCGGCGAGCGCCGCGCCGCCGACGGTCAGGGCCAGCCCCGCCACCGGCCAGCGCCGGCGGTGCGCCGGCGGGACACGGCGGCCGGCCAGTCCCGCCACCACGTCCTGCCGGGCGGCCGCCCAGGCGGGCGCCAGCGCGGCCAGCACCCCGGTCAGCACCGCGACGGCCGCGATCGCCACGAGGGCCTCCGGCCAGCAGCGGTACCCGCCGAAGCGTGCGCCGTAGAGGTGCTGTTCCACCAGCGGGCGGCCGGCGAACGCGGCGGCGACGCCCAGCGTCACCCCGGTGGCGGCCCCGAGGGCGCCCAGCACCACGCCGTCGGCCAGCACGATGCGGCGCAGGTGGGCGTCGTCCCCGCCGGCCACCGCCACCAGCGCGAGATCGCGGCGTCGCCGGCGTACGCCGACGGCGAAGGCCGGCCCGACGAGCAGCACCACCTCCAGCAGCCCCAGCCCGCCGACGAGCACCGAGACGCTCATCCCCTCGACGTCCATGCCGGTGGAAGTGGCGAAGGGGGGCGAACCGGTGCCCGACGGCGGGGCCGGGGTGCGGGCGCGCACCACGACGCCCTGCTCGTTGAGCCGGCGGAACAACGCCTCGTCGACGCCGCCGGGCAGGTCCACGAGCCAGCTCGACTCCGGCTCGGCCGCCCGGCCCTCCGTCGACGGGTACAGCGTCACCACGGGCCCCAGGTCGTCGGGGTACTCGGCCACCCCGACCACCCGCCACGAGCGCGCGCCGTCGCCGGAGGTGACGGTGCCACCGGGACGGACGTCGAGGCGGCGCAGCGCCGCGGGGCTCGCCGCGATCTCGTCCGGCCCGGCCGGCGCCCGACCCGAGTGGAACCGCGCCAGCCCTCGGCCGAGCGGGTCGGCGAGGTCCACCTCCCGCCCGGTGACGCCGCCGACGACCCGCTCGCCGACGCGGGCGTCGAACGCCACCCACCGGCGCAGCGGGACGACCCGGCTCCCGGCCGGCAGCAGGGCGGTCACCTGCGCGGCGGTGACCGGCCCGGCCGGGACCAGGTTGTCTCCCGGGGAACCCCAGCCCTCGCCCCAGGCGTCCTGGAAGACCGGGCCCCGCGCCACCCAGAGCAGCTCCGCGTCCGCCGTGCCGAGCTGGCGGTCGTTCCGTTCGGCCCGGGTCAGGTCGGACATGTCCCAGCTCACCGCGGTGAAGGTCAGCACCAGCACCGGCAGCGTGATCATCGCGAGCACCAGCGCCGTACGCCCCCGCGCCCGGCGGGCCTCGCGCCGGGCGATCCGCAGCGCCGCCCACCAGGAACCGACGACGCCGGCGAGCCGGCCGCCCCGGCCCGCCGTCATCGACCGCTGCCGCTCAACAACTGCTCCACGCTGCCGAGCGGGGCGGTGGAGTCGACCAGCACCCCGTCGCGCAGGAACACCACCCGGTCGGCCCAGGCGGCGTGCCGCGCCTCGTGGGTGACCAGGACCGCGGCGGCCCCCGCGTCGACCCGCCGGCGCAGCAGGTGCAGCACGGCCTCGCCGGTCTGCGAGTCCAGCGCCCCGGTCGGCTCGTCGGCGAGCACCAGCCGGCGTTCGCCGACCAGCGCGCGGGCGATGGCCACCCGCTGCTGCTGGCCGCCCGAGAGCTGGTCGGGGAACCGGTCGCCCAGCTCGGGCAGGCCCACCTCGGCCAACGCGTCCAGCGCCAGCCGGCGGGCCCGCCGGACACCGGTCCCGTCCAGCTCCAGCGGCAGGGCGACGTTCTCCACGGCGGTGAGGCTGCCGAGCAGGTTGAGGTCCTGGAAGATGTAGCCGATCCGGCGGCGGCGCACCTGGGCGAGACGGCGCCGGTCCAGGGCGCCGAGCTGCTCGCCCTCGACGTACACCTCGCCGGCCGTCGGGCCGTCGAGCCCGCCGGCGAGGGCCAGCAGGGTGGACTTCCCGGAGCCGGAGGGGCCCATCACCGCGACGAGTTCCCCCGGGTGGACGGCGAGGCTCACCCCGCGCAGCGCGTGCACCGCCGCCGGCCCGACGCCGTGGGTGCGGTGCACGTCACGCACGTCGAGCACGGCCGTGGCCGGGCCTTCGCCCGCCGACGGGCCGCCCGCGTTCACCGTCGCGCCTCCTCGTCCGCCCGGTCCACCGCCTCGGCAGGGCTCGTCGGCAGCCGACCGGGCCCGGTCGGCCGGTAGCCCACGAGGCTGGTCTCGCAGTGGTCCAGCCAGCGCACCTCGGCCTCGGCCTGGAAGACCATGGCGTCCAGCACCAGCCGCCACGGCAGCTCCTCCGGGCGGTCGCTGGCGTACTTCAACCGGGTCAACTCCTGCAGCGTGCGCATGGTCGCGCTGCGCTGGGTCTGCACCACCGACCGCACGTCGACGCCGGGGGTGGTCAACGCGAGGGCCAGCTTGATCGCCAGTTCGTCGCGGGGCCGGTCGGTGCGGCTGACCGGGGTGGCGAACCACAGGGTCAGGTCCGCCCGCCCGGCGTCGGTGATCTCGTACGGGCGCTGCCCGGCCTCGCTCTCGGGAAGCGAGCGGACCAGCCCGTCCCGCTCCAGGCGGGACAGGGTGGTGTAGACCTGCCCGATGTTCAGCGGCCAGGTCGAGCCGGTCGACTCCTCGAACGCGGCGCGGAGCTGGTAGCCGTACATCTGGCCGCGCTCGAGCAGGGCGAGCAGCCCGTGACGGATGGACATGGGAACGGAGTATGCATACCTGGTATGCGACCCGCAACCGGAGCGTGACGGTGGGCAGCGGTGCTCAGGCGGGCCGACCGGGGAACGGCACGGTCGACGGGGTGATCCCGGCCGTCCGTCGCCAGCGGGTCGCCCGCAGGGCGTAGTCGACCAGGGCGGCCAGGGCCCGGTCCCGGTCGGCGCCGGTGGTGGCCGGGACCACCGCCCGCCAGAACGCCGCCGTGCGCTCCTCCACCTCGACGGCCAGCCGCAGCGCGCTGGCCCGGTCGGTCACCGGGAACGGCAGGGCGTAGCCCGCCCGGTCGGGCGGGACGGCGCCGCCGCCCGTGCTCAACCGCAGCACCAGGTCGTCGCGGCGACGCCGGTGCGCGGCCTCCGCCTCCCGGGCGGCCCGGCGGGCCGCGCCGGTGAGGCGCACCCCGATGGGGCCGTAGGCCCAGACCGCCGCGTACTCGGCGGTGAGCGCCGCGCCGAGGGCGTTCGGCGCGCCGGACGGTGTGGGTGCGGTCACCTCAGCGCCTCCACGTGCGTCGCCCGCGCGGCGACGATCGAGGCGAGCAGCGCGGCCCGCTCCGCCGGCGCCGCCGCGCAGGCGCTGGTCGCGTTCTTCCGGCCGGCGTCCTCGCGCTCGCGCAGCGCGGCCCGGGCCGCGGCCGGGTCGCCCGCCGGAGCCGGGGTGGCCGTGGCGGGCGCCGAGGGCAGCGGTACGCCGATCACCCGGGCCAGCTCGGCCGCGTGCGCGCCGTGCGCCTCGGCGATCGGGGTGAGGACCCCGGCCAGCGCGGGGTGCGCCGCGACCGCGTCGCGGTGTGCGGCGGCGAGCCGGAGCGCCTCGTCGAGCAGCGGCGTGAGCGGGTCGGGCCCGGGGGCGGGATCGTCGCCGCGGTCGAGAAGATCACAGGCGGTCAGCGGCGCGACCGCCCCGCCGAGCGCCAGGAGTGTCCCGGCGCGCAGCACTGTTCGCCGGGAATGCCCGGTTGCTCCGCCGCGTTGCGTCGTTCTGCCCGTCGCCACCGGACAAGTCAACACCATCACCCGCCGTACGTGGGTCACCGGCGTCGGTGCGCCGCCCGGTCCCGCGCACGGCAGGCGCGTTACGCTCTGCGCAGCCACCGGCGCGTCAGCTCCGGTGGCGTGCCGGCATGGCGACCGACCGGGCGCCGTCGATCACGAGAAGGGTGCGGAGATGACGCAGCGTGGCCGTGCCACGAGGTCGACGGGTCCGGCGGGCAGGCCCCGGCGCGCGGAGGCCCCCCGGGGCGGGGAACGCGCCGGCGGCCCGCGCGGCGACCTCGCCGCCCGGCGGGCCCGGCTGCGTGAGGTCATCGAGCCGGTGGTCGCCGGCGCGGGCTACGACCTGGAGGACCTCTCCGTCTCGCGCGCCGGCCGACGGCACGTGGTGCGGGTGATCGTGGACGCCGACGGCGGGATCAACCTGGACGCCGTCGCCGAGGTCTCCCGGGCCGTCTCCGCCGCCCTCGACGCGGCCGAGGAGGCCGGCGGCGACATCGTCGCCGGGGAATACCAGCTGGAGGTCAGCTCGCCCGGCGTGGACCGGCCGCTGACGCTGCCGCGGCACTGGCGGCGCAACGTCGGGCGGCTGGTCAAGGTGACCGCCCGCGGCGCCGCCGCCCCGCCCGGGCGGCGCGCCGAGCAGCCCGCCGGTGACCGGCAGGTCACCGGCCGGGTGGTCGAGGCCGACGACGAGCGCGTGGTGCTGGAGACCGACACCGGCCCCGCCACTTGGACGTACGCACAGCTCGGCCCCGGCCGGGTGCAGGTCGAGTTCCACCGCCTCGACGAGATCGAGGAGACGGACGAACCCGACGACATGGACGACACCGACGACTTCGACGACGAAGATGATGTGGAGGACGAGGAGAGGTGAACATCGACCTCGCGGCGCTGCGCGCACTCGAGCGCGAGCGGGAGATCCCGTTCGACACGATCCTCGCGGCGATCGAGACCGCGCTGCTGACCGCCTACCGGCACACCGAGGGGGCGGAACCCCACGCCCGGGTGGAGATCGACCGTAAGTCCGGCGCGGCCCTGGTCTACGCGCAGGAGCTGGACGACGACGGCACCGTGGTGCGGGAGTGGGACGACACCCCGCACGACTTCGGTCGGATCGCCGCCATGACCGCCAAGCAGGTGATCCTCCAGCGGCTGCGGGAGGCCACCGACGAGGTGCACTTCGGCGAGTACGTCGGCCGCGACGGCGACCTGGTCACCGGCGTGGTGCAGGCGCACGAGACCCGCCGCGAGAAGGGCATCATCAGCGTCGACCTGGGCAAGCTGGAGGGCGTCCTGCCCCAGTCCGAGCAGGTCCCGGGCGAGGATCCCCAGCACGGCGAGCGGATCCGCTGCGTGGTGGTGCACGTGGCCAAGGGGCTGCGTGGCCCGCAGGTGACGTTGTCCCGCTCGCACCCGGCCCTGGTGAAGAAGCTCTTCGCGCTGGAGGTGCCGGAGATCGCCGACGGCACCGTGGAGATCGCCGCGATCGCGCGTGAGGCGGGTCACCGTACGAAGATCGCGGTCCGTTCCACCGCTCAGGGCGTGAACGCCAAGGGTGCCTGCATCGGCCCGATGGGCCAGCGGGTCCGGGCCGTGATGAGCGAGCTGCACGGCGAGAAGATCGACATCATCGACTGGTCGGACGATCCGGCCACCTTCGTCGGCAACGCGCTGTCGCCGGCCAAGGCGCTGCGGGTCGAGGTGGTCGACCTGGCCAGCCGGACGGCCCGGGTGACCGTTCCGGACTTCCAGCTCTCCCTCGCCATCGGCAGGGAGGGGCAGAATGCCCGGCTTGCCGCCCGGTTGACCGGTTGGCGGATCGACATCCGGTCCGACGCGGAGCAGGCCGGCGCGGCGGGCCGGGGCGGGGCTGATCACGTCCCGGAACCGGGCGGCGCGATCTCGGGCGCCTAGGGGTAGACTTCCTCCAGTGGTACGACGCGCGCTGCCGGAGCGCACCTGTGTGGGTTGCCGGCGTCGTGCGCCGGCCAGCGAATTGCTGCGGATCGTCGCGGTCGGCGACGAGGCTGGTCACAGCCTTCGGCCCGATCCGGCCCGCAGGCTGCCGGGTCGGGGAGCGAACATGCACCCGGATCCGGCCTGCTTCGCGCAAGCGGTGCGGCGGCGCGCCTTCGGGCGGGCGCTGCGCATCACCGGGGTCCTCGACCACGGTGAGCTTGCCGAGCACGTCGATGCGCCAACCACTACGTCCGGTCAGCCCGACCGGGCGAGGGTCGCTAGCAGGGTAGGACGACCGACATGAGCACACGATGAAGTCCCTGAAATGACCAGGCTTCAAGTGCACGAGTGAGGTCGCTGCGGGTGCTGCCCGCACGACCTCGGAGTGAGGAGTGCAGTGGCAGGTAAGGCCCGCGTACACGAGCTTGCAAAAGAGCTCGGGGTCGAAAGCAAGACCGTTCTCGCCAAGCTCAAGGAGATGGGCGAGTTCGTGAAGTCCGCGTCCAGCACCGTCGAGGCGCCCGTCGCCCGACGGCTGCGTGGCGCATTCGTCGCGTCCGCCGGTGGTTCCTCGGCGCCGACCGCCCCGCCGGCGGCGGCCCCGAGCCCGGCACCGACCCCGACGCCGCCCCCGACCCCGGGTGCCCCCCGGGTCTCGGCCAAGCCGATGCCGCCCCGGCGGCCGGCCGCGCCGACCCCCGGACCGAAGCCCAAGGGCCCGGTCCCCGGCCCGCCGCAGGCGGCGACCCCGGTCGCCAAGCCGGCGAGCGCGCACGACATCGAGGTGGCGGCCGCCGAGGCGCGCGCCGCCGCGCTCAAGGCTGAGCAGGAGGCCGCGGTCAAGGCCGCGCAGGCCGCCCGCCAGCAGCAGCGGGAGAACGTCCGACGGGAGCCCCCGACCGAGGGTGGTCCCCGTCCGGGTCCGCGTCCCGGCCCGAACGCCGTGCCGCCCCGTCCGGGTTCCCCGGCCGCGGGTCGTCCCGGCGCCCCGCAGCCGGGTCCGGGCGCCCGGCCGGGCGGTCGTCCGCCGGCGCGCGGCGCCGGCAACAACCCGTTCGGCATCCAGGGCGGCCAGCAGCAGCGGCCGCCGGCCGCCGGTGCCGGTGGCCCCCGGCCCAGCCCGGCGGGCATGCCGCCGCGGCCCAGCCCGGCCTCCATGCCGCCCCGGCCCAGCCCGGCGTCCATGCCGAGCCAGCGCCCCACCACCGGCCGCCCCGGCGGTCCCGGCGGCGGGCGTGGCGGCCCCGGTGGCGGCGCGGGTCGTCCCGGTGGCGGCGGTGGTTTCCGCGGCGGTCCCGGTGGCGGTGGCGGCGGCGGTGGTTTCCGCGGCGGTCCCGGTGGCGGCGGCGGTGGCTACCGCGGCGGTCCCGGTGGCGGCGGCGGTGCTCCCGGTGGCGGTTTCCGTCCGGGTGCCCCGGCCGGTGGCGGCGGTCGTCCCGGTGGCGGCGGTCGTGGCCGTGGCGGCGGCGCCGCGGGCGCCTTCGGGCGTCCGGGTGGCCGGCCGACCCGTGGTCGCAAGTCCAAGAAGCAGCGCAGACAGGAGTTCGACAACCTGTCGGCCCCGACCATGAGCTCGGGCGCTCCCCGGGGTCAGGGTCAGGTCATCAGGCTCTCCCGTGGCGCCTCGCTGTCGGACTTCGCCGACAAGATCAACGCCAACCCGGGTTCGCTGGTCCAGGAGATGTTCAACCTGGGCGAGATGGTCACCGCGACCCAGTCCTGCTCCGACGACACCCTGCTGCTGCTGGGTGAGCACCTCGGCTTCAACGTGCAGATCGTCAGCCCGGAGGACGAGGACCGCGAGCTGCTCGCGCAGTTCAACATCGACCTCGACGCCGAGGTCGCGGAGGACCGCCTGGTCAGCCGTGCGCCGGTGGTGACCGTCATGGGTCACGTCGACCACGGTAAGACCAAGCTGCTCGACGCGATCCGCAAGGCGAACGTCGTGGCCGGCGAGGCGGGTGGCATCACCCAGCACATCGGGGCCTACCAGGTCCACGTCCCGCACGAGGGCGAGGACCGGGCGGTGACCTTCATCGACACCCCGGGTCACGAGGCGTTCACCGCCATGCGTGCCCGTGGTGCCCAGGTCACCGACATCGTGGTGCTGGTGGTGGCGGCCGACGACGGCGTGATGCCGCAGACGATCGAGGCGTTGAACCACGCCAAGGCGGCCGACGTGCCGATCGTGGTGGCGGTCAACAAGGTCGACAAGCCGGAGGCCAACCCGGACAAGGTCCGCCAGCAGCTGACCGAGTACGGGCTGGTCGCCGAGGAGTACGGCGGCGACACGATGTTCGTCAACGTGGCGGCGAAGCCGGGCATCGGCATCGACGACCTGCTCGAGGCGGTCCTGCTGACCGCCGACGCGTCGCTGGAGCTGACCGCTCCGATCGACGGGCCGGCGCAGGGTGTGGCCATCGAGGCGCACCTGGACAAGGGCCGCGGTGCGGTGGCGACGGTGCTGGTGCAGAAGGGCACCCTGCGGGCGGGCGACTCGATCGTCGCCGGCGGGGCGCACGGCCGGGTCCGGGCGATGCTCGACGAGAACGGCAACCAGGTCGCCGAGGCGGGTCCGGCCCGTCCGGTCCTGGTGCTCGGTCTGACCGCGGTGCCGGGTGCGGGTGACACCTTCCTGGCGGCCGAGGACGACCGCACGGTGCGCCAGATCGCCGAGCAGCGGCAGGCGCGGCGGCGGGCGGCGGCGTTCGCCAACTCCCGCGGCCGGGCGACCCTCGAGACGCTCATGGAGCAGCTCAAGGAGGGCGAGAAGACCTCGCTCAACCTGGTGCTCAAGGGCGACGTCTCCGGTTCCGTGGAGGCCCTCGAGGACGCGCTGTTCAACCTCGACATCCCGGAGGAGGTCCAGCTCAGGATCATCCACCGGGGCGTGGGTGCGATCACCGAGAGCGACGTCATGCTCGCGAGCGCCTCGTCCGAGGCGGTCACGATCATCGGCTTCAACGTGCGGGCCGCCAACAAGGTCCGCGAGATGGCCGACCGCGAGGGCGTGGAGATCCGGTACTACACCGTCATCTACCAGGCCATCGAGGAGATCGACGCCGCGCTCAAGGGGCTGCTCAAGCCGGAGTACGAGGAGGTCGAGCTGGGCAGCGCGGAGATCCGCGACGTCTTCCGCTCGTCCAAGGTCGGCAACATCTCCGGTTGCATCGTCCGGTCGGGTGTCATCCGGCGCAACGCCAAGGCGCGCCTGCTGCGCGACGGCTCGGTGGTGGCGGACAACCTCACCATCAGCTCGCTCAAGCGGTTCAAGGACGACGCCACGGAGGTTCGCGAGGGCTTCGAGTGTGGTCTGACCCTGGGTGGTTACAACAACGTCCAGGTCGGCGACATCATCGAGACCTTCGAGATGCGGGAGAAGGCTCGCGCCTGATCCGGTGAACCACTGATCAAGGGGTTTACGCCGAAAGGCGTAAACCCCTTGATCATGTGGGGGTCCGGCCGGGTATCGTCCGGGGCGATGTTCACCGGAACCGCGGTCTTCGACCTGCTGCTGCCGGGCGACTCCCGGTCGCTCAAGGCCAAGAGATCATACGTACGCCCGATCGTGGCGGCCCTGCGCCGCTTCGAGGTCTCGGCCGCCGAGGTCGGGGCGTTGGACCTGCACGGTCGGGCCGAGATAGCCGTGGCCGTGGTGGCCGCCGAGGCGTCGCACGTCCGCGAGGTGCTGGACTCCTGCGAGCGCCTGGTGGCCGGCCGGCCGGAGGCCGAGTTGCTCTCGGTGCGCCGGCGGCTCTACGGCGAGGAGGACTGACCCGCCGGGCGCGCGCACCTGCGCGCCCCGGCGTGACGGGGCCGGCGTGGACCCGTACGCGCCGGGCGGGGTGACAAGGTCGGCGCGGGCCCTGTGGCCCTGTGGGCCGGCGGAGGACGGGGCCGGCGGCGCGGATGCGCGCGGCGGGCGTGACCCCGTCGGCGTGGGGTGTGCCGGGGCCACCGCGGCCGGGTTGGCGCACCACCGGCGGCGCGCGGCGGCGGTTGCCGCGCGGGTAGTGTTCGAGATGTTGGCCGGTCGGCTCCGGGGGCGCTCCGCGTCACCGGTGACGGCTGGGAGCGGGACGCCGTGGAGGTGGCGATATGTCGGATCCGGCCAAGGTACGCCGGCACGCGGAGCGGGTGCGTGAACTGGTCGCGTCGGTGGTGCGCAGCCAGATCAAGGACCCCCGGCTTGGCATGATCACCATCACCGACGCCCGGATCACCGCCGACCTGCGTGACGCGACCGTGTTCTACACGGTGCTCGGCGACGCGGCGGCCCAGGCCGGCACCGCCGCGGCGCTGGAGAGCGCCAAGGGCATGCTGCGCAGCACGGTCGGCAAGGCGCTCGGGCTGCGGCACTCGCCGACCCTGACCTTCGTCCTCGACGACGTGCAGGACCAGGTCAAGCACATCGACGACCTGCTCGCCCAGGCCCGCAACGCCGACGCCGAGGTGCAACGGCTCGCCGCCAGGGCCGAGTACGCGGGCGAGGCCCAGCCGTACCGGCTGGAGGAGGACGAGGACGAGGCCGCCCAGGGCGACGAGGACGAGGACGAGGACGATACCCCCCGGGGCGGGGACCGTCGGTGACCGGAACCTCCGGAGACCCGGCCGGTGGCGCACTCGCCGAGGCGACGCCGCCGGCCGACTCCGGCCCGACCGAGGCCGACTGGGCGGCGGCCGTGGCGGCGGTGCGGGCCCTGCCGCCGGACGGGCGGGTGCTGCTCATCTGCCACGTCAACCCCGACGGCGACGCGCTGGGCAGCATGCTCGGCTTCGGCCTCGGGCTGCGCCGGCTCGGCGTACGCCAAATGCAGGCCACCTTCCCCGGCCCGCCGGAGGTGCCGGAGTCGTTCCGTGAGCTGCCCGGGCTCGACCTGCTCGTGCCGGCGACCGAGGCGTACGCCGACCCCGAGCTGGTCATCTGCTTCGACGCGGCCAGCGAGTCCCGGCTCGGCGAGCTGGCCGACCGGCTGGCCACCGCCGGCGGCGCGCTGGTGCTCGACCACCACGCGTCGAACACCCGCTTCGGCCGCGTCAACCTGGTGGACCGGCACGCGGCGGCCACCTCGGTGGTCGCCGAGGAGCTGCTCGCCCGGCTCGGCGTCGACCTGGACGCGGCCATCGCGGAGTGCCTCTACGTCGCCCTGAGCACCGACACCGGCTCGTTCCGGTTCGAGGCGACCACCCCGGCGGTGCACCAGCTCGCGGCGCGCCTGCTCGCCACCGGCATCCGCCCCGGCGACATCTCCCGTCGGATCTTCGACACCCGGCCCTTCGGCGCCGTGCGCCTGTTCGGCGAGGTGCTCGGCCGGGCACGCCTGGAGCCCGCCGCGGCCGCCGGGCACGGCCTCGTCTGGACGTACGCGACCCAGGACGACCTGGCCCGGCACGACCAGCGGCCGTACGTGCTCGAGGCGCTCATCGACTCGGTCCGGTGCACCGCCGAGGCCGACGTGAGCTGCGTGGTCAAGCAGACCGCGACCGGCGACTGGGCGGTTTCCATGCGCAGCAAGGGCGCGGTGGACGTCAGCCGGGTGGCGGTCGCGCTGGGCGGCGGCGGGCACCGCTTCGCCGCCGGATTCACCGGTCGGGGCACCGTCGACGAGGTCGTCGACCGGATCCGCGCGGAGCTCGGCGGCGCGCTGACGGGGCCGGTCCGGCGCTGACCGGCCCCTCGCCGGGAAAGATCAGGGTCAGCTCGGGGGAGTGTCCGTCTTTCCGGGGCCGGCGAGTACGGGGAGAATCGCGGGATGGAGCAGCCCCACGAGCTCACCGTCGAGGCGCCCCGCGCCTGGGACCGTCCCGCCGTCACCGTGCCGGTGCTCGTCTGCCTCTCGCTGGTCGGCGGCCGGTTTCCGTCGTTCTCGACGGAGGCCAACCTCTGGACCCTCGGCACCGGCGGCGTACTGATCTGGCTGGGCCTGAGCAACCGGGTGCCCCGGCGGCCCGCACCCCGGCGGCTCGGCGCCCCGGCGGCCTGGTGGGCCCTGCCGGTGGTGGTCTTCGGGGTCTTCGAGGGCACCACGTTCGTGCTGGCGGCGGGGGACGAGTTTCCCACCTTCTCCCGGCTGGCCGACCCGCTGCTGGAGGACCGGTTGGTCCGCTCGGCGGCCTGGCTGGCCTGGCTGTCGGCGTTCTGGGGGTTGGTGCGGCGATGATGCGTGCACTGGCGATCGGCGGCTTTCTGGTGGCGCTGGCGCTCTTCGCCGCCGTGGAGTGGGCCGCCCGGCGGGAGGGCTCCCGGATCCCGACCCTCGGGGAGGTCTGCGCGTACGTCATGCGCTACGAGGTGGGCCCGGTGCCGGTCGGCCGGATCGGGCTGTTCGGCTTCTGGTGGTGGCTCGGCTGGCACTTCCTGGCCCGCTGACCGCCGACGCCGCATCCCCCGATCGTGGCGGCACCCGCCCGACGGACCAACGTGAGTCCAGATCGCGGGAACCGTGGGCAGCATGTGGACCTGAACGATAGCTTGGGAATCGGCCGGCGTCGTGTGGCGGCGCTGGTCGTGGGCGGTGCGGCCACACCCGGCAACACCTCCCTCCAGGGTCGATCGACCCGGGCTCACGCTGCCCACCAGCTGCTCCGGTGACCCCGGACCGCTGCCGGGCGCTCAGCACGCCGCCCGTGAGGGCCGCCGTCGTGTCGGTGGCCCGCGCCCTGGAAGGGGACCACCATGCCGAACAAGCCCAAGCCCGAGACCACCGACGAGGCCCGCGAGCAGATGCGCCGCGCGCTGCAGACCTCGATGGACACCCGTCAGTGACGCAGACCGACCGGCGGTGACGCCGACCTGCACCGCACGCTGCCCGGCGTCCCGCGCCGACCGGCGGTGACGCCTCCGACGTCCCACCCCGGCAGCGTCACCGCCCGCCCGGCCTCAGCGGGTGACGGGGCCGTTCGGGGTGTGACGTCGGCGGTGTCGCGGCCCGCCCGGCCTCAGCGGGTGACGGGGTCTGGCACGACGGGCAAACTCGCCGGTCCCACCTCGGCTGGCACGACGGGCAAACTGGCCGGTCCCACCTGAGGTTCGGCGCACCGGGTGACGGTCGCCGACCTGGACGACGGGCCGCCCCGACCGCCGCCGTTCGCCGCCTTCCCGCCGATCCTGGTACCCAAGGGCCCCTCCAGGGGCCACTTCCCTGCCAAGATCCACCGCCACCCCCCGCCCGCCAGCCACCACCCCCCGGCCCGCCACCCGCCTGCTGCCCGTGTTGCCTGCTGCGGGTGCCGTCCAGCGTCCGGGTCGCTGGCGTCGGCGCAGGTGATCGCTCGCTCGGTACGGGCTTGAATCGTCTGCGACATCAGATCGACAGCGCTGGCGGAGTGTGACCGTTGCCGGACGCCAGCGCGGCACCCGGTCGGCGGTAAGCGGCTGCGCACCTTGCGTCCCTTACGCTGGGCGTGCCATGATCGGCGGCGATGAGTCAGCCCACCGTCACCGATGCCCGGGCTGCCGCCGCGCCCCGCCGGATCGCCGCGCTCGCCCTGCCGGCACTCGTGGTGCTGGCCGCCGAACCGCTCTACGTGCTCGTGGACACGGCGGTGGTGGGGCACCTCGGCCGCGTGCCACTCGCCGCGCTCGCCGTCGGCGGCACGGTGCTGACCCTCATCGCCTGGCTCGGCACGGTGGTCGCGTACGGCACCACGGGGCGGTCGGCCCGGCGATTCGGGGCCGGCGACCGGGCCGCCGCCGTCGCCGAGGGCGTGCAGTCCTCGTGGCTGGCCCTCGGGGTGGGCGTGCTGGTCGCGGTCGGCATGCAGGTCGGCGGCGGGGCGTTGGCGCGTACCCTCGCCGGAGGGCCGGGCGAGGTGGCCGACGCCGCCGCGCAGTGGCTGCGGGTCGCGGCGCTCGGCGCACCGGGCCTGCTGCTCGCCGCCGCCGGCAACGGCTGGCTGCGCGGCGTGCAGGACACCCGCCGGCCGCTGGTGTTCGTGCTGGGCCCGAACCTGCTCTCCGCCGTGCTCTGCCCCCTGCTGGTCTATCCGGCGGGGCTCGGCCTGGTCGGCTCGGCGGTGGCCAACGTGGTCGCCCAGACCGTCTCCGGCCTGCTCTTCGCCGGTGCGTTGGTCGCCGAGCGGGTCCCGCTGCGGCCGCGGCCGCGGCTGATCGGGCAGCAGCTGGTGCTCAGCCGGGACCTGCTGATCCGGGGCGTCGCGTTCCAGGCCAGCTTCCTCTCGGCCACCGCCGTGGCCGCGCGTTTCGGCGCCGCCGCCGTGGGCGCCCACCAGATCGCCCTGCAACTGTGGTTCTTCACCGCACTGGTGCTCGACGCGCTCGCCATCGCCGCCCAGTCGCTGATCGGCGCCGCGCTCGGCGCCGGCGACGAAGCCGGGGCGCGTGCTCTCGCCCGCCGGATCGGGCTGCTCGGCGGCGCCTGCGGCGTGGCGTTCGCCGTGCTCATCGCCGCCGGCGCCGGCGTGGTGCCCGGCCTGTTCAGCACCGATCCACAGGTACGCGACCAGGCGATGGTGGCCTGGCCGTGGTTCGTGGCGATGCAGCCGCTCGCCGGCGTCGTGTTCGCCCTCGACGGCGTGCTGATCGGCGCCGGCGACGTCCGCTACCTGCGCAACCTGACCATCGTGGCGGCCCTCGGCGGCTTCCTGCCCGCCATCTGGCTGGCCTACGGGCTCGACCTCGGGCTCGGCGGCATCTGGGCCGGGCTCACGCTGTTCGTGGTGATCCGGCTGGTCGCCCTGCTGCTGCGGCTGCGCTCGGGCGGTTGGGCCGTGGTCGGCGCGGTGCGCTGACCGCACCCGTCCGGGCGCTCCCGCGGCTCAGCAGCTTTCGCCGTCGCCGGGACGCCAGCCCGGGTCGTAGACGTTGCCTGTCGGCCGTGCCGAGGGCCGGCTGCGCAGCGGCTCCTTGGGGGCGAGGGCCAGGAACCCCCGCTTGATCCCGGCGCAGTCGGCGTTGTAGAGGGTGCTCGCCGCCTCGTGTACCCACAGCCCACGGGACGAGGACCGGACGTCGTCGGGGTGCGGGACGTGCCAGACCACCTCGTCACGCACGGTGACCAGCTCGGCTCCCGGCGGGTACTCCTGCGCCCGCCAGAGGTCGAAGTGGTAGACCCAGATGAAGCTGGTGGTGATCTCCAGCACCCGGATGCCGTCGGGGTCGGTGGTCGCCCGGTAGGTGACGGTGCCCCGCGCGCGCACCGTGTCGGCGTTGTCCAGCCGCGGGTCGGCCTCGTCGTCGACCCGGGTCACGTAGTTCAGCGCCGCGCCGTCGGCCAGGTCGCGCCGGACCTCGTCCCGGTTGTCCGGCGCGATCAGCCCGAGGAAGGGCTCCGGGTCGTTGACCACGAGCATCGACCTGTCGACGCGGCCCTTGACGAGCACCTGCCGGACCTTCGCCAGGCCCTCGGCGACCTGCTTCGCGGTGAACGGCGCGGCCGCCTTCGCCGGCGGCGTGACGATGGCGTCCTTCCCGGCGGCGAACGACTCCGCCGGGGTGGCCGCCCACGGGCTCACCGAGTTGCCGTCGGCGTCGGTGGGACGGACCTGGCCGGGCACGGCCCGGCGGTCGGGCAGGATGGGCTCGTTGTCGCGGACCCGCTCGTAGACGCCGAGTCCGATGGTGCCCACCACCGCGAGGAACGAGAGCGTCACCAGGGCGGCGACGCCGCCCAGCAGCTTCCCGCTGTGCCTCGCCCAGCCCAGCCGCAACCGCTCCGGGCGGGTCAGCGTGTGCTCCGTCTCCGGCTCGCGCATCCAGGTCGGGACACGGACCGGCTCCGCGGGCTGGTCGGCGTACGGGTCGAAAGGCGCGGTCGGCCGCTGGTGGGTGCTCATTCGGACTGTCCAGGTGGGGTGGGTGGAGGGGGCGCATGATCTTCGCACCCGCCGCGCCCCGGCGTGGTCCCGTGCGATCCCGGGCGGGCAACGCTGGCCGACCGGTGGACGCCGCGCCGGCCGTCCACCCGACCCGTGTACGGCGGCGACAGGGCGTCGGAGCCGGTCTGGCAGGCTTGGGTGTCGTGAGCGCAGACGGTCTGATCGTGGTCGACAAGCCCGGCGGCATGACGTCGCACGACGTGGTGGCGCGGATCCGCCGGTTGGCGCGGACCCGCCGGGTGGGGCACGGCGGCACCCTCGACCCGATGGCGACCGGCGTACTGGTGATCGGGGTCGGCCGGGCCACCCGCCTGCTCACCTACGTGATCGGCGCGCACAAGAGCTACACGGCCACCGTCCGGCTCGGCCAGGCCACCGTCACCGACGACGCCGAGGGCGACGTGATCGCCACCACCCCGGCCGGGCAGGTCACCGACGAGGCGATCCGGGCCGCCCTGGCCGCGCTGACCGGCGAGATCGAGCAGGTGCCGAGCGCGGTCAGCGCCATCAAGATCAACGGTCAGCGGGCGTACAAGCGGGTCCGCGAGGGAGAGAGCGTCGAGCTGCCCGCCCGCCGGGTCACCGTCTCCCGGCTGGACCTGCTCGCGGTGCGCCGCGACCGGCCCGACGTGGTGGACGTGGACATCGACGTGACCTGCTCCTCCGGGACGTACATCCGGGCCATCGCCCGGGACGCGGGCCTGGCGCTCGGGGTGGGTGGACACCTGACCGCGCTGCGGCGTACCGCCGTCGGCGACTTCACCCTCGCGGAGGCCGCCACCCTCGACGACCTGGAGCGGCGCGCGCCCGAGGTCGTGGGCCTGCCGCTGGCGGAGGCGGCCGGCCGGTCCTTCGCGCGGCGGGACGTCGGCGCCGACGAGGCGAAGGTGCTCTCCCACGGCGGGCCGCTCGACCCGGCGGGGATCTCCGGCCCCTACGCGGTCTTCGGCCCCGACGGCGGGCTGATCGCCATCGTCAGCGAGCGGGACGGCCGGGCCCGCGCGGAGATCGTGCTCGCCCCCGCCTGACGGCGGGGCGGATCGTGGGACCGGCGGCCGGCGCGGCCCGCCGGACAGGCAGGGGAGGAGCGCAATGCAGCGGTGGCGGGGGTACGACGCGGCGCCCGGTGGTTGGGGACGGTCGGTCGTCACCATCGGCGTCTTCGACGGCGTGCACAAGGGGCACCAGGCGACCATCGGGCACGCCGTGGCGCGGGCCCGGGAACTGGGCGTGCAGTCGGTGGTGGTGACCTTCGACCCGCACCCGGCCGAGGTGGTCCGCCCCGGCTCGCACCCGGCGGTGCTCACCGAGCCCGCCCGCAAGGCCGAGCTGATCGAGGCGCTCGGCGTGGACGTGCTCTGCGTGGTGCCGTTCACCCCGGAGTTCTCCCGGCTGCCCGCCGAGGCGTTCGTGCACGACGTCCTGGTGGAGCACCTGCACGCCGCCCTCGTGGTGGTGGGGGACAACTTCCGCTTCGGCCACAAGGCCGCCGGCGACGTGGCGCTGCTGGAGCGGCTGGGCCGCACCTTCGGCTTCGGCGTCGAGGGGGCCCCGCTGGTCGCCGAGGCGGGCACGGTCTTCTCCTCGACCTACATCCGCTCCTGCGTCGACGCGGGGGACGTGGGGGCCGCCGCCGCGGCGCTCGGCCGCCCGCACCGGCTGGAGGGCGTGGTGGTCCGCGGCGACCAGCGCGGCCGCGAGCTGGGCTTCCCCACCGCCAACCTGCTCTGCCACCGGTACGCGGCGGTGCCCGCCGACGGCGTCTACGCGGCCCGGCTGGTGCGCCGGGGCCACCCCGAACCGCTGGCGGCGGCGGTGTCGGTCGGCACCAACCCGACCTTCTCCGGGCGCGAGCGGCGGGTGGAGGCGTACGTGCTGGACTTCTCCGGCGACCTCTACGGCGAGCGGCTGGCGCTGGACTTCGTGGCGCACCTGCGCGGGCAGGTCCGCTACGACGCGGTCGAGCCGTTGATCGCCCAGATCGAGCAGGACGTGGAGCGTACCCGGCGAGCTGTCGGCTGACGGCGCCGCGCCCTTGACCGGCCGCCGCCGGGCCGTGCTGGTAGTCTGGCGGGGACGTCGGCTGACCGACGTGGGGCCTCGCGTGCCTGCACGACGCCGCGGGTGCGAGGTACCGGTCCGTTTCCGGTCCCCAGACCGATCCGACGGACACCATCGAACAACCCACGAAACAGGGAGAAAATGGCGCTCGACCAGGAAGCCAAGGCCAAGATCCGCGCGGAGTACGCGACCGCCGAGGGCGACACCGGTTCGCCGGAGGTGCAGGTCGCGGTCCTCACCAAGCGGATCGCCGAGCTCACCGAGCACCTGAAGGTGCACAAGCACGACCACCACAGCCGCCGTGGGCTGCTGCTGCTGGTCGGCCGTCGCCGTCGGCTGCTCAACTACGTCCAGAAGAAGGACATCAACCGCTACCGGTCGCTCATCGAGCGGCTCGGTCTGCGCCGGTGACGTGACGGGGGAGCGGCCTGCGGCCGCTCCCCCGTTCCGGTACCACTGAAGAAACGGGCCGTGCGACCACCCGACAGGGAGCCGGTCAGCGTACCGGTCTCCGGTAGTGGCCCCCGGGCACCCCGGCATCTCGCCGGCCACCCGGGCGCTTCGATCGAAGACCGGCCGTCTGAGCAGCTCCCCGCGTCGTGGGCCCCCGATGCGAAGGAGCACGACAGCACCATGACCGAGACCAACCTCGGCACCGAATCCCGCACCGCCGTGATCGACAACGGGTCCTTCGGCACCCGTGAGATCACCTTCTCCACCGGCCGGCTGGCTCGCCAGGCCGCCGGCTCCGTCGTCGCCCAGCTCGGCGAGACGGTCGTCCTCTCCGCCACCACCGCCGGCAAGCAGCCGAAGGAGCAGTTCGACTTCTTCCCGCTGACCGTCGACGTCGAGGAGCGGATGTACGCCGCGGGCCGGATCCCCGGCTCGTTCTTCCGCCGCGAGGGCCGCCCCAGCGAGGACGCGATCCTCACCTGCCGGCTGATCGACCGGCCGCTGCGCCCGTCGTTCGTCAAGGGCCTGCGCAACGAGGTCCAGGTCGTCGAGACCGTCCTCGCGCTCGACCCGCAGCACCCCTACGACGTGGTGGCGATCAACGCCGCGTCGATGTCGACCAAGCTCTCCGGCCTGCCGTTCTCCGGCCCGATCGGGGCGACCCGGATGGCGCACGTCGACGGCCAGTGGGTCGCCTTCCCGACCCACGAGGAGCTGTCCCGGGCCACCTTCGACATGGTGGTGGCCGGTCGCGCCCTGGCCGACGGCGACGTCGCGATCATGATGGTCGAGGCCGAGGCCACCGAGCACACCGTGGCGCTGGTCGCCGGCGGCGCCCCCGCGCCGACCGAGGAGGTCGTGGCGAGCGGCCTGGAGGCCGCCAAGCCGGCCATCCGCGAGCTGTGCCGGGCGCAGAGCGAGCTGGCCGAGGTGGCCGCCAAGCCGGTCGCCGAGTTCCCGGTCTTCCTCGACTACTCCGACGACGCCTACGACGCGGTGGCCGACCTGGCCCGCGCCGAGGTCGCCGAGGCCCTGAAGATCGCCGGCAAGGCCGACCGCGAGGAGGCCCTGGACCGGGTCAAGGCCAAGGTCGCCGAGGAGCTCGGCGGTCGCTTCGAGGGCCGGGAGAAGGAGCTCAGCGCCGCCTTCCGGTCGTTGACCAAGTCCGAGGTCCGCAACCGGGTGCTGCGCGAGCAGGTCCGCATCGACGGCCGCGGCCCGCGCGACATCCGTCCGCTCAGCGCCGAGGTGGGCGTGCTGCCGCGGGTGCACGGCTCGGCGCTGTTCGAGCGGGGCGAGACGCAGATCCTCGGCGTCACCACGCTCAACATGCTGCGCATGGAGCAGTCGCTGGACACCCTCTCCCCGGAGAAGTCCAAGCGCTACATGCACAACTACAACTTCCCGCCGTACTCGACCGGTGAGACCGGCCGGGTCGGCTCGCCGAAGCGGCGCGAGATCGGCCACGGCGCGCTCGCCGAGCGGGCGCTGATCCCCGTGCTGCCGTCGCGCGAGGAGTTCCCGTACGCCATCCGGCAGGTCTCCGAGGCGCTCGGCTCCAACGGCTCCACCTCGATGGGCTCGGTCTGCGCCTCGACGCTGGGCCTGCTCAGCGCCGGTGTGCCGCTGAAGGCGCCGGTCGCCGGCATCGCCATGGGCCTCATCTCCGACGAGGTCGACGGCAAGACCGAGTACGTGACGCTCACCGACATCCTCGGCGCCGAGGACGCGTTCGGCGACATGGACTTCAAGGTCGCCGGCACCCGGGAGTTCGTCACCGCCCTCCAGCTCGACACCAAGCTCGACGGCATCCCGTCGGACGTGCTGGCCGCCGCGCTCCAGCAGGCGCACGAGGCCCGGCAGACGATCCTCGACGTGATGCAGCGGGCGATCGAGTCCCCGGCCGAGATGTCGGACTACGCGCCGCGCGTCACCACCGTCAAGATTCCGGTCGACAAGATCGGCATGGTGATCGGCCCCAAGGGCCAGACGATCAACGCCATCCAGGACGAGACCGGCGCCGAGATCTCCATCGAGGACGACGGCACGATCTACGTCGGCGCGACCAACGGGCCGTCGGCCCAGGCCGCGGTCGAGCGGATCAACGCGATCGCCAACCCGACGCTGCCGAAGGTCGGCGACAAGTTCCTCGGCACGGTGGTCAAGACCGCCGCGTTCGGCGCGTTCATCTCGCTGCTGCCGGGCCGCGACGGCCTGCTGCACATCTCCAAGGTGGGCGACGGCAAGCGGGTCGAGAAGGTCGAGGACTTCCTCAACGTCGGCGACCGGGTCGAGGTCGAGATCGCGGACATCGACGCCCGCGGCAAGATCTACCTGGACAAGGTCCGCCCGGAGGGCGCCGAGGCGCCGGCCGAGGCCGCCGGCGGCGAGCGTCCGGCCGGCCGGGACCGGGGCGACCGGGGGCCGCGCGACCGCGGCGACCGCGAGCGCGGCGGCGACCGGGGCGGTCGTGGCCCGGCCGGCGGCGAGCGCGGCCAGGGCGGCGGCGAGGGTGGCGAGGGCGGCGAGCGTCCGCGTCGCCGCACCCGGCACAGCTGACGTCTGGCAATCGCACCACCCACCCCTCGTCGATCTGGGAGCAACACGTGAGTCGGGCCGCCCTTCGTGCGCCGTTTCCGCCGGATCGACGGGGGGTGGCGGCGTTCCCGGTTCCTGCGGGGGCGTCCCACCGCGCCGCCGGGACGGCCCGCTCCGGCGGCGCCTCCCGGGCGGTGACCCGGACGATCAGCGACGACCCGCTGGGCGGCACGGTACGCCGTACCGTGCTGCCCAGCGGCCTGCGCGTGCTGACCGAGGCGATCCCGGCGATGCGCAGCGTGTCGTTCGGCATCTGGGTGGCCGTCGGCTCCCGCGACGAGACCGGCCCGCAGGCCGGCGCCGCGCACTTCCTGGAGCACCTGCTGTTCAAGGGCACCAACAAGCGCAGCGCGCTGGACATCTCCTCCGGGATCGAGGCGGTGGGCGGCGAGACCAACGCCTTCACCACCAAGGAATACACCTGCTACTACGCCCGCGTGCTGGACGAGGACCTGCCGCTGGCCATCGACGTGATGTGCGACCTCGTCGCCGACTCGGTGCTGGACCCGGCCGACGTGGAGACCGAGCGGGGCGTGATCCTCGAAGAGATCGCCATGCACGACGACGAGCCGGGCGACGAGGTGCACGACCTCTTCGCCCGGGCGGTGTACGGCGACCACCCGCTGGGCCGGCTGATCTCCGGCACCGAGGAGACGGTCACCCCGATGACCCGGCGGCAGATCCAGGGCTTCTACCGCCGTCGCTACACCGCCCCGCAGATCGTCATCGCCGCCGCCGGCAACCTGGACCACGCCGCCGTGGTCAAGCTCGTCCGCCAGGCGCTGCGCGGCACCCCGCTGGACACCGACCCGGCGTCGCCCGCGCCGCACCGGTCGAGCACCCCGGCGGTACGCACGAAGCCCGCCACCACGCTGGTGGAGCCGAAGGAGACCGAGCAGGCGCACGTCATCCTCGGCTGCCCCGGCATCGACCGGCTCGACGACCGCCGGTTCGCCCTCGGCGTGCTCAACAACGTCCTCGGCGGGGGCATGTCCAGCCGGCTGTTCCAAGAGATCCGGGAGCAGCGCGGCCTCGCCTACTCGGTCTACTCCTACGCCAGCCAGTACGCCGACAGCGGCCTCTTCGCGGTCTACGCCGGCTGCGCGCCCGGCAAGGTGGACGAGGTGCTGGAGCTGACCCGGGCCGAGCTGGCCCGGGTGGCCGCCGACGGTCTCACCGAGGCCGAGGTGGCGCGGGGCAAGGGGATGAGCAAGGGCTCCTTCGTGCTGGGCCTGGAGGACACGGGCTCGCGGATGAGCCGGCTGGCCAAGGGCGAGCTGCTCTACGGCGACCTGATGCCCGTCGACGAGCTGCTCAGCCGGGTCGACGCGGTCACCGTGGCCGACGTCAACGCCCTCGCCGCCGAGCTGCTCGGCCGCCCGATGTCGTTGGCCGTGGTCGGGCCCTTCGGGCGGGACGACTTCTCCACCCGCTGACCGGCGGGGTGCGGGCGTCCCGATTGGGATAGGTTGTGCCCCGTGACTGACGAGCAGGAGAAGAGCGCGGACGAGCCGATCCGGGTCGGCGTGCTGGGCGCCCGGGGCCGGATGGGCGTCGAGGTGTGCAAGGCCGTCGACGCCGCCGGCGACATGGAGCTGGTGGCCATGGTCGACCAGGGCGACTGGCTGTTCAACGCCTCCGACGCCGGGGCCGAGGTGATTGTCGACTTCACCACCCCCGACGTCGTCATGGACAACCTGCAGTGGTGCATCGACCAGGGCATCAACGCGGTCGTGGGCACCACCGGATTCACCGGGCAGCGGCTGGAGCAGGTGCGCGGCTGGCTGGCCCGCAAGCCCGGCGTCGGCGTGGTGATCGCCCCCAACTTCGGCATCGGCGCGGTGCTGATGATGCAGTTCGCCGCCCGCGCGGCCCGGCACTTCGAGTCGGTCGAGATCGTCGAGCAGCACCACCCCCGCAAGCTGGACGCGCCCAGCGGCACCGCCACGCACACCGCCCGGCTGATCGCGGCGGCCCGCGCCGAGGCGGGGCTCGGCCCGGCGCCGGACGCCACGAAGGACGAGGTCGCGGGCGCCCGGGGCGCTGACGTCGACGGCGTACGCGTGCACGCCGTGCGCGCCACCGGCCTCGTCGCGCACCAGGAGGTGCTCTTCGGCACCGTCGGCGAGACGCTGACCATCCGCCACGACTCGTACGACCGGGCGTCGTTCATGCCCGGCGTGCTGCTGGCCGTCCGCGCGGTCCGCAACCGGCCCGGGCTGACGGTCGGCCTGGACACCCTGCTCGACTGATCGGGGAATCCCGGTGGCGTGGTCCCCGGGCGGCCCCTAGGCTGCCCGGGTGATCGACTCGGGGCTCCTCGACCGCGCCGGCCGCAGGATCACCCTGCGCCCGGTCGACGACGACAACTGGCGGGCGGTGGCCGACGTCGCCCCCCGCGACGACCAGCGCGAATGGGTGGCGGCGCTGGCCGCCCGCTACCTGCTGCTGACCGAACGCTCCGACGTGTGGACCTCGCTCGCCGTGTACGCGGACGAGACGGTCGCCGGACACGTCATGTGGGGCGTGGACGACGACGGCTCGCGCTGGATCGGCGGCATGGTGATCGACGCGCCCCAGCAGGACCGGGGCGTCGGCCGGGCGGTCGTGCGCACCCTCGCCGGGTGGCTGGCCGACCAGGACGGCGGTCATCCCGTACGGCTCTCCTACCACCCCGACAACGCCTCGGCCGCCCGGCTCTACGCCAGCCTCGGCTTCGTCCCCACCGGAGTGATGGAGGACGACGAGGTCGTCGCCGAGCTGCGCCCGGCCTGACCCCGACGTCGTCAGCCCTCCTCCAGCACCGACAGGATGTTGCCGGCCGGGTCGGTGAACCAGGCGATCGACGGACCGTTGTCGCGCATGACGCCCTTCTCGTCCTGCGGCATGCCGGGGTAGCGCTCGAACCGCACCCCGCGCCCGGCCAACTCGTCGACGGCCCGGTCGACGTCGTCGACCGGGAAGTTGAGCACCGTGTAGGTCGCCGGGACGTGGTCGTCCTTCGGATAGACCAGGATGTCGCGGTCGCCGGCGACGTGCAGCGTCAGCATGCCGCCCATCGCGTCGTCGCGCGACACCCGCAGGCCGAGCGTGTCGGCGTAGAACCGCTGTGCCCGGTCGACGTCGTCGACCGCGAAGCTGCTCATCGCCCTCGTGTCCGTGAACATGCCTCTCCTCCTCGTCTTGGCGTACGCGGGGGTGGACGGTCGAACGGGCCGGAACTCATCGCTCCGGGCGCCCGGAACGGGGGTCACCGGGCCGGGGACCCAGGCGCGGCGGCAGGCCGAACACCGGGAAGAGCTCCGGGGTGAGGAAATGGGTGAGCCGCACGATCCGCCCCGCCGAGGCGGCCGGCAGGATGATTCCGAACGGTCGGTGCCCGCCGGCGGGGTCGGGGCGGTAGTGACCGAAGGCGGCGCCGCCGTTGGCGGAGACCGGGACCAGCCGCGAGCCGTGGCACCCGGCGCCCGGGCCGAGCATCCACCGGGCGATGTCCACGGGGCCGCGCAGCCACAGCGCGAACGGCGGCATGCTCTGCACCGCGTCCTCCCGCAGCAGCGCGACGAGCGAGTCGACGTCGTAGCGCTCGAAGCTGTCGACGTAGCGGTCGAGCAGGTCGCGCTGCCGCTGGTCGAGCGGCGCGCCCGGCACGTCCTCGCGGGCGGCCATCGTCGCGCGGGCCCGCTGGAGCGCGCTGTTGACCGCGGCGACGGTGGCGCCGGTCAACTCGGCGGTCTCGTCGGCCCGCCAACGCAGCACGTCGCGCAGGATCAGCACCGCCCGCTGCCGGGGCGGCAGGTGTTGCAGCGCGGCCACGAACGCCAGCCGGACCGACTCGCGGGACTCGACCACCGCCGCCGGGTCGCCAGCGGGCAGCACCGCCGCGTCGGGGGCGGGCCCCACCCAGCGGTCGGGCGTCGACGCGCCCAACGCGGCGGCGACCGGGGCGTCCGGCTCGCCGAACTCCGTCGGCAGGGCCCGCCGGGCGCGCCCCCGCAACTGGTCGAGGCAGACGTTGGTGGCGATGCGGTAGAGCCACGTGCGGGTGGAGGACCGGGCCTGGAAGCCGTCGCGCCCGCGCCAGGCGCGCAGCATCGTCTCCTGCACCGCGTCCTCGGCGTCGAAGATCGAGCCGAGCATCCGGTAGCAGTAGCCCGTCAGCTCGACCCGGTGCCGCTCCAGCGTCGCGTCGGCTGCCCGGGTCGCGCCGTCGGGGTCACGGCCGGCCCGCTCGCCGTCGGTCACGCCCGCCCCGCTGGTCGCCGTCGCTGCGGTCATGAGGCCACCGTAGGCGACGCCCCCGACACCGTCGGGGGATCCGGGCCCGCCGGGACCGTGTCGTCAGTCCGCGGGGGCAGCCGGCGGGGGCACCGGGCCGGCGGGCGGGGCGTCCGGGAGCGTCGCCTCCGCGGGCGTCGCGTCCGCCGGATCCGCCTCCGTCGGCACCGCCACGTGCAGGCGCACCTGCGGGACGAGCATGTCGTCCACGTCCAGGGCGCGCGCCGCGCCGTCGGGCTCCCAGCCGGTGCTGGTGAGGAACCTCCGGGTCGCCTCGTCGCCGTCGAACGACCACGCCACCGCCCGGCCGAACCCGTCGGCGCGCCACAGGTCCACGGTCGCGGCGAGCAGCCGGCTGCCGTGCCCGCGCCGCCCCCAGCGCGGCTCCACCAGCAGGTCCGTCACCGCCGCCACGTCCGGGCCGAGCGCCTCGGCCGGCTCTCCCGGGGCGAGCGCCTCGGCGTCGGCCGGACCGGAGGCGGCGAACCCCACCAGATAGGATTGCTCGGCCTGTTCGACGGCGACCAGCACCCGGTGGGTGGCCGAGGGCGGCTCCTGCACCGCCGCGCTCCACCGCCGGGCGAGATACGCCTCGTCCAAGTTGTCGAGCACGTGCCGGGGCAGGATCCGGCGATAGGCGACCCGCCAGGTCGCGAGCTGGATGCGTGCGATCTCGCCGGCGTCTTCCGGACGCGCCGGGCGGACGTACCCGAGAGCCATGGGACGGAAGCCTACGCAGGGCGAGGGAGGCGATGGTGGCGCAGGGTCCCCGACGGACGATCCAGCAGGTCGTCGGCGTGGTCGCGCTCGCCGTGGCGGTGACCGCGTTCCTGTCCGTGGCGGCCGTCCGGCACGGCTTCTTCGACCTCAAGGTCTACTACGGCGCGCTGACCTGGTGGGTGCACGACGGCGGGGAGATCTACGACTTCCTCAAGCCCGGCACCCAGTACGGCTTCACCTATCCGCCCTTCGCCGCCCTGGTCATGCTGCCGATGGCGTACCTGCCCTGGACTGCGGCGATCGTGGTGAGCGTGGCCGCCAGCGTGGTCGTCACCGCCGTGCTCTTCTGGTGGCTGGTCGACCCGATCTCCCGCCGGGCCGGCTGGACCCGCTGGTTCGCCCTCGCCGTGGCGCTCTGCCTGGCCGCCGCGTACGAGCCGATGCGCGAGACGGTCAACTTCGGCCAGGTCAACATGCTGCTGCTCTTCCTGGTCGCGGTCGACCTGCTCCGGCTGCTGCCGGCCGGCAGCCGCTGGGCCGGTGTCGGCATCGGCCTGGCCACCGCGATCAAGCTGACCCCGGGCATCTTCATCGTCTACCTGCTGGTCACCCGGCGCTGGCGGGCCGCGGTCACCTCGATGGCCGCTGCGGCCGGGGCGACGCTGCTGGCCGCCGCGCTCTTCCCCGACGCCTCGCGGGAGTTCTGGACCGAGGCGCTGTGGAACACCGGCCGGGTGGGCGAGCTGGCGTTCGTCTCCAACCAGTCGCTGCGCGGCGTGGTGGCCCGGCTGAACCCGGAGCACCCGAGCACCCTGGCCTGGCTGGCGCTGGTGCTCGCCACGCTGGCGCTGTGGGCGTGGCGCTCCCGGGCCGCCGTGGTCGCCGGCGACGAGGCGACCGGCCTGGCGCTGACCGGCGCGGTGATGTGCCTGGTCAGCCCGGTCACCTGGGTGCACCACCTGGTCTGGCTGCTGCCCGCGCTGATCCTGCTGGTGGACAACGGCATGGCCGCGCCCGCCGGCGGGCGTCGGCGCCGCGCGCTGCTGGGCGCCGCCATCGTCGGGTACGGCTTCCTGATCAGCCGCATCGTCTGGGCGTGGGAGAAGGACTTCACCGGCCTCGACGGCTTCCTCGGCAGCAACACGTACGTCTGGATCAGCCTGGCGCTGCTGGCGTTCCTGCCCATCCGCCGCTCCGGCGGCGACGGCCGGATCAGCCGTGGCCCGGGCGGCGACGGCCGGACCGGTCGCCGGGCGACGCCCGCCGGGTCAGCCGTCGACGCGGCCGGCGTACCGCAGCTCGACCAGCACGACCGGCGCAGCCCCGCCGGCCAGGGGCACCGGGTAGGTCGACCGCTCACCGTCGGGTGACAGCCCGGCCCGCTCGTAGAACCGGCGGGCCCGGTGGTTGTCCGCCAGCACCCAGACGCGGTATTCGGACCAGCCCCGCGCGGCCAGGCCGGCGCGGGCCGCCGCCAGCAGCGCCCGCGCGGTGCCGTCGCCCCAGTGCGCCGGCTCGACGTACATCCCCAGCACCTCGCCCAGGGTGGGGTCGAGGTCGTCCCGGTCCTGGTTGTTGCGGTACGGCCCGAACGTGACGAACCCCGCGGGGGCCCCGTCGACCTCGGCGATGAGGGTGGTGAACGGGTGCTCGGGGTCGGCGGTGCCGACATCCCGCCGGCGCTGCGCCCACGCCGTCACGTTGAGCCGCCGCAGCACCTCGTCGGGCATGAACCCGGCGTAGCCGGCCTGCCACCCGTGGATGTGCACCCGGGCGACCGCCTCGGCGTCCTCGGGCTCCTCGTGCCGGATCGTGAGCATGTGTCTGTTCTATGCCGCGGCGGGCGATCGGTCCAGCGTCCGCTCCGGTGTCGTACGCGTGGATTAGGGTGCCCGACGATGGCCGCACCGGAATTCCTCTCGCTCGCCCAGGCACGCCGCGTCGCGCTGGCCGCCCAGGGCTTCGCCGACCCCGCGCCCACCGGCGCGCCCACCCGCCGGCACCTGCGCCGGGTGCTCGACCGGGTCGGGCTCATCCAGATGGACTCGGTGAACGTGCTGCAACGCGCGCACTACCTGCCGCTCTACAGCCGCCTCGGGCCCTACCCGACGGCCCTGCTCGACACCGCGGCCTACCGCCGCCCACGGGAGCTGTTCGAATACTGGGGGCACGAGGCGTCGCTGGTCCCCGTGGGGCTGCACCCGGCGCTGCGCTGGCGGATGGCCCGGTCCCGCTCGGATTCCTGGGGCGGGATGCGCCGGATCGCCGAGGAGCAGCCCGGGCTGGTCGCCTGGGTCCGCGACGAGGTGGCCGCCCGCGGGCCGCTGACCGCCGCCGAGATCGAGCACGACGCGCCCCGGGAGACCGGCAACTGGGGGTGGAACTGGTCGGCGGTGAAGCGGGCGCTGGAGTTCCTCTTCTGGGCCGGCGAGGTGACCGCCGCCGAGCGCACCACCTCGTTCGCCCGCCGCTACGACCTGCCCGAGCGGGTGCTGCCGGCCGCCGTGCTCGACGCGCCCACGCCGACCGACGCGGAGGCTCACCGCGCGCTCGTGAGCATCGCCGCGCGGTCCCTCGGGGTGGCCGCCGAGCCGGAGCTGCGCGACTACTTTCGGCTGCCGGTGGCCGGCGCCCGGCAGGCGATCGCCGAGCTGGTCGAGGTTGGCGAGCTGCTGCCGGTCGCCGTGCAGGGCTGGCAGCGGCCCGCCTGGCTGCACGCCGGGGCGCGGCTGCCCCGCTGGGTGCGCGGCAACACGCTGGTCAGCCCGTTCGACCCGCTGGTCTGGGAGCGGGCCCGCGCCGAGCGGCTCTTCGACTTCAGCTACCGCATCGAGATCTACGTGCCAGCGCCGCAGCGCGTCTACGGTTACTACGTGCTGCCCTTCCTTCAGGGGGAGCGGTTCACCGCCCGGGTCGACCTGAAGGCCGACCGGAAGGCCGGCGTGCTGCTGGTGCCGGCCGCCTGGCTCGAGCCGGGCGCCGATCCGGGCGAGACCGCGCTGGCGCTCGCCGCCGAGCTGCACCGCCTCGCCGGCTGGCTCGGCCTCGACGCGGTGGCGCCGCCCGCCGCCGGCGACCTGGCGGGGCCACTGGCCGCCGCGCTGGTGGGCGTGGGCGGTGTACGGTGAGCGACGTGACGAGCGTCGACGGGCCGGCCCCGCAGCCGCATCCGCAGGGCGGCGGGGTGGACGCCCCGCCCGAGGGTTTCCCGGTCCCGCCCGCGGGGTCGCTGGTCCCGCCCGCGGGGTCGCTGGTCCCGCCCGCGGGGTCGCTGGTCCCGCCGGTGGGCGGCTGGCCGGCGGGTCAGGTGCCGCCCCACCAGGCGTCGCAGCATCCGGCGTCGCCCTACCCGGTGCCGCCCTATCCCGTGGCTGAGCCGGACCGGCTCACCCGCTTCGTCGTCCGGCTCTACGACCGCTCGCCTCGCTGGGCGGTGCCGCTGGCCGCGCTCGGCTGCGTCGCCGCCGGCATCGGCTACGCGCTGCTCAGCGATCCCACCCGCTCCGCGCCGGACGCCGCGCCGACCTGCCTGCTGAAGCTGACCACGGGGCTGGACTGCCCGGGCTGCGGCGGCACCCGGGCGCTCTGGTACGTGCTGCACGCCGACCTGCCGGCCGCCGCCCGGCACCACTTCCTCTTCGTCTTCGCGCTGCCCTTCCTGGCCTACTTCTTCGTCGCCTGGGCGGGGAGGCAGGCGTTCGGGTGGAAGCTGCCCGAGCTGCGGCTCAGCTCGAAGGCGCTCGGCGGCTTCCTCGTCGCCTGGCTGGCCTTCTCGGTGCTGCGCAACCTCCCCTGGGCGCCCTTCACCTCCCTCTACGTCTGACCCTCGCCCCGCGCCCGGCCCGGCGTCGACGCCTGCCGCCTGGCGTTGGCGCCTGGCCCGACGCCCGCGCCACACCGGCCGGTCGCGCCTGACAACCTGCAGTTGCCCGCGACCCCGCTGCCCGGCGCACCCGCTGCCCGGCGACCCCGCTGCCTCGCGTGCCCCGCGTGCCCCGCTGCCCGGTGTGTCCTGCGTGCCCTGCCTGCCCTGCCTGCCCGCGTGCCCCGCCCGCTTCGCTGCCCGGCGCGCCCGGGCTTCGCTGCCCGGCGTGCCCGGGCTTCGCTGCCCGGCGTGCCCGCGCGCTCTGCGGGGCCAACCGCGATCGGGGCGCGGCTGCCGTCCGTCCGCCCGGTGACCGATCGCCACACGTGCCCTTTCGAACTGAGTCGTCTACGACATCAGCAGCCACGCCTCCCCGTGGGCTACCGGCGGTGCGCATGTCCGGCATCCCGGCGGTGACGCACCCGTTCGGCGTACGCCCTGGGCGGTCTTGCCGGTCGCCCCGGCCGGCGCGTGAGGGCGACCCGGTGCACGTCCCGCCGACGTGGAGGCCCTCCGGCAGACCGCATGCGTGGCGGCATGCGTCGCTGACTGTCTGCGTGGCGGCATGCGCCGCCGACCGCCTGCGTGGCCGGTCCCGCCGCCCGACTGCCCGTGCGACGTGGTGCCGCCGGCCGCCAGCGCCGGGGCCGACCGTCGGCGTGCGTGATGTCGTAGACGACTCAGCTCGAAAGGGCACTACGAACCCTGCTGTCACCCCACCCACCGGCCGGGGCGACCGTGATCCGCCCGCCGGTGCCGTCCGTGCGCCTGGTGACCGACGTTGCACCCGGCGAGCCTGGCTTGGGTGGCCCGGGGCGCCGCCGCTACAGTCCCAGGAATGCCGGACATGGTGCAGCCACAGGTCAAGCTCATCGCGTGGACCCACTTCGAGGCCCCGGACGACGTGCCGTGGTCGACCGACGCGGAGGGCGGCCAGGCCCTCGCCGAGTTCGCCGGCCGGGCCTGTTACCAGAGCTGGAAGAAGCCGAACCCGGCCACGGCCACCAACGCCGGCTACCTCGCGCACATCCTCGAGGTCGGGCACCTCAGCGTGCTGGAGCACGGCTCGGTCAGCTTCTACTTCAGCGGGGTGTCTCGCTCGTTCACCCACGAGCTGATCCGGCACCGGCACTTCTCGTACTCGCAGCTCTCCCAGCGGTACGTGCCGGAGCGGGACGCCGCCATGGTCGAGCCCCGGGTGATCGCCGACGACCCCGAGCTGCACAAGAAGTTCGTGGAGGCGGCCGAGGCGAGCGTCCGGGCGTACAACGAGCTGCTCGCGGGGCTGGAGCAGCGCTTCGCCGACGTGGAGAACGCCACGCTGCGGCGCAAGCAGGCCCGTCAGGCGGCGCGCGCCGTGCTGCCCAACGCCACCGAGACCCGGATCGTGGTCACCGGCAACTACCGGGCCTGGCGGCACTTCATCGCCATGCGGGCCACCGAGCACGCCGACGTGGAGATCCGCGAGCTGGCGGTGGAGTGCCTGCGGCAGCTCCAGGGGGTCGCCCCGAACGTCTTCGCCGACTTCGTCATCTCGACGCTGCCCGACGGCACCGAGGTGGCCGCCAGCCCGCACGGCGAGTGAGTCCTGAGCCCTTCCCTCGTGGGGTGCCGGTGGCCGTCCGCTAGGTTGGTGGCATGACGCACGACCACCCTGACACCCCCGCCCGGGCGGTGTCCCGCCCCTTCGGGCGAGTGCTCACGGCCATGGTGACCCCGTTCACCGCCGACGGTTCGCTCGACCTCGACGGCGCCGCGCGCCTCGCCAGCCACCTGGTCGACGAGCAGGGCAACGACGCGCTGGTGGTCAACGGCACCACCGGTGAGTCGCCGACCACCACCGACGTCGAGAAGGAGCACCTGATCCGGGCCGTGGCGGAGGCCGTCGGCGACCGCGCCAAGGTCGTGGCCGGGGTCGGCACCAACGACACCCGGCACACCATCGAGCTGGCCGCCGCCGCCGAGAAGGCCGGCGCGCACGGGCTGCTCGTGGTCACCCCCTACTACAACAAGCCGCCGCAGAGCGGCCTGCTGCGCCACTTCACCGCCGTCGCGGACGCCACCGGCCTGCCGGTGATGCTCTACGACATCCCGCACCGCTCCGGCGTGCCGATCGACACCGAGACGATGGTGCGGCTGGCCGAGCACGGGCGGATCGTCGCGGTGAAGGACGCCAAGGGCGACCTGACCGCCACGAGCTGGGTCACCAGCCGGACGAACCTCGCCTTCTACAGCGGCGAGGACTCGCTCACCCTGCCCGCGCTGGCAGTGGGCGCCGTCGGCGTGGTCGGCACCTCGACCCACTTCACCGGCGCGCTCACCCGGCGGATGATCGAGGCGTACGACTCCGGCGACACCGGCACCGCGCTCGGCCTGCACCGGCGGCTGCTGCCGCTGTTCACCGGCATCTTCCGTACCCAGGGCGTGATCCTGGTGAAGGCGGGCCTGGCCGCCGCCGGGATGCCCGCCGGGCCGGTGCGCCCGCCGCTGGTCGACGCGACCGACGACGAGATCGCCCAGCTCCGCGCCGACTGCGCGGCGGCGGGCCTGGAACTTCCCGAATGACCGAACGACACGATGGGCGCCGGGTGACGGCGCCGCAGAATGAGGTGGACGCGTGACCGAGGCGCACATCGAGGCGGAACTGCCCCCGCCGCTGCCGGAGGGTGGGCTGCGGATCATCCCGCTCGGCGGGCTCGGCGCCATCGGCCGCAACATGACCGTCTTCGAGTACGACGGCAAGCTGCTCGTCGTCGACTGCGGGGTGCTCTTCCCCGACGTGGAGCAGCCCGGCGTCGACCTGATCCTGCCGGACTTCGGCCCGATCCTGGACCGGCTCGACGACGTGCAGGCGATCGTGCTCACCCACGGCCACGAGGACCACATCGGCGCGGTGCCCTACCTGCTCGCCCACAAGCCCGACATCCCGCTGGTGGGTTCGCAGTTCACCCTCGCCCTGGTCGAGGCGAAGCTCGCCGAGCGGCGGATCCAGCCCTACACGCTGACCGTGCGGGAGGGCGGCCGGGAGCGGCTCGGCCCGTTCGAGTGCGAGTTCTTCGCGGTCAACCACTCGATCCCGGACGCCCTCGCGGTGGCCATCCGCACGCCGGCCGGCCTGGTGCTGCACACCGGCGACTTCAAGATGGACCAGCTCCCGCTGGACGGCCGGATCACCGACCTGGCCGGCTTCGCCCGGCTCGGCGCCGAGGGCGTCGACCTGCTGCTGTCGGACTCCACCAACGCGGAGATCCCCGGCTTCGTCACCCCCGAGCGGGAGATCGGGCCGGTGCTGGACTCGATCTTCGCGAAGGCCAAGGGGCGGATCATCGTCGCCTCGTTCGCCTCGCACGTGCACCGGGTGCAGCAGGTCTTCGACTCCGCCGCCGAGCACGGCCGCAAGGTCGCCCTGATCGGCCGCTCGATGGTGCGCAACATGGGCATCGCCCGCGACCTCGGCCTGCTCAACATCCCGGCCGGCCTGGTCATCGGGATCGAGGAGGCGACGACGCTGCCGCCCGAGCAGATCGTGCTGATGTCCACGGGTTCCCAGGGCGAGCCGATGAGCGCCCTCGGCCGGATGGCCAGCGGCGACCACCGGCACATCACCATCGCCCCCGGCGACACCGTGGTGCTCGCCTCGTCGCTGGTGCCGGGCAACGAGACCTCGGTCTACCGGGTGATCAACCGGCTGGCCCGCGCCGGCGCCGTGGTGGTGCACAAGGACGTCGCCAAGGTGCACGTCTCGGGCCACGCCCCGGCCGGCGAGCTGCTCTACCTGCTCAACGTGGTGCGCCCGAGCAACCTGATGCCGGTGCACGGCGAGTGGCGGCACCTGCGCGCGCACGCCCGGCTCGGCATCGAGTCCGGCGTCGCCCCCGACCGGGTGGTGCTCTGCGAGGACGGCGACGTCGTCGACCTCGTCGAGGGCCGGGCCAGCCTGGTCGGGCACGTGAAGAGCCGCTACGTCTACGTCGACGGCCTCGCCGTCGGCGACGTCAGCGAGTCGCTGCTCACCGAGCGGCGGATCCTCGGCGACGGCGGCTTCATCGCCACGACCGTGGTCGTCGACTCGGTCACCGGCAAGGTGGTCGCCGGCCCGACCCTGTCGGCGAAGGGCTTCTCCGAGGACCCGGAGGCGTTCAACCCGGTGATTCCGCTGGTCACCGAGGCGCTGAACCGGGCGGCGGCCGACGGCATCACCGACCCGCACCAGCTCCAGCAGATCGTCCGGCGCACCGTGGGGCGCTGGGTGAACGACGCGTACCGGCGCCGGCCCATGATCGTGCCCACCGTCGTCGAGGTCTGACCGCGCGACCGACGCCCGCCCGCACCCGCAGGTGCCGGCGGGCGTCGCCGCGTCCGGGGCCGGGCGCGGACCGGTCCGGGCGGTCGCCGACATCCCCGTGCACGTCGGCGACCGGCCCGGGCCGCCCGCTCAGCCCCGAACGAGGCGGCGACGGAGCAGCAGCAGGCCGGCCCCGAGGGCCAGCAGGGCCGCGCCGACCAGGGCGTACGCGGCGCCGGCCGGCCCGGTGCGGGGCAGCTCGGTGCCGCCGGCGGCGGACGGCGTCGGCGTGGCCGTGCGGTTCGGGTCGGCCGACGGGGAAGCGGTGGAGCCGCCGTCCGCCGTGAGCCGCAGGGTGACCGAGGTGTCCTCGTTGGTGTAGCGGTTGGTGGGGGCGAGGAACAGCCGGACGGTCGGCGCGTCGCCGCTCACCGCGAGGCGCACCCGCACGGTGTCCGTGGCGTCCTCCCCGAGCACGTCGGGGCGCGGGATCTCGCAGCCCGCGCCGTCCATCCGGCCGCTGTCCGAGCAGGCGGGCCCGGTGACCCGCACGCCGTCGGGGGTGACCACGTTCAGCGCGTAGCCGCCGATGGAGAAGGCGCCGGTGTTGGTCACCCGGGCCGTCAGCGTCACCTTCCCGTCGACGATCGGCGTGGCGGTGGCCCGCAGCCGCAGGGACGTGCGGTCCGGCCAGTCGATCCGGAAGTCGGTGGGCCGGTCGGTGACACCGGCGGCGTCCCGGCCGGCCACCGATCCCCACGCCTGCACACCGAAGACCGGCTCGGCGGCCGTCGCCGTGAGCCGCAGCCGGTACGTCCGGCGGCCGCCGGCCGGCACCTCGGCCCCGCCGCAGACCCACGTGCGGGCCGCCGCGGCGTCGGCGCGGCAGTCCTCGCCCGAGGCGAGGCCCACCCCGGCCGGCAGGCGCAGCACGAAGGAGCCCCTCGCCGCCGACGTGCCCTGGTTGATGACGGCGGCCTCCAGGGGCGCCGACGGGTGCCACGGGTCGCCCTTGAGGAACACGTGGTCCGCCCGGGCGATGACGGTCGGCGTCCCGGCGGGCGGCGCGGTGGTCGGGTTGGGCGTGGGTGCGTGCGCCGACGCGGCCGGGGCGAGGGCGGGCAGGGCCAGCAGGGCGACGGCGACGGCGGCGCCGGCGCGCAGCGGGTGGGTGGTCATCGGTTACTCCCGGGATAGGTGCGGGTGACGCAGAGACCACACCCGACCGGGGGGCCGGGTTGCGCCGGTGTCGAATGGCGGACAGCGCGGCCCGCCCCGCGACCGGCGGCGCGTTCGCGGGGCGGGCCCGGCCGCTCGCCGACGGCCCGGGCGACGCGCGTCGCCTGGCCCGGTCGGGCGCCGGCGCTTCGCCGGGCCGGCCGGTTCAGGCCAGCAGCGCGTTCAGCTCGCCGTAGCCGATCGCGCCGGCGAGCGAGTCGTACGACCCGGAGCGCAGCGCCTCCGTGGCGGCCCGGCGGACCAGCCCGTACGCGGCCTCGGCGAGCGCCGAGCCGAGGCTGACCCGGGCCACCCCGAGCCCGGCCAGCGTGGCGACGGGCGGCGCGCCCGGCCCGACGAGCACGTTGACCGGCCCGTCGATCCCGTCGACCAGCGCGGCGATGGTCCCGGTGTCGACGACACCCGGCACGAAGACGCCGTCCGCGCCCGCCGCCCGGTACGCCGACGCCCGGCGCAGCGTCTCGGCCAGCCGGTCCGCCGGGTCGCCGGCGGCCCGCAGGAACACGTCGGTGCGGGCGTTGACGAAGAGTCGTACGCCCGCCGCGTCGGCGGCCTTCCGGGCGGCCCGGATCCGGGCGCACTGCTCGTCGACGGGGCGCAACGGGGCCGTCCCGGCCGGCGCGGCGTCCTCGATGTTCACGCCGACCGCGCCGGCGGTCAGCACGCCGGTCACGGTGCGGCCGACCCCTGCGGGGTCGGCGGCGTACCCGCTCTCGATGTCGGCGGTGACCGGGACGGTGACGGCGGCGGCGACGCGGGCGACCACCGCCAGGGCCCGCTCCCGGTCCAGTTCGTCGCCGTCCGGGGCACCCAGGCTCCACGAGACGCCGGCGCTGGTGGTGGCGACCGCCGCCGCCCCGCAGTCGGCCACGATCCGGGCGCCGGCCGCGTCCCAGGCGTTGGGCAGGACGAGCGGGGAGCCGGGGCGGTGCAGGGAGTGCAGGAGTTCGGCGGCGTGCTGCTGCTGCGTCGTCGTCATGGCGACGAGTCCATCAGGGCGGGCGGAGATCGTCCGGCGGGTTCCGGACCTCGCCGGCGGGCGGCCGCGCCGGCCCGCTCAGGGCAGCGCCGCCACCGCCTCGGCGTACGCGACGCCGGTGTCGACGGCCGCGTCGAGCAGGACCGTGAGCTGGG
The DNA here is from genome assembly GCF_900090315.1 of Micromonospora citrea. Classification (NCBI taxonomy): domain Bacteria; kingdom Bacillati; phylum Actinomycetota; class Actinomycetes; order Micromonosporales; family Micromonosporaceae; genus Micromonospora; species Micromonospora citrea. The sequence goes on along the minus strand of NZ_FMHZ01000002.1, from coordinate 1,877,256 downwards.
CCGGCGCGACCCCGTGCGCCAGGTCGGTGCTGACGTCGCCGGCCAGCACCAGCTCGCCCCCGAGGTCGTGCACGTACGCCTTCGGCAGCAGCCGGTCGTGGTTCCAGGCGTTGCAGAACGCGTACGCCTCGGCCAGCCGGTCGGCGGGCAGCCGGCGGCTCGCCACCGAGCGCGCCCGCAGGATCTCGCCCCGCTCGCCGGCCTGCCGGAACTGGATCAACGCCTCGCCCCACCGGCCGACCACCGTGCCGGTGGCGTCCACGGCGTAGCGGTCCCCGCGCCGGTCCAGGGCGGCCGTGATCATCTCCAGGCTGAGCGGGCGGGGCTCCCCGTCGTCGGGCGTGCCGTCGTCGGCCGGGCCGCCGGGGTCGTCGCCCGGCGCGTCGTCGGGCGGCAGCGGCACCGGCGTGGCGAGCGGACGCTCGGCCAGCCAGGACGCGATCCGGCCCGACTGGTGCCCGGTGCCGTTGCGGGCGTCGAAGCTGCCGGCCAGCCCGGTGGCCAGCCCGAGCAGGGCGGCGCCGAGCGCGGCCACGTCGAGGTCGGCCGCCGGCCGGCCGGCGTACCCCGGTCGGTGCACCGTCCGCCCGCCCAGCCCCGCCTCGACGGCGAGCGCGCACACCAGCGCGCCGGCGGCGGCGAACTCCATCGCGGAGAGGTCGTCGTGCGGCCGGTCCAGCCGGGGCAGTTGCTCGGCGAGGATGTCCAGCCCCCGGGCGGGGTACCCGCCCAGCGCGCACCACCGCAGGTGCGCGGCGAGGTACGGAAAGGCGGACGGCTCCCGCCGGTGCCGCCGGTACGCCCGCACGTGCGCCTCGGCCGCCCGCTCCGGCTGCCCGGCCCGCAGCCAGGGCAGCAGCCCGGCGGCCAGCGACCGTTCGGGCTGCTCGGTGCAGCCGCCCGCGCCGTCGGGCGCCTCCGCCAGCGCGTCCAGCGCCGCCCCGGGGTCGCCCCACCCGGCGAGCAGTTCCGCCCGGCGGGCCGGCGCGCAGCCCGGGCAGCCGCCGGCCGGTCCCGCCCCGGCCGCCGACCACCGGGCGAACCACTCCCGGGCGGTGGGCTCGTCGCCGACGTGGTCGGCGATCCGGCAGCGCAGCTCGGCGACGACCTCCACGTCGCCGCCCGGGCCGGCCGTGCTGCCCGGCTCGGCCGTGCTGCCCGGGCCGGTCGTGCTGCCCGGGCCGGTCGTGCTGCCCGGGCCGGTCGTGCTGCCCGGGCCGGTCGTGCTGCCCGGGCCGGTCGTGCTGCCCGGGCCGGTCGTGCTGCCCGGGCCGGTCGTGCTGCCCGGGCCGGTCGTGCTGCCCGGGCCGGTCGTGCTGCTCGAGGCGGTCGTGCCACCCGAGGCGGTCGGGCGCGCCGGGCCGGTCGGCGACGCGGGACCGGGCGCATCGCGGGGGCCGGCCGCGCCGGCCGGGCCGGCGGCGTCGTCCACGCCGGGCGGGCCGGGGAGGCGGGCGGCCCGGGCGGCGAGGTCGTCCAGCATGGAGCGGGCCTGGTCCAGCCCGACCCGCGGGCTGCCGAGCAGGGCCTCCACGGCGTAGCGCTGGTAACGCAGCAGCAGCCCGGCGTCCGGGCCGGGCAGCAGGTCGGGGCGGCGGTCGACGGCGGCGAGGCAGCGGCGCACCGGTTCGACGAGCCGCCACCGCTCCCCGTGCAACAGGTAGGCCTCGATGAGCGCGAGCCGGGCCTCGACGGCGGACCGGTCGTCGCCGGCGGCGTCGGCGTGCGCGGCGATCCGTTCCAGCTCCGCGCACCTCGCCTCGCCGTCCGGCGCGTCGCGGGCGTCGGCGAGCGCCTCGGCGAGCGCCGCGTCGCGGCTGCCCCCGCCGCGCCGGCGCCCGCCCCACCGGCCGACGGACCCGAACGGATCCAGCCGGCGGCCGGCCGGTTCACCGCCGCGACCCGTCACGCCACGACCCCGCCGGGGAGCCGGGCGACCTCGGTGGCGAGCTGACAGCCGGTGGCGATGCCGCAGTCGAGCAACTGGTCGAGCTGGTGCGGGGTGACCCCGCGCTCCAGGTCGGTGATGACCTCGCCGCAGACCCGGGCCCGCCCGTCGTCCTCCACGTGCACGAACGCCTTCGGCCAGAGCCGGTCGTGGTTCCACGCGTTGCAGAAGGCGTGCAGCGCCGGGACGTACTCGATGGGGAACGTCGGCGCGGCGAGGGTGCGGACCTGGAGCAGCTCACCGGCGGCGCCCGGCCGCAGGAACCAGATCAGGCTGTCGGCCCAGCGACCGACCAGGTCGCCGTCGGCGTCGGCCTGGACCGCGTAGCCCCGGCTGCGCAGCACGGCCGCGATCAGCTCACCGGTCAACGGCCGCAGCGCCCCCGGGTGCCCGGCCAGGGGACCGTCCGAACCGTCCTCGGTACCCGGCGACGCCATGGGGGCATCCCTCCTGAGGCAGATATCACGTGACGCGGCGGGTTCCGCGCTGCGACGCGCGGACACGACCCGGAAAAGCGGCGATCTGCCGGGTCGCGCCGTTAAGTTGATGCTATGGCGGGCCGTACCTCTCAGGCGAGCCGGCGGCGCGGCGCGTCGCCGCGTGGCACCACGAACAGCCGTGCCCGTCAGCCGGCGAAGAAGGCCGCCCGGGCGACCCCCCGGCGGCGGCCCGCGGCGCGGCCGGGCCCGGGGCTCCTCGTCGGGCGGGCGGTCGGCGCACTGTGGATGGGGCTGGCGCACGGCGTCGGCTGGGCGTTCCGCGCCGCCGGCCGGCAGGCCGCCTCGGCCAAGGGGCTCGACCCGGAGCACCGCCGCGACGGCGCCGGCCTGCTGGTCTTCGGCCTCGCCCTGCTCAGCGCGGTGGCCATCTGGTTCTCCGGCGCCGGCCCGGTCGGCGAGCAGCTCGCCGACACCGTCCGGCTCTTCCTCGGCGCGATCGCCATCGTGGTGCCGGTGCTGCTGATGATCGGCGCCTGGCGGCTCATGCGCGAGCCCGCGGACCCGGAGCACCGCGGCCGAGGGCTGGTCGGCTGGGGCTCGATGCTGGTCGCCACCGCCGCGATGCTGCACATCGGACAGGACCCGGTCGACGCCGTCCAGCGCGACTTCGCCGGCGGCCTGGTCGGTGCGGGCGTGGGCAGCCTGCTGGAACGGGCGGTCACCGCCTGGGTCGCCGTGCCGCTGCTGCTCCTGCTGCTGGTCTTCGGCCTGCTGGTGGTCACCGCGACGCCGATCAACAAGGTCCCGGAGCGGCTCGGCCTGCTGGCCGGCACCCTCGTCGCCCCGCCGGCCGCCGAGGAGGCGGAAGCGGCGCCGGTGAAGCCTGCCCGCAAGCGCGCGACGAAGCGGGCGGCGCCGCCGCCGGACCCGGCGGAGTTCGACGACGACCTCGACGGGATGGACCTCCAGGAGACCCTGGTCCTGCCCCGGAAGCCGCCGTCGAAGGTGCCCGCCAGCCGCAAGCCGGTCGATCCGCCGGAGCACTCTCCCGCGCCCACCCGCGCCGAGCAGCTCGCGCTCACCGGTCTCTCCGGTGACTACACGCTGCCGCCGGCCAACATGCTCAGCAGCGGCGCCGCGCCGAAGACCCGCAGCAAGGCCAACGACGAGGTGATCGCCGCTCTCACCGGGGTCTTCGACCAGTTCGGGGTGGACGCCGAGGTCACCGGCTTCACCCGGGGGCCGACCGTCACCCGCTACGAGGTCGAGCTGGGGCCGGGCGTCAAGGTCGAGCGGATCACCCAGCTCTCCCGCAACATCGCGTACGCGGTGAAGTCGCCGGACGTGCGGATCCTCAGCCCGATCCCGGGCAAGAGCGCGGTCGGCGTGGAGATCCCGAACACCGACCCGGAGAACGTGGCGCTCGGCGACGTGCTGCGCTCCCGGGCCGCCACCAGCGACCACCACCCGATGGTGGTGGCGCTCGGCAAGGACATCGAGGGCGGCTACGTGGTGGCCAACCTCGCCAAGATGCCGCACATCCTCATCGCCGGCGCCACCGGCGCGGGCAAGTCCTCCTGCCTCAACTCGCTGCTGGTTTCCATCCTCACCCGGGCCACCCCGGACGAGGTGCGGCTGCTGCTGATCGACCCGAAGCGGGTCGAGATGACCGGCTACGAGGGCATCCCGCACCTGGTCACCCCGATCGTGACCAACGCCAAGAAGGCCGCCGACTCGCTGGAGTGGGTCGTGCGCGAGATGGACATGCGCTACGACGACCTCGCGGCCAACGGCGTGCGGCACATCGACGACTTCAACCGCAAGGTGCGCAACGGCGAGATCAAGGCGCCGCCCGGCAGCGAGCGGGAGATGCGGCCGTACCCGTACCTGCTGGTGATCGTGGACGAGCTGGCCGACCTGATGATGGTCGCCCCGCGCGACGTGGAGGACTCGGTCGTCCGGATCACCCAGCTCGCCCGCGCGGCCGGCATCCACCTGGTGCTGGCCACCCAGCGCCCCTCGGTCGACGTGGTCACCGGCCTGATCAAGGCGAACGTGCCGTCCCGGCTGGCGTTCGCCACCTCGTCGCTGGCCGACTCGCGGGTCATCCTCGACCAGCCGGGCGCGGAGAAGCTGCTCGGCCGGGGCGACGGCCTGTTCCTGCCGATGGGCGCGTCGAAGCCGATCCGGATCCAGGGCGCCTGGGTGACCGAGCGCGAGATCGCCGACGTGGTGAAGTTCTGCAAGGACCAGCGCGAGCCGGAGTTCCGCCCGGACGTGCTCGTCGCGCCGGACGCCGGCAAGAAGAAGATCGACGAGGAGATCGGCGACGACCTCGACCTGCTGGTGCAGGCGGTCGAGCTGGTGGTGACCTCGCAGTTCGGCTCGACGTCGATGCTCCAGCGCAAGCTGCGGGTCGGCTTCGCCAAGGCCGGGCGCCTGATGGACCTGATGGAGACCCGGGGCGTCGTGGGCCCGTCCGAGGGCTCCAAGGCGCGCGACGTGCTGGTCAAGCCGGACGAGTTGGAGGAGGTCCTGGTCGGCCTGCGCGGCGGAGACGAGTAGGGGCCGACTCCGACCGGACCGCCCGCGCCCGCCGGACGCGAACGCGCCCGCCGGACGCGAACGGGCGCGCCGGATGGCAACGGGCGCGCGGATGCGAAACGGGCCCGCCGGGATCCGGCGGGCCCGTCACCGCGGGGGAGCGGCGGTCAGGAGTTGTAGAGGGCGGCGCCGATGACCATGCCGAGGATCGCCCCCGCCACGCTGGCGACGGCGGCGTACCATCCCAGCGGCTTGTCGCCGAGCACGGCGCCGACGATCCCGAGGATCAGGCCGGCGAGGCCGAACAGCGGCGGCAGGAACAGGATCGCGATGACCGCGAAGACGAAGCCCAGGATGGTGCAGATGCGGGCGGCGCCGCTGCGCGGGCGGGCGGTGGTGTGCATGTCGGCCATGTCTGCCTCCGGTGGGTGAGAGCCTGCGTTGCCAGGCCGACATCTACCCACTGTGGCCGTTCGTCACGCCTCGGCGCGGGACGGCCCGGCGCGTCCCCCTCGCCGGACGGTGCTCAGTGGAAGATCTTGAGCCCGACGACCCCGGCGACCACCAGCAGCAGGCAGGCGATCCGGGGCAGGTTGGCCGGCTCGTTCAGCGCGAGCATCCCGACCAGGGCGGTGCCGACCGCGCCGATGCCGACCCAGACCGCGTAGCCGGTGCCGACGGGGATCTCGCGCAGCGCGTACGCGAGCCCCGCCATGCTGAGCACCAGCGTCACCACGAAGACCACCGACGGGACGGGCCGGCTGAAGCCGGCGCTGCGGTCGAGGGCGATCGCCCACGCCGTCTCCAGGAGTCCGGAGATCACCAGCACGATCCAGGCCATGAAGATCACCTCTGCGGTAGCGCCCGGACCACCGGGGCCGGGACGAGTCGGTCGTACCACCTCGGGGCGTCTTAGCCTGACCGGGTACGCCCTCGACTCGTCCGGGACGGCCCTCGGGCCGCCGTCACCGACGCTAGCACCGGCCGGCGGCGCGCGGCGTGAACCCGACCACCCTCCGTTGACCTCAACTTCACTTCAGCTTGCAGTATGGACGTATGCCGCTGCTCTTCTCCGACGCCGACGTCGCCGCCGCGCTGGACGCCCCCACCACGGTGGCGGCCATGCGGGACGCCATGCTCGCCGCGTACGCCGGCCGCCTCGTGGCCCCGCCCCGGGCCGCCGCGCCGCTGGGCGGGGGCCGGATGGTGCTCACCGCCGGGCACCTCACCGGCGAGTGGTACGGCTTCCGCTCGTACGACACCTTCGGGCACCCGGAGAGCGAGCAGGTGGTGGTGCTGCACGACGGGCGCACCGGGGCGGTCCGGGCGGTGGCCGTGGGGGAGGAGCTGGGCTCCCGGCGTACCGGCGGGCTCGGCGGGGCCGCCGTGGACGCCCTGGCCCGCCCGGACGCCGCCACCCTGGGGGTGCTCGGCTCGGGCCGGCAGGCGTGGACCCAGGTCTGGGCCGCCGCCGCCGTCCGGCCGCTGGAGGAGGTGACCGTGCACAGCCGCTCGGCCGCCCGGCGGGAGGCGTTCGCGGCCCGGGTCCGGGCCGAGTTGGGCGTGCCGGCGCGGGCCGTGGACTCGGCCCGGGCCGCCGTGGCCGACCGCGACGTCGTGGTGCTCGCCACCACCAGCGCCACCCCGGTGCTCGACGCCGCCGACCTCGCCCCGGGCACCCACGTCAACGCGGTCGGCTTCAAGCAGGTCGACCGGCACGAGTTCGGCCCGGACCTGCTGGACGCCGCCGACCTCCTGGTCACGGACTCGCCGGCCCAGGCCGCCGCGTACGAGCCGCCGATGCTCGCGGCGCTGCCCGCGTACGCCGGACGGCTGCGCGACCTGGGCGCGGTGCTGGCGGGCGCGGCGCCCGGCCGGACCGGCGCGGACGGGATCTCGGTCTTCTGCTCCACCGGCCTGGCCGGCACGGAGGTCTTCCTGCTCGACCGTCTGGTCCGGGTCGCCGCCACGACCGTCTGAACCGGCGTGGCGTCCGTCACCCCCGCCGCCGGGCGCGCGGGGAGGGGCCCGTCCGCTGCCGGATCCGTCACCAACGTGCCCGTCCGCCCGGCCCGGGCGTGCGTGGGGGGTCGCGGGCGGCCCGGTACCCTCGGATGGTGTCTGCCACCTCCCCTTCCGACAACTCCAGCTCGGCACGTCTGGCGCCGCGCCGCGATCCGGAGCTGTCGTCCGCCGACGGTCGTCGTGTCGCCCTGCTGACGCTCGGCTGCGCCCGCAACGAGGTCGACTCGGAGGAGCTGGCCGCCCGGCTGCACGCCGACGGCTGGCAGGTCACCACCGACGGCGAGGGCGCCGACGTGGTGGTCGTCAACACCTGCGGCTTCGTGGAGAAGGCGAAGCAGGATTCGATCCAGACGCTGCTGGCCGCCGCCGACACCGGCGCCAAGGTGGTCGCCGCCGGCTGCATGGCCGAGCGGTACGGTCGCGAGCTGGCCGACAGCCTCCCCGAGGCGCAGGCGGTGCTCAGCTTCGACGACTACCCGGAGATCGCCGCCCGGCTGGACGCCGTGGTCGCCGGCGAGCGGATCGGCGCGCACACCCCGCGCGACCGGCGCGAGCTGCTGCCGCTCACCCCGGTGTCCCGGCGGGACCGCGCGGTGTCGCTGCCCGGCCACGGCACCCCGACGCGGGGCGTCACCGAGACCGACGAGCACACCCCGGCGCACCTGCGCCAGGTGCTGCGCCGCCGGCTCGACACCGGCCCGGTCGCGTCGCTGAAGCTCGCCAGCGGCTGCGACCGCCGCTGCGCGTTCTGCGCCATCCCCGCCTTCCGCGGCGCCTTCGTCTCGCGTACGCCCGACGAGCTGCTCGCCGAGGCGGAGTGGCTGGCCAGGACCGGCGTACGCGAGCTGGTGCTGGTCAGCGAGAACTCCACCTCGTACGGCAAGGATCTGGGCGATCCCCGCGCGCTGGAGAAGCTGCTGCCGCAGCTCGCCGCGATCGACGGCATCGTCCGGGTGCGCGCGAGCTACCTCCAGCCGGCCGAGACCCGGCCCGGCCTGGTCGAGGCGATCGCCACCACGCCCGGCGTGGCGCCCTACTTCGACCTGTCGTTCCAGCACTCCAGCGAGCCCGTGCTGCGTCGGATGCGCCGCTTCGGCTCCACCGATCGCTTCCTGGAGCTGCTGGCGAGCGCCCGGGCGCTGGCGCCGGAGGCCGGCGCGCGGAGCAACTTCATCGTCGGCTTCCCCGGCGAGTCCCGGGCCGACTACGAGGAGCTGGTCCGGTTCCTGACCGAGGCGCGGCTCGACGCGATCGGCGTCTTCGACTACAGCGACGAGGACGGCACGGAGGCCGCCGGCCTGTCCGGCAAGGTCTCCGCCGCCACCGTGAAGCGTCGGTACGACAGGCTCAGCTCCCTCGCCGACGAGCTCTGCTCGCAGCGGGCCGAGGAGCGGCTCGGCTCCACCGTCGAGGTGCTGGTCGACTCCGTCGCCGACGGCGTGGTGGAGGGGCGGGCGGCCCACCAGGCCCCCGAGGTCGACGGCTCGACCACCCTCGTCGCCCCGTCCGGCGGCGGGGTGGATCTGGCCGCGCTGCGCCCCGGCGACCTGGTGCGCGCGACGGTCACGGCGACCGAAGGCGTGGACCTCGTCGCGGTGCCGGATGAGATGATCTCGGCTGCGCCCGGCGCAACACGGTGACGGCGGGCCCGGACGGAGCGGGGGAGCCGCGTGGTGGAGTGCCTGGTGCGCCACGGAGGCCGGGGCGGGGCCCGGCGGTGACCGGGGCGGCGGACTCGACGCCCGCGCCGGTGGTGGCCCGGGTGCCCGTGCTGAACGCGGCCAACGCGCTGACCGCGCTGCGGCTGGTCCTGGTGCCGGTCTTCGCGGTGACCGTGGTCGTCTCGGGGATGCACCACGCCGGCTGGCAGACGGCCGCGTGTCTGATCTTCGCCGTCGCGTCGGCGACCGACCTGGTCGACGGCTGGATCGCCCGCCGGTTCGCCCTGGTCACGTCGGTCGGCAAGGTCGCCGACCCGATCGCCGACAAGGCGCTCACCGGCGCCGCGCTGCTGCTGCTCTCCTGGTACGACCGGCTGCCCTGGTGGGTGACGGCGGTGATCCTCGCCCGCGAGCTGGGCATCACCGCGCTGCGGTTCTGGGTGATCCGGCGCGGGGTGATCGCGGCCAGTCGGGGCGGCAAGATCAAGACGGCGCTGCAGATCCTCGCGATCGTCTGGTACCTGTGGCCGATGCCGGACGCCCTGGCCGCCGTCGGCCCGTGGATCATGGCGGCGGCCGTCGGGGTGACGGTGGTCACGGGCTTCGACTACGTCGCCCAGGCCCTCCGCCTGCGCCGCCCCGCCGCCTGACCCGCCCCGGTGGTCAGATCGGTTCGGGGAGGATGAGTAGGGCCCACGGGGCGGGGGAAGGATCTGGCACATGGAGAGCGACGCGGCCGGCGCGCGGCCGGTGGGAAGCCCGGCGGCGGGCGTGGTGCACAGCCTGGCCGAGCGGCACCAGACCCTGGCCACGGTCGAGTCCCTGACCGGCGGGCTGCTGGCCGCCTCGATCGTGGAGATCGCCGGGGTGAGCGGGATCTACCGGGGCGGGCTGGTGGTCTACGCCACCGAGCTGAAGTCGCAGCTCGCCGGCGTGCCGGAGGATCTGCTGACCGACCGGGGGCCGGTCGACCCGGACGTGGCGGTGGCCCTCGCCGAGGGCGGGCGGCGGCGCTGCGGGGCCGACTGGGGCCTGGCCACCACGGGGGTGGCCGGCCCGGAGCCGCAGGACGGCAAGCCGGTCGGGCTGGTCTACGTGGCGGTGGCCGGGCCCGACGGCACCGACGTCCGCGAGCTCGACCTCGACGGCGGCCGTGACCACATCCGCTCGGCGGCGGTCATCGAGGCGTTGCGGCTGCTCGCCGAGCGCATCCACGACGCCGAGCCCGACGCCGGCGACGCCGAGCGCAGTCACGACGCCGGCGACGCCGAGCGCAGTCACGACGCCGAGCCCGACGCCGGCGACGCTGAGCGCATCCACGACGCCGAGCCCGACGCCGGCGACGCCGAGCCCGACGGCGGGCGGGCCGACACCGCGGGCGCCGAGCGGCGCTGACCCGACCCGGCGCCGCCAGCGGAGCCGACCCGCACCCCGGGCGGCGCCGGCCGGATTCCCGCGCTGAACAGACTCCGCAATCCGGGAGGCGGGGTGGGATGTCGGCGGGGCCCGCAACGGGTACGGTTGCGGGAAGGCTCCGACGGTCGGGCCGGCGCGACGGGTCGACCGGCCGTGCGGAACAGTGGTGTCCCTCAGGGGAGGTGCGAATGGTCCTGCTACGCCGGGTTATCGGTGACGCACTGCGGGCGCGCCGGCAGGGGCAGCACCGCACCCTGCGCGAGGTCTCCTCCGCCGCCAACGTCAGCCTCGGCTACCTCTCCGAGATCGAGCGCGGCCAGAAGGAGCCGTCCAGCGAGCTGCTGGCGGCCATCTGCGACGCGCTCGGCGCGCGCCTGTCCGAGCTGCTGCGCGAGGTCAGCGACACGGTCGCGCTCGCCGAGCAGATGCCGGGCGTGCTCGTGCCGGTGCAGGACGAGCCGGTCGACACCACGCCCGTGGCGGTGCGCAAGGCCACCGGCCGGGGCGTGCACCAGGTCAGCACCGACGGCAAGGTCGCCGTCCAGGTCCGCCAGGATTCGCCCCTCAAGGCCACCCTGCGCACCTCGCGGGTCCGCGGGGGCGACCGCGACGTGGTCTGCGCCGCCTGACCCCGCCCCTCCACCCGCGTCCGTGGTCGCGGTGGCGGCCGCCGCGTAGGGTTGATCGCGGACGGCATCGGCGCTCGCTCCGCTGGCCGGTACGGATGCCCTGGTGGCCTCCGGCTGGGACGATGGAGTCACGGCCGTGCCGGAGTCTGCCGGTTCCGCCCGGCCGGATCGAGGCGGAGCGACGCTACTGAGGGGATACCGCGGAGATGGCGAACCCGTTCGTCAAGGGTTGGAAGTACCTGATGGCGCTCTTCGGCGCCAAGATCGACGAGCACGCCGACCCCAAGGTGCAGATCCAGCAGGCCATCGAGGAGGCCCAGCGCCAGCACCAGGCGCTCGTCCAGCAGGCCGCCGCCGTGATCGGCAACCAGCGCCAGCTGGAGATGAAGCTGTCCCGCCAGATGTCGGAGGTCGAGCGCCTCCAGGCCAACGCGCGTCAGGCCCTCGTCCTCGCCGACCAGGCCCGCGCCAAGGGCGACGAGGCCGAGGCCACCCGCTACGAGCAGTCCGCGCAGACCCTCGCCACCCAGCTGGTCTCCGCCGAGCAGGCCACCGAGGACCTGAAGACCCTGCACGACCAGGCGCTGGGCGCCGCCGCCCAGGCCCGCCGGGCCGTCGAGAACAATTCCATGATCCTCCAGCAGAAGCTCGCCGAGCGCACCAAGCTGCTCAGCCAGCTCGAGCAGGCCAAGATGCAGGAGAGCGTGGCCCGCTCGCTGGAGTCGATGTCGGCGCTGACCGCGCCCGCCAACACGCCCTCCCTCGACGAGGTGCGCGACCGCATCGAGCAGCGCTACGCCACCGCGATGGGTCGCGCCGAGCTGGCCGGCAACTCCGTCGAGGGCCGGATGCTGGAGATCCAGAAGGCGACCCTCGACTCGGCCGGCTCCGCCCGGCTGGAACAGATCCGGTCGAGCATGGCCGGCGAGCAGCTCGGCGCCAAGCAGGAGCGGCCGGGCGTGGAGCAGGCCCGACCCGCCGCGCCGGCCGCCGACCCGGCGGCTGCCGCCCGGCTGGAGGAGATCCGGGCCAGCATGGGCCGGGAACGCGGCACCGGGGACACCACGGCCGCCGGCTGAGCGGCCAGGTCGAGGAGGCAGCAGTGGCAGACGAGCGCACGCGGTACTTCCGGCAGCTGGGCCGGCTGCGGCGGTCCGCCCGCCGGTGGAGCGTCACGGCCGGCGGCCTCGGCGGCGCCGCCGCCGTGCTGACCCCGTACGCCGGGCTCGGGCTGCCCGACGCGGCCTGGGCGGCCGGGGCGGGCGGCGCGCTGGTGCTCGCCGCCTGGCGCTGGATCGACCTGCGGGCGTTGGCCGCCCGGCCGGCGCCGCCGGAGCTCGACCCGGCCGAGGCCGCCGCGCGCTCCCGCGCCCGCCTGGTCGCCGCCGTGGAGCGCCTCCCCGTCGGCCCCGGCGTGCTGGCCGAGGTGCGCCGCGTCCGCTCCCGGATGGCGCTGCGCGGCACCAGCGCCGCCGAGCCGTGGGCCCGGCTGGACCGGGCCGCCCTCACCCTCGCCGGAATGACCGGCCGGCTGACCGGGCTGGCCGAGCCCGCCCTGCTGGAGGCCGCCGAGGCCGACCGCTCGCTGCGGGACCTCGCCGCCAAGGTGGCCAGCGTCGAACGCGCGCTGCGGGTCGCCCCGGCCGCCGCCCGGCCGCCGCTGGCCGAGGCGCACCGGACGTTGACCGGGCAGCTGGAGCAGGGCGTCGCCGCGTACGAGCGGCTGGTCGTGGCCGCCGCCGGCTACGTCGCCGAGGACGCCCGCCCCGACGCCGACCACCCGGCCGCCTCCCGGCTGACCGAGGCGACCGACCTGCTGCACGGCGTGGCCGGGGCGCTGTCCGAGCTGCGCGGGGTCGGCACGCCGCTGCGTACCCCCTGATCAGGGCGGCGTGGTGACCGGCACCGGGCCGGTGAACGGCGAGCTGCCGACGACGTTGAACGACCGGATGCGGTAGTGGTAGGTCACGCCGCGGGCCAGACCGGTGTTGGTGAATCCGCGGCCGGTGACGGTGAAGGTGGCCACCTCCCGCGCGAACGCCGGGTCCAGCGCCCGCTGCACGATGAATCCGGCGCCCGGGCCGGCGGGGGTGCTCGCCGACCAGCCGAGGATCACCGTCGCCGTGTCCGGCCCGGGGGCCGTGGCGGTGGCGGTCACCCCCGTGGGCAGGCCTGGGGCCGGCGGGGTGGTCACCCGGCCGACCGTCGACCAGGGGGAGGCGGCCCCGAGATAGGTGGTTCGCACCCGGTAGTAGTACGTGGTGTCCGGCGCGACCGCCGCGTCGAGGTGGTTGTCGCCGACCCCGATCGCGGTCGTGCCCGGCCCGCTGCTGAAGGTCGGGTTGGTGGCCCGCTGCACGTCGATGCCGGTGGCGAAGGAGCGGTTGGCCCAGCGCAGCGCGATCCGCAGCGGCGCGGCCGGCGGGATCGCCGCGGTCAGCCCGGCCGGCGCGGCGAGCTGCACCGACGCCGGCACGCTGTTGGACCAGGTGGAGCAGCTCACCGCGTTCTCCGCCCGGATCCGGTAGTGGTACGTCACCCCGGGCGTGACGGTGGCGTCGGTGTAGCGGGTCGCCGTGGCCGCCACGGTGATCGAGGTGAGGCCCTGCGTGAAGGCGGCGTCGGTGGCCCGCTGCAGCAGGTGACTGGTGGGCGCCGGGCGGCTGCCGTTGCCCGTCCAGGCCAGCGCGATCGCCGGCAGCGCGGTCGCCGAGCCGGGGGCCGGGGTCGCGGTCAGCCCGGTCGGCGCCCGCGGGGAGACCCGCAGCACCAGCGGCCGGGTCATGCCCTGGTCGCGCTGGCCGGCGAGCTGGCTGTGCCAGTGGTATTCCCAACCCAGGTTGACGAGCTGGTTGACCACCACCGCCGGTCGGCCGTCGACCGGGCTGACCGGGGTCGAGCCGGTGCGGGCGCCGGCCGGCCGGGCCGGGTCGAGCAGCCGTACGCTGTCGCCGATCTTGAACGGCAGGGGCGGCGCGACCGGCCGCAGGGCGACGATCACGTCCTCCCTGGGGTTGACCCGGACGACCTGCTTCCAGCCCCGCTCGGCGGGGTGCGGCGCGCGGGTGGCGCCGTCCCAGCCGACCCGGTTGACCAGTTGCACGTCGCAGCCGGCGAAGCGCACCGGCTGGGTCTGCCGGCTGTTGCCGCGGATCCGCCAGAGCTGGGTGCCGTCGGCGGACGCGCTCACGCCGACGGCCGGGTCGCTGACGTGCAGCACCTCCGTCGCCGGGTCGGTGGGGCCGAGCGGCAGGGTGGCGGGGGAGAGCGGCCCGGCCTGCGGGTGGCCCACACCCAGCCGGCCCACCAGCCGCCCGTGCTCCGGTTCGAAGACCTGCTGCACCGCCTTGACCTCGATCGGCAGCAGCACGGGGGCGGCGCCGGCGGTCGGGACGAAGCTGACCGTGGTGGCGTGCACCGGGACGACGGTCTCCCGGCCGGTCCGGGTGCCGAACGCCGGGTCGTACGCCGCCTGCGGCACGATCGGCGGACGCTGGCTGGCCGCGTACGCGCGGGGCAGCCGGTCGCGCAGCCGGGCCAGGTCGTACGGGGCGGCCGGGGTGCCGGCGACCCGGAACTGGAGCAGGGTGCGGGTGTTCGGCCCGTACCCGGGGCGGGTGGGCGGCGCGCCGCCCTCGGTGGTGCGGTCCGGGGCGTCCGTGTGGTGGTCGGCGCGCGGGTCGAAGCCGGGCAGCGGGGCCGGGCAGTCGTTGTAGAGGATCAGCGTGGCGCCGGGCGGGACGGCGGAGAAGTCCACCAGCACGTCGGCGACCTCCCCCGGGGCGAGCAGCAGCGCGTGCGCGTCGACGTTGAGCACGGTCGGGTCGCGCCGGTCGTACCGGTAGCCGACAGGCTGGTTGGGCACCACCACCGGCGCGGGAAGCAGGCCGCACTCGTTGCCGATCTGGATCAGTTCCGGCCCGGCGGCGCGCGGGTCCGGCACGCCGCCCTCCCGACCGTCCGTGGGCCAGTCCGCCGGTCGGCCCGGCGCCCGGACCGCCTCCCCGATCGGGACCTCGCCGGCGTCCGCGTCGACCAGGTCGCCCTCCGCGTCCCACATCGGCCCGTCCGAGCGGGCCCGGTATAGCTGGAGGTTCAGGGCGCGGTCCAGGCAGGCGTTGAGGATCCGGAACCGGTACGTCCTCGGCTCGACCTCCAGGTACGGGTACGCGATGCCGTTGACGAGCATGGTGTCGCCGAACGCGTCCGGCACCGCCGACGGGTGCGGCACGCCCGGCGCCAGCGGCGGCTCGTCGGGGTCGGCGACCGGGTCGTGGTGCGGGTTCGGCACCGGGGCGGCCTCGGGCGTCCCGCGCTGCTCCCGGGGCCCGGCCTCCTCCGCCGTACGCGACCACGGGCCGTAGTCCCAGCGGCCGGTCGGGTTCGTCCCGTCCGCCCGGTGCGGGTTCTGCCGGGGCTGGTAGACGTGCGGGTGCCAGAGGCTGCCCCGGGAGCCCCAGCGGTCCCGGTCCCAGGTCGGGTCCTCCCCGGCGAGCTGGGTGTCGTCCGGCACGAAGGTCTTGTCCTCGATCACCAGGGGCGACTGGTCGGCGGGGAGCACGCCGTCGGCGACGAGTTCCTCCTCGGCCGGGTCGGTGAGCAGGAAGAGCGCGAGCTGGCCGGAGTAGACGGTCAGCCGGGCCAGGCCGACGGTGTTGTCGTGGAACCAGCACAGCCGGCCGCTCTGCTCGTTGGGATAGTAGAGCGTGGTGGCGCCCGCGCCGGGCGGCGGCATGTCGGGGACGTGGGTGAGGCCGACCCCGCTCGGGTACGGCGTGATCTCGCCGGCCGGGGTCACCCACTGCCAGGGGTTGCCGGCGCTGATCCAGCCGGTGTGCGCGCCCGCCAGGCGCAGCACCGCCCGGTTCTGCGGGTAGGGCGCGGGACCGTCGAGAGGGCCCGTCCCCGCGCCCTCGACGGTCGGGTCGACCGGCAGGAACAGCTCTCCGGCCCGCCCGGTGGGGAGCTGGTTGATGAACTTGATCCGCACCGGGCGGCCCCGGCGGGCCAGGACGACCGGGCCGAGGTGCCAGGGGCGTCCCGCCGGCACGACGGTGTTGTGCCCGTTGGCGTCCGTGCCGAGGTTGAGCTGCCGGTAGCCGCGCAGCCGGGTCGCCGGCAGGTCCCGGTGCAGCCGCTGCGCGTACTGCTCCAGGACGATCTCGTAGTAGTCGCAGCCCGGGTAGCTGATGGTGTCCGGCACCGCCACGGGAAGGTGCCCGCCGAGCTGGGTGCGCCCGAGCGTGCCGAGGCCGGGCAGCGCGTCGACGAACTTCCGTATGCCCGTGCCGGGTACGACCCGGCCGTCGGCCCCGACGACCGGCAGCGGGCTGCGGGCGTAGTTCGGCACCGGGCCGAAACAGCGCGGCACGGCGGCCGGGTCGAGGCTGGCCGGCGCCGGGACCGGCTCCTCGGGGCGGCGGGCCGAGGGGACGGGCCCCGCCGGCCGGGGCCCGTCGGCGGCGTCGTCCCCGGTGCGGGCTTCCGCCCGCTCCGCCCACGGGATCCGGAGTCTGCGGAACAGGTCCATGGCTCTCCCCGGTCCGGGCGCGCGGGCGGCCACGGCGGCGTGGCGGCCCTCGCGCGTCGCTGACGATGCGTGAGGAGTCAACCGCAGCATGCGACGCGGCGGCGGGGTTAGGAAGTACCCAATCGTCCCTATCTGTGGCGGAGACCCGACTTCCCGGCGCGGCAGCGGAGTGTCCCGCCCGACACGCCGGCCGACGGAGGCCGGTCGTCGGGGCCCGCCGCGCCGGTCGTCGGGGCCCGCCGCGCCGGTCGTCGGGGCCCGCGGCGCCGGTTGTCAGGGCCTGCGGCGCCGGTTGTCGGGGCCTGCGGCGCCGGTCGTCGTTGGCCCGCCGCGACGGACGCCGGGGCCTGCCGCGCCTCGGGCGCTGGGCGTCGCCGTCAGCCGGCCGGGCCCGCGGCGCCTCGGCCGCCGGCCGACCGTCGTCAGTCGGCCGGACGTTCCGGCTGGCAGACGGGGCACCAGTAGGTGACCCGCTCGCCCAGTTCCTCCTTGCGGATCGCGGCGCCGCAGCGACGGCAGGGCTGGGCGCGCCGCCCGTAGACGTAGCTGGTCTGCCCCCGGTGCAGCGACCCGGTGGTGCTCTGCGTCCAGCGGCCCCGGTTGGCCGCGAGGAGCCGCTGCGCCAGCGCGACCGTGCCGGCGAGGTCCGGCACCGCGCGCACCGGCGTCCACGGCGAGACGCCGCGCAGGAAGAGGACCTCGCACTTGTAGAGGTTGCCGACGCCGGCCAGGTTGCGTTGGTCGAGCAGCGCCTCGCCGATGGTGGCGTCCGGGTGGGCGGCGAGCCGGCGCACCGCCTCGGCCGGGTCCCAGTCCGCGCCGAGCAGGTCGGGGCCGAGGTGGCCGACCAGCGAGCCCTCCTCGGCGGTCGGCACCAGCGCCAGCTCGTGCAGGTGGTAGCCGACGGCCACCCCCTGCGCGGCGCGCAGCACCGCCCGGATCAGGTGCGCCGGGCGGGCCGTCCAGCGTTCCCCCGGCGCGTACGCCCGCCAGGCGCCCTCCATCCGCAGGTGCGAGTGCAGCGTCCAGCGGGCCTCGTCCGGGGCGGCGAGGCGGAGCAGCAGGTGCTTGCCCCGGCTGGCCGACTCCCGCACCGTCCAGCCGGTGAGGTCGGTCGCGGCGAGCCGCGGCACCCGGAAGTCGCTGCCGGTCAGGCGGGCGCCCGCCAGCGCGCGGTGCAGGACGCGGGCGGTGTTCCAGACGGTGTCGCCTTCGGGCACCCGTCCATCCTCCCTCGCCCGAGCGGTATTCGCATGTGTCGCTATTTGTATGGAGGTTCCCATTGATCTCCCGACAAGAGCAGGATCAGGGAGTTCTGAGGAGAATCGCCATGAAAATGCCTCAAAGTCGGATCCCCGCCGCCGCCCTGACCGCCGTCCTCGCCGCCGCCGTGCTGCCCGCCCCGGCCCCCGCGCTCGCCGCTCCCCGGGGCGAGCGGTGGGCCACCGACCTCTCCCGCGTCGACGCCGACGACGTCAACGTCCGGTACACCCGTGCCGGGCTCCGCCTGGCCGACCCCCGCCCGAGCGCCGGCCGCCCGCCCCGTGGCCCGGTGGCGGAGGGAATGCTCCTCGCCGCGCCCCGCACCCTGGCGCGGCCCGCCAACCGGGTCCGCGCCCAGATCACCGCCCGGGTTGCCGCCGGCGCGAGCGTCGACGCCGAGGTGCGGGGCTGGTGGGCGGGCGGCTGGACCGAGTGGCGTGCCGTCACGGGCGACGCGGCCGTCTTCGACCGCCCGGTGACCCGGGTGCAGGCCAGGGTGGTGCTCGACACGCGCCGGCCCGGCGTCACCGCCGAGGTGCGCGCCGTGCGGCTCACCGCCGACACCGCCGCCGCCGTCTCCGCCGCCACCCCCGGCCTCACCTTCCGGGTGTACGCGACCCGGATCGGCCTGGTCGGTGAGACGACCGCCAACGGGCACACCATCGTGCCCCGGGACCATTTCGTCGCGCTGCCGTCCCGGCGCGGCCTGGCCCCGCGCGACACCGGCGACTACACCGTCCGGGTGTGCACCACCAGCGGCAGCCGCTGCGAGTACGCGCCGGTCTGGGACGTGGGCCCGTGGAACACCCGGGACGACTACTGGAACCTCAGCGCGGTGCGGGAGAACTGGAAGGACCTCCCGCAGGGCCAGCCCCAGGCGCAGGCCGCCTACCAGTACGGCTACAACGGCGGGCGGGACCAGTTCGGCCGGGTGGTGCTGAACCCGGCCGGCATCGACCTGGCCGACGGCACCTTCTGGGACGGGTTGCAGCTCGGCACCAACGCTTGGGTCGACGTCGCGTACCTGTGGACCGGGTCGGGCCCGCGCGGCGTGGTCGGCGACGGCCCGCTCAACGTCCGCGCCGGCGCGAGCACGGCGTACGCGGTGCGCGGGCTGGCCGCCCGGTACGCCAACGTGCCCATCCAGTGCCACGTGACCGGGCAGACCGTCGCCGGCCCGTATCGCACCACCAGCCGGTGGAACCGCCTCGCCGGTGGGCAGTACGTCAGCCACGCGTACGTCTCGGCGGTCTACGGCGGCACGGTGCCGCCCTGCTGACGCCCGCCGGCTCCGCCGGGTCGGGCCGCTGTGGCCCGGCGGTCAGCCGGTCGCGACCCGCAGCAGGTCGCCCGGCGTCACCGAGAGCAGGTCGACCGCCCGGCCGCCGTTGACCGCCACGGCGACCCGGCCGGCGGAGTCGGCGTGCACCACCAGCCCGCCCGCCGGGGCGTCGCCGAAGGTGCGGCCGTGCACGGCCTCGCGGCCGGCTCCCGGCCCGGGCTCCGGCCGCACCCGCACCAGGGCCGGCAGCGGCGCCAGCAGGCGGGCCGGCGCGGCCAGTTGCACGTTGCCGAAGTGGTCCACGGTCAGCACCTCGGCGGTGAACCCGGCCGGCTCCGGCCGGACCACCGGCGCCGGCAGCCGGACGAGGCTCTCCGGGGCCACCGCCGGGCCGGCGTCGGACAGCGGCGCGCCGAGCGCGAGCCGCGCGGCCACCGGTGCGAAGACGTCCCGGCCGTGGAACGTGCCGGACACCTCGGGCGCGAGCCACTCCGGGGCGGTCAGTTCGACGGCCGCGGTCACCCCGCCGAGCGCCTCGGCGGCGTCGACGAGCAGCCCGTTGTCCGGCCCCACCAGCAGCCCGCGCGGCGCGGCCAGCGCGACGCCCCGGCGGGCGGTGCCGACACCGGGGTCGACCACCGCCACGTGGACGCCCTCGGGCAGGTGGGGCACGGTCTGCGCCAGCACCGCCGCGCCCCGGCGCACGTCGGCCGGCGGGACCAGGTGGGTCACGTCGATCACCCGGGCGGCCGGCGCCAGCCGGGCGATCACCCCGTGGCAGGCGGCCACGAAGCCGTCGACGAGACCGTAGTCGGTGGTGAACGAGATCCAGGGGGTGCGGTCCATGCCCGGCAGGTTAGCCGCCGGCGGTGAGCCGCAGTTCGAGGATCAGCTCGTCGTGCAGGGGGATGCCGTCCTCGCCGACGACGGGGATGGTCGGCTTCAGCCGGCGGGCCCGGTCCACCGCGCCGCGGTCCACCCGCGCCAGCCGCAGCCCGCGCCGCTGGTAGAACCGCAGCGCCCGCAGGTTGTCGTTGGTCGTGACGAGCCACATCCGGGCCCGCCCCTCGGTCCGGGCCACGTCGGCGGCGGCCGCCAGCAGCGCGGTGCCGACGCCTGCGCCGGGCGTCGCCGCGACCAGGCTGACCACCTCCAGCCCGTCGCCGTCGCCGTGGTGGGCCAGCGCGCCGACCACCGCGCCGGCGCCGTCGACCGCCACCAGCGTGGGCAGCGTACGCAGGTCGTGGCGGGTGTCGTGGGCGACGACGTACGGGCCGCCCCACTCGCGGTCGTGCAGCGCGTCGACCGCCGCGCGGTCCCCGGCCCGGGCCGGGCGGACGGCCACCCCGGTCATCGTCGGCTCCCCTCGTCGACCGGGTCGGGATCGTACCGGCGCGGCGGCGCGCCGGCATCCGCGACTCCGGGTCGCCGGGCGCTGCCGGATATGGGACAGCGCGGTGGCCGACCGGCCACTGGCCGGTACGGGACCGGGTTGGGCAGACTGCCAGGGGTGACCAACCGGAACCTGTCCGCCGTCGCGGTTCTCGTGATCGCCGCCGCCCTCACCGCCGCCTGCGGCGACGACGCGGCGGAGTCCCCGCGCGCCGCGACACCGGCCGCCTCGGCGTCGCCGGCGGCCCCGGCGTCGGTCCCCGGCGGCGCCCCGGGCGGCACCGGTGCGCCGTCGACGGCCACGACGCCCGCCGCCCCGCCGACGGGCCCGGCCGGGCCGAGTGCCCCCGAGCGCCGACCCGCCAGCCCGCCGCCGGTCCAACTGCCCGTCCGGCCGACCGGTACGCCGGGCGCCCGGCAGGTCGTCGACGCGTTCCGGGCCGCGGGGCTGAAGGTGCCGAACCCGCGCGACCGGTCCGTCGACTGCGGGCCGGACGGGCTCGGCCTGGGCTGCTCCGAGCTGATCGCCACCGACGCCGTCACCGTCTACGTCTTCCCCGACCCCTCGAGCGCCAGCGACGTCGCGGAGACCTGGGGCGGCCAGTCCTTCCGGCACGGCGCCGTGGTGCTCAACTACCTGGAGGCCAGGACCCCGGCGGCGGACCGGGCCAGGTACGAGAAGGTCCTCACCGGCCTGCGCTGACGGCGGGAGCACAGGCGGGTCCCGGCCGGTTGCTGCGGCCTTTTCGCCGGCCGACCCCCGAGGGGCACGCCTGGCCCGGGACGCCGGGTCGGCCACCGATCGGTCGCGGTCCTTCCCGCATCGGCCACCGGGTCGCGGGCGGCGCCGGGCCCGCCGTCGGCGGCGGCCGGCACTCCGTCCGGTCACCCGTTCGTGGGGCTCGCGCGGCAGCGGTCAGCCGCGCAGGCGCAGGCCGCGTGGGGTGGCCCGGAAACCGGCCGCGGTGAGCGCGTCGCGCAGCGGCGAGGCGCCCACCGCCTCGCCGTCGGCCCGCTCCACCGACATGGCCCCCAGCGCCCCGGAGTGGACCGCGTCGGCGAGCGCCTTGCCGGCCGCCGCCAGCGTGTCGGTGTCGTCGGTGAAGGAGAGGATGGTCCGCCCGCCGCGCTCGACGTAGAGCACCAGGTCGCCGGCGACCAGCACCACCAGGGCGCCGGCCTTGCGCCCCGCCCGGTGCCCGGTCGCGGGGGCCGCCCCGTCGCCGGAGTCGACCACCCGTTCCGGCCAGGGCAGCGCCGCGCCGTACGGGTTGGCCGGGTCGGTCGCGGCGAGCACCAGGGTGGGCCCGCCGCGACCCCGGCCGCCGTCGGCCGGCTCCGCCAGCGCCCGGATCCGGTCCACCGCGCCCGGCACCGCGAACTGCGCCGCGCCCAGCCCTTCGACGAAGTAGCCCCGGCGGGCGGCGCCGCGCTCCTCCAGCGCGGAGAGCACCGGATAGACCGCGGCGAAGCCGCCGGCCACCTGCTCGGCCACGACCGCCCCCCGGGTCACCACGCCGTGCCGTTCGAGCAGCACGTCGGCCAGGGCCGCGGCGCGGCGCGTCGGGTCGGTGTCGCGCTCCGGCAGGCGGGACCAGCGGCCGGCGACGGTCGGCGGGCCGCCGCGGGTCGGCAGGGCCACCCGCCCGGGCCGGCGGTAGCGGGTGCGCGGGGCGGCCGGGCGGGACCGGTGCGCCCCGCCGCCCCCGAGCACCGCCCGCAGCGGGGCCAGCGTGTCGTTGGTCAGGTGACCGGCCCAGACCAGGTCCCAGAGGGCGGCGGTCAGCGCGGCGTCGTCGGTCGAGCCCACCCGGTCGGACAGCGACCGGAAGAACAGCGCCTGCCCGTCGCCGAGGGCGTCGAGCACCGCGTCGTGCAGCGGGGTGCGGGCGAGTGCCTCGTCGGGCGGGGGCAGCAGCAGCGGAGCCACGTCCGCGTACGCGAGGGTGACCCAGCCGTCCCCGCCGGAGATCGCCCCGGAGCCGGCCCACACCACCTCGCCGCTGGCGCACAGCTCGTCGAGCTGGGCGGGAGAATAGTCGGCGACCCGGCCGGGCAGCACGAGGCGTTCCAGGGCCGACGCCGGCACCGCCGCCCCCTGCAACTGCTCGACGGCGGCGGCCAGCGCCTCCACCCCGCGCGCCGACGAGCCGACCTGCTGCCAGCGGGGCAGGAACGCGGCCAGCGCGCGGGGCGGCACCGGCTCGATCTCCCGGCGCAGGGCGGCGAGGGACCGGCGGCGCAGCAGACGCAGCACCTCGGCGTCGCACCACTGGGTGCCGGCCGTGTCGGGGGTGAACTCGCCGGAGACGATGCGCCCGGAGGCGGCGAGCCGGCGCAGCGCCTGCTCGACCACCGCCACCCCGAGCCCGAAGCGGGCGGCGCAGCTGGCGGCCGCGAACGGGCCGTGCGTACGCGCGTAGCGGGCGACGAGGTCGCCGAGCGGGTCGGCGACCGGCGCGAGGTGGGCCTCGGCGACCCCGACCGGCATGGCCACGCCGAGGGCGTCGCGCAGCCGGGCCGCGTCCTCGACGCCGACCCAGCGCTCCTCGCCGGCGATGCGCACCCGCAGCACCCGGCGGGCGGCCGCCAGCTCGGTCAACCACCGCACGGGCGCGCCCCGCTCGGCCAGCTCGGCCTCGGAGAGGTCGCCGACCACGCGCAGCAGCTCGACCACGTCCTCCGCGTCGCGCGGGCGGCGCTGCTCGGTCAGCCAGCGCAGCTGCCGCCCGGTCTCGGCCAGCACCGCCGGGTCGAGCAGCTCCCGCAGGTCGACGCGGCCGAGCAGCTCGCCGAGCAGGGCCGAGTCCAGCGCGAGCGCGGCGGCCCGACGCT
Organism: Micromonospora citrea; assembly: GCF_900090315.1. Lineage (NCBI taxonomy): Bacteria > Bacillati > Actinomycetota > Actinomycetes > Micromonosporales > Micromonosporaceae > Micromonospora > Micromonospora citrea. The sequence goes on along the minus strand of NZ_FMHZ01000002.1, from coordinate 1,854,291 downwards.
CGGCCAGCGGGGCGTCGCCCTCGTAGAGGAAGGCACCGACGTAGCCGAACAGCAGCGACCGGGCGAACGGCGACGGCTGGGCCGTCTCGACCTCGACCAGGCGCACCCTGCGGGCGGCCAGGTCGCGCATCAGCTCGGCCAGCGCCGGCTGGTCGAAGACGTCCTGGAGGCACTCCCGGGCGGCCTCCAGGGTGACCGGGAAGTCCGCGTACTCGCGGGCGACGTCGAGCAGCTGGGCGGCTCGCTGGCGCTGCTGCCACAGCGGCTGGCGGCGGCGCGGGTCGCGGCGGGGCAGCAGCAGCGACCGGGCGGCGCACTCCCGGAACCGGGACGCGAAGAGCGCGGAGGTGCCGACGGACTCCTCGACGAGTTGGGCGACCTCCTCCGGCTCGAAGACCACCACGTCGGCGCCCGGCGGCTCGTCGGCGGTGTCCGGCAGGCGGACGACGATCCCGTCGTCGGAGGGCATCACCTGGGCGTCCACCCCGTAGCGCTCGGCGAGCCGGCGCCCGATCGCCAGCGCCCAGGGCCCGTTGACCCGGGCGCCGAGCACGCTGTGCACGGCCAGCCGCCAGTCGCCCAGCTCGTCGCGGAAGCGCTCGACCACCACCGTGCGGTCGTCGGGCAGGGACCGGGTGGCGGCGCGCTGCTCGCGCAGGTAGGCCATCAGGTTGCCGGCGGCCCAGTCGTCGAGCCCACCGGCCCGCAGCGCGGCGACCGCGGCCTCGTCGTCCTGCCGCAGCAGGGCCCGCACCCGTGCGCCGATGGCGCGACCCAGCTCGACGGGGCGGCCGAGCTGGTCGCCCTTCCAGAACGGCATCTTCGCCGCCTGCCCCGGGGCGGGGGAGACCAGCACCCGGTCGGGCGTGATCTCCTCGATCCGCCAGGAGGACGAGCCGAGCAGGAACACGTCGCCGACCCGCGACTCGTAGACCATCTCCTCGTCCAGCTCGCCGACCCGGGCGGCCCGTTCGGCGCCGGCCAGGAAGACGCCGAAGAGCCCTCGGTCGGGGATGGTGCCGCCGCTGGTCACCGCGAGGCGCTGGGCGCCGGGCCGTCCGGTGAGGGTGTCGGTGGCGCGGTCCCAGACCAGCCGGGGCCGCAACTCGGCGAAGGCGGTGGACGGGTAGCGGCCGGAGAGCATGTCGAGCACGGCGTGCAGCGCCGAGTCGGGCAGCTCCGCGAAGGGCGCCGCCCGGCGGACCACGGCGGCCAGGTCGCCGACCTGCCACGGCTCCAGCGCGACCATGGCGACGACCTGCTGGGCCAGCACGTCGAGCGGGTTGCGCGGGTAGTGCAGCTCCTCGATGGCGCCGCCGCCCATCCGCTCGGCCACCACCGTGCAGGAGAGCAGGTCGCCCCGGTGCTTCGGGAAGACCACACCCCGCGAGACCGCGCCGACCTGGTGCCCGGCCCGGCCCACCCGCTGCAGCCCGGCCGCCACGCTGGGCGGCGCCTCGATCTGCACCACCAGGTCTACCGCGCCCATGTCGATGCCCAGCTCCAGGCTGGAGGTGGCCACCACGGCGGGCAACTGGCCGGACTTGAGCGCCTCCTCGATGTGCCTGCGTTCCTCCCGCGACACGCTGCCGTGGTGAGCGCGGGCGATCACCGGCGGCGCGCCGGCCGCCCCGCCCGCCTGGGCCATCATCTCCGCCGGCGTCCGCCGCACCGGGCCGGGACCTCCCGGTGCCCCGGCGGCGGGACCGGGGCCACCCGGCTCGGCGGCGCCCCGGGCCGGCGCGTCGTTCCCGCCAGGGCCGGTCGGCTCCTCGGCGGCCAGCTCGTTGAGCCGGGCGCAGAGCCGCTCGGCCGAGCGGCGCGAGTTGGTGAAGACGATGGTCGAGCGGTGCGCGCGGATCAGGGCGAGGACCCGCTCCTCCACCGCCGGCCAGATCGACGCCCGGCGCGGCCCGAGCCCGCCGAGATCGTCCTCCGGCGGCTCCTGCTCGTCGAGGCGGGTCATGTCCTCCACCGGGACCTGGACGCTGACCTCGATCGTCTTGGCCGTGGGCGGCGCCACGACGTCGACGGGCCGGGCGCCGCCGAGGAAGCGGGCGCACGCGTCGACCGGCCGGACCGTGGCGGACAGGCCGATCCGCTGGGCGGGGGCGGGCAGCAGCTCGTCGAGGCGCTCGAGGGAGAGCGCGAGGTGGGCCCCGCGCTTGGTGCCGGCCACCGCGTGCACCTCGTCGACGATCACCGTCTCGACGCCGCGCAGGGAGTCGCGGGCGGCGGAGGTGAGCAGCAGGAACAGCGACTCGGGCGTGGTGATGAGGATGTCGGGCGGGGTGCGGGCGAACGCGCGCCGCTCGTCGGCCGGGGTGTCGCCCGTGCGCATCCCCACCGTGATCTCCGGCGGGGCGATGCCGAGCCGGCTGGCGGCCTGCCGGATCCCGGCGAGCGGGGCGCGCAGGTTGCGCTCGACGTCGACCGCGAGCGCCTTGAGCGGGCTGACGTATAGCACGCGGCAGCGGTGCCGGCGGTCGGCGGGGGCGGGCTCGCGGGCCAGCCGGTCGAGCGACCAGAGGAAGGCCGCCAGGGTCTTGCCGGAGCCGGTCGGCGCCACCACCAGCGCGTTGCGGCCGGCGGCGACCGACTTCCAGGCGCCGACCTGGGCAGCGGTGGGCGCGGCGAAGGCGGCGGTGAACCACTCCCGGGTGGCCGCGCCGAAACCCGCCATCGCATCCGTCACGCCATCCATCCTGCCCCGACGGTGTGACATCCGGCCGCTGGCGGACGCTTACTGTGTCCGGTCCTGGTCCATACGCGATGGTTGTGCCGTTGAATGCGTTAAGTCTTACTTAACTGCTTGCTTGCGGCGCGCAACATAAAGTAACTTCACTCGGAGTCGGCCGGGGTGGAGGGATCGGATGACCGTCGAGCAGCGGAGCTTCGAGCCCGGCACCGACGTGCTCATCCGCAAGGTCGACAGCCATCTCGCCGCCGTCCGCGCCGGCCTGGCCGGCGCGGAGCTGGAGCTGGCCGAGCGGCTCGCGGCCGTGCTGCGCGAGCTGGTCGTCTCCACCGCCCAGTCCAGCGCCGCCGACCGGGGCCAGGTCCGCGCCGCGGTGCACTACTTCGTGCTGCGCCGGGAGAGCCGTGGCCGGTTGCTTTCGGTGCGGTCCCTCGCCGCCGCCCAGCGGGTGGTCAACAAGGTCGTGCTCCAGCTCGGCCGCCCCGACCTGCTGGTGGAGGCCCGCCGGGAGCGCCCCGCCCGGGAGCCCGCCGTCCCTACCGCCGACGTCGGCGTCGGCTGACCGCGCCCGACCGCTGTGCCCGCCGCCGACGTCGCCGTCGGCTGACCGCGCCGCACCGCGAGATCGGGTCGGCCGGTGAACGGACGAATTCCCGCAAAACGGCCCGCCGGGCGGTCATCTGGCGTCTGATCGCAGCTAGGCGCCGGCCCGTTCCGGCGCGCGCCGCTGCCACCTCGACCGGGAGTGCGGGTGCTCGTACTGCTGATCCTCCACCTCGTGGCGGCCCTCGTGGCGCCGCTGCTGGTGCGGTGGTGGGGTCCGCGCGCCTGCTACCCGCTCGCGCTGGCGCCGGCCGCTGCCGCCGGCTGGGCGCTGGCCCGCACGCCCGCCGTCCGCGACGGCGGGGCGGTGGTCGAGACGTACCCGTGGATCCGGCAGCTCGGGCTCGACCTGGCGCTGCGGCTGACCACCCTGTCCTGGCTGATGACCCTGCTGGTCGGCGGCGTCGGCGCGCTGGTGCTCGTCTACAGCGCCCGCTACTTCGCCCCCGGGTCGGCCGGGCTGGCCCGCTTCGCGGCCGTCCTGGTGGCCTTCGCGGGGGCGATGCTCGGCCTGGTCCTCGCCGACGACCTGCTGCTGCTCTACGTCTGCTGGGAGCTGACCACGATCTTCTCGTACCTGCTGATCGGGCACAGCACGGAGCGGCGCGCCAGCCGCTGGGCGGCCGCCCAGGCGTTGACCGTGACCACCCTCGGCGGGCTCGCCATGCTGGTCGGGTTCATCATGCTCGGCGACCACGCCGGCGGCTACCGGTGGTCCGAGATCGCCGCCGGCCCGCTGCCGGGCGGGGCGTACCTGGTCACGGCGGTGCTGCTGATCCTCGCCGGGGCGCTGTCCAAGTCGGCGGTGCTGCCGTTCAGCTCCTGGCTGCCGGTCGCGATGGCGGCCCCCACGCCGGTGAGCGCGTACCTGCACGCCGCGGCGATGGTGAAGGCCGGCGTGTACCTGATCGGGCTGCTCGCCCCGGTGCTGGCGGCGGTCGGCCCGTGGCGGCCGGTGGTGGTGGTCGCCGGCCTCGCGACCATGCTCGCCGGCGGTTGGGCGGCGCTGCGTCAGACCGACCTGAAGCTGCTGCTGGCGTACGGCACGGTCAGCCAGCTCGGCCTGCTCGCGGTGGTCGTCGGCGCGGGCACCCCGGACGCCGCCCTGGCCGGCGCGGCCATGCTGCTGGCCCACGCCCTGTTCAAGGCGGCGCTGTTCCTCGTCGTCGGCATCGTCGACCACGGCGCCGACACCCGCGACCTGCGGGAACTGTCCGGCCTGGGCCGGCGGGCGCCGCTGCTCGCGACCGTCGCGGTGCTCGCCGCCGCGTCGATGGCCGGCCTGCCGCCGCTGGTCGGTTTCGTCGCCAAGGAGGCCGTGCTGGCCGCCTTCACCGACCGGCCCTGGGTGCTCGCCGGGCTGGTGGCCGGCACCGCGCTCACCGTCGCCTACAGCGCCCGGTTCGTCTGGGGCGCGTTCGCCACCCGGCCGGGGGTGGAGCCGACCGGCGTGGGCCGGATCGCCGCGCCGATGCTCGTCCCGCCGGCCCTGCTCGCCGTCCTCGGGCTGGTCGCCGGCCCGGCCGCCGGGCTCCTCGACGACCTGTTCAGCCCGTACGCCGAACTCTTCGGCACGGTCGGCGGGCACCTGGCGCTGTGGCACGGCCTCACCCCCGCGCTGGGCCTCTCCGCCCTCGCCGTGGCCGGCGGCGGGGCGCTGTTCGCGCTGCGCGGCCCGCTCGCCCCGGTGCTGGCCCGGCTGCACGTCCCGGTCAGCGGCAACCAGGGATACGAGTGGGTGATCAGCCGGTTCGACCGGCTGGCCATCGAGGTCACCAGCGTCACCCAGCGCGGTTCCCTGCCCCAGTATCTCGGGGTCATCCTGCTCACCCTCACGGTGCTGCCCGGCGGGGCGATGCTGGCCACCCGGCCCTGGCGGGACCGGATCGACGCGTGGGACAACCCGCTGCAGGTCGTGGTGGTGGCGGTGATCGCCGTGGCGGCGGTGCTCGCGGTGGGCGCCCGCCGGCGGCTGACGGCGATGCTGCTGGTGGGGATGACCGGCTACGGCAGCGCGATGCTCTTCGTCCTCTACGGCGCGCCGGACCTGGCGCTGACCCAGTTCCTCGTCGAGACCGCCACCATCGCGGTGTTCGTGCTGGTGCTGCGCCGGCTGCCCGAGCGCTTCTCGGCGCGCCCGCGCCGCCGCCGCTGGGTGCGCCGGGCGATCGGCGTGGCGGCCGGCGTGGTGGCGGCCGGGCTGGCGCTGACCGCGGCGGCGGCCCGCCGGGCGCCCACCATCTCCGAGGCGTTCCCGGACCTGGCGGTCACCCAGGGGTACGGCCGCAACGTGGTCAACGTGACCCTGGTCGACATCCGCGCGTGGGACACGATGGGGGAGCTGGCGGTGCTGGTGGTGGCCGCGACCGGCGTGGCCAGCCTGGTCTTCCAGCGGTCGCGGACCGAGCCGCGCCCGCGCCGGCCGTTGCCGTCGGCCCGGCCGCACCGGCCGGGCCGCCCGGTCTGGCTGCGCGGCGGCGTGACCCTGCACGAGCGGCGCCGCTCCATCGTGCTGGAGGTGGTCACCCGGCTGATCTTCCACACCGTGGTGGTGTTCTCCCTGTTCCTGCTCTTCTCCGGCCACAACGCGCCGGGCGGGGGCTTCGCCGGCGGCCTGGTGGCGGGCCTGGCGCTGGTCGTGCGCTACCTGGCCGGCGGCCGGGACGAGTTGGCCGAGGCCGCGCCGGTCGGCGCGGGCACGGTGCTCGGCGCCGGCCTCCTCGTCTCGGTCGGCACCGGCGCGATCGCGCTGCTCGCGGGCGGGTCCGTGCTGGAGAGCGCCCGGGTCGACCTGTGGCTGCCGCTGATCGGCGAGTTCTACCTGGTCACCTCTCTCTTCTTCGACGTCGGGGTCTATCTCGTCGTGGTCGGGCTGGTGCTGGACATCCTGCGCAGTCTCGGCGCCGAGGTGGACCGGCACATCGAGGCGGCCGGCGGCTCCGGCGGCGGGCTGCGCGTCGACCGGAAGGGGAGGCGGACGTGAGGCCGGGCGTGGAGGGGCCGACCCTGGTCCTGGTCGTCGCCGTCGGGGTGCTCTTCGGCTGCGGGGTCGTGCTGCTGCTGGAGCGCAGCCTGACCCGGATCCTGCTCGGCGTCATCCTGCTCGGCAACGGGGTCAACGCCCTCATCCTGATGGGTGGGCGGGCGGGCGCCGCGCCGGTGGTCGGGGTCGCGCCCGCCGGCCGGCTCAGCGACGCGCTGCCGCAGGCCATGATCCTCACCGCCATCGTGATCACCTTCGGGCTGACCGCGTTCCTGCTGGCGGTGAGCTATCGCAGCTGGTACCTGACCGGCGACGACGAGGTGCCCGACGACATCGAGGACCGGCAGGTCAGGCGGGCGGCCGAGCGCAACGAGCCGGCCACCGCCGACCTCGGCGGCGAGGGCGCGGACGCCGACCCCGAACAGGTCGACCCCCAGCTGCCGCGCCGGCTCCGGCCCGGGGACGGTCCCGGATGACCGGGTACGCCGAACGGGCCGCCCGGTGAGCGCGCTCGTGCCGCTGCCGGTGGTGGTGCCGCTGCTGGGCGCGGCGTTGACCCTGCTGCTGGCCCGGTGGCCCCACCTGCAGCGCACCGTCAGCGTGACCTGCCTGGCCGCCACGGTGGTGATCGCGGTGCTGCTGCTGGTGCAGGCGTACCGGCACGGGCCCGTGGTGGTGCAGGTCGGCGGCTGGCCGGCGCCGGTGGGCATCGTGCTGGTCGCCGACCAGTTGGCCGCGTTGATGCTGGTGGTCTCCTCGGCGGTGACCCTCTGCGTGCTGCTCTACTCCGTCGGCCAGGGCCAGGGGGACTTCGGCGAGACCGTCCCGGTGACCATCTACCACCCGACCTACCTGGTGCTGACCGCCGGCGTGACGAACGCGTTCCTCGCCGGCGACCTGTTCAACCTCTTCGTCGGCTTCGAGATCCTGCTGGCCGCGAGCTTCGTCCTGATCACCCTCGGCGGCACCGAGACGCGGATCCGCACCGGCTCGACGTACGTGGTGGTCAGCCTCCTGTCCTCGATGCTATTCCTCACCGCGACGGGCCTGGTGTACGCGGCCACCGGCACGCTCAACATGGCCCAGCTCGCGCACCGGCTGGACGCGCTGCCGGACGGCGTACGGCTGGCTCTGGAGCTGACGCTGCTGCTCGCCTTCGGCATCAAGGCGGCGGTCTTCCCGCTCTCCGCCTGGCTGCCGGACAGCTACCCGACCGCGCCGGCCCCGGTCACGGCGGTCTTCGCCGGCCTGCTCACCAAGGTCGGCGTCTACGCGATCATCCGGACCGAGACACTGCTCTTCCCCGACGGGCAGGTCGCCGGGCTGCTGATGGTGGTGGCAGGGCTGACCATGGTGGTGGGCATCCTCGGCGCGGTGGCCCAGTCCGACATGAAGCGGCTCTTCTCGTTCACCCTGGTCAGCCACATCGGTTACATGATCTTCGGGGTGGCGCTGAGCACCGTGGCCGGGCTCTCCGGCGCGATCTTCTACGTGGTGCACCACATCACCATCCAGACCACGCTGTTCCTGGTCGCCGGGCTGGTCGAGGAGCGGTCCGGCAGCACCGACCTGCGTCGGCTCGGCGGGCTGGCCCGGGTGGCGCCCCTGCTCGGGGTCCTCTTCTTCGTGCCGGCCATGAACCTCGCGGGCGTGCCGCCGTTCTCCGGGTTCCTCGGCAAGCTCGGCCTGCTCCAGGCCGGGGTGGCGGCCGGAGGCCCGCTGCCCGGCGCGCTGGTCGCGGCGGGGACGGCGACCAGCCTGCTCACCCTCTACGTGGCGTCCCGGGTGTGGAACATCGCCTTCTGGCGCGCCCCGCGACTGGCCACCGCCGAGCCGGTGGTGCGGCTGCCCGGGCTGATGGTCGGCGCGACGGTCGCGCTGGTGGCGCTCGGGCTGGCGCTGACCGTCGTCGCCGGGCCGCTCTTCGACGTCACCGCCGACGCGGCCGTCGACCTGCGTGCCCGCACCCCCTACATCCGCTCCGTGCTGCCCGGCGGCGCGCCGTGAGCCCGGAACCGGCCGCGTCGCCGCCCGGTCGGGTGGCGCGGTGGCGCGACCAGGTGATCGCCCTCGGCTGGCTGGTGCTGGTGTGGAACCTGCTCTGGGGCGACTTCTCCTGGGGCAACCTGGCCGGGGGGATGCTGGTGGCCGGGGCGGTGCTGCTGTTCTTCCCGCTGCCGCCGGTCAGCTTCGGCGGACGGCTGCGGCCCTGGGCGCTGCTGGTCTTCCTGGCGCGGTTCGTCGGGGAACTGGTCAGCGCCAGCGCGCACGTCGCCCGGATCGCCGTGCAGCCGGGCTACCTGCCGCGCGGCGCGATCATCGCGGTCCCCCTGCGGGTGCGTACCGACCTCAACCTGGCGCTCACCGCCGAGGCGGTCTCGCTCGTGCCGGGCACGCTGATCGTCGAGGCGGACCGGGACGCCGGGATCCTCTACGTGCACGTGCTCGACGTCCACGGCCCGCAGGACCTGACCGGCAGCCGGGAGCGGATCCTCGCCGTCGAGCGGCGGATCGTGCGGGTGATCGGCTCCGCGGCGGAGCTGCGCCGGGTGGAGGCCGATCCCGTCGAGAGGGGACCCGGATCGTGACCGCCTTCCTCGCCGTCGTCCTCACCGGCCTGTTCTCGGTGACCGCCCTGCTGGCGCTGATCCGGCTCTACCGGGGGCCGTCCCTGATCGACCGCGTGGTCGCCGCCGACATGCTGCTCGCCACCATGGTCGGCGCGGTCGGCGCCGAGGCGGCGGTCAACCGGCACGCCACGACCCTGCCGGTGCTGGTGGTGCTCTCCCTGCTCGGTTTCGTCGGCTCGGTGGCGCTGGTCCGCTTCGCCGCCCGCGAGGACGAGGAGGCGTGATGCTCGGCACGGTCGCGGACTGGGTCGGCGCCGGCTGCCTGGTGGCCGGCGCGCTGCTGAGCCTCGCCGCCGGGGTCGGGGTGCTGCGCTTCCCGACGACGCTGGACCGGATGCACGCGGCCACCAAGCCGCAGGTGCTCGGGGTGCTGCTCCTGCTGGTCGGCGTGGCGCTGCGCCTGCGTAACCCGGCCGACCTGGGCATGCTGGCCCTGGTCGGGATCTTCCAGCTGGCCACCGCGCCGGTGGCGGCGCAGATGATCGGTCGGGCCGCCTACCGTGCCGGCCGGGTGGATCCGGAGCTGCTCGACGCCGACGAGCTCGCCGACCGCTGAGCAGGTCGACCATTGCGCAGCTCGACAGCCGAGCAGGCCGACTGCTGCGCAGGTCGACCACTGAGCAGGGCCGGCCGTTCGGGCGGCGCGGCCCGGGCGGGCGTCCCAATTCGGGGAATGCGGCGAATCTGAGTCTTGCGTATTGCCGGCGGGTCCACTTCGCTGCACTCTTTCGCCAGTGATGGTCATCGATCAATGGCCGTCCCTCGGCGACCGCCCACCCGGCGGAGCCGGACCCACCCCACCCGGAGGACCCATGAGAACCCCCACCCCCCGATCCGCCTGGCTGGCCGCGCTGGCCGTGGCGGCGGCGACGGTCGTGACCGCCTCCTCGGCGACCGCCGCGCCCACCGCCACCGTCCGGGTCGCCGCCCCCGCCGCCGCACCGGCGGCGAACGCCGCGGCGCCGGACGTCCCGTTGGCCAACGTGAAGGCCCACCTGTCCCAGTTCCAGTCGATCGCCACCGCCAACGGCGGCAACCGGGCGCACGGCCGTCCCGGTTACCTCGCCTCGGTCAACTACGTGAAGGGGCAGCTCGACGCGGCCGGGTTCAGCACCGTGGTGCAGTCGTTCACCTACAACGGCGCCACCGGCTACAACCTGATCGCCGACTGGCCGGGCGGGGACACCAACCAGGTGGTGATGACCGGGGCGCACCTGGACAGCGTCTCCTCCGGCCCCGGCATCAACGACAACGGCTCCGGCTCGGCCGCGATCCTGGAGACCGCGCTCGCCGTGGCGCGCAGCGGCTTCACCCCCACCAAGCACCTGCGCTTCGCCTGGTGGGGCGCGGAGGAACTGGGGCTGCGGGGCTCGCAGTACTACGTGAACAACCTGCCGTCGACCGAGCGCAGCAAGATCAAGCAGTACCTCAACTTCGACATGGTCGGCTCGCCCAACGCCGGCTACTTCGTCTACGACGGCGACAACTCCGACGGCGTCGGCTCCGGGCCCGGCCCCGTCGGCTCAGCCCAGATCGAGCAGACCATCCAGACGTACTTCACCTCGATCGGCGTGCCGACCCGGGGCACCGACTTCGACGGCCGCAGCGACTACGGGCCCTTCATCAGCGTCGGCATCCCGGCCGGCGGCACCTTCACCGGCGCCGAGGGCATCAAGTCCAGCACCCACGCCTCGCTCTGGGGCGGCACGGCCGGCCAGGCGTTCGACCCGTGCTACCACCGCTCCTGCGACACCATCACCAACATCAACGACACGGCGCTGGACCGCAACGCCGACGCGATCGCGTACACGGTGTGGGCGCTCGCCGGCACCGGCACCCCGCCGGGCACCACGGTGTGGAGCGACAACTTCGAGACGGCGACGGGGTGGACCGCCAACCCGGCCGGCACCGACACCGCCACCGTCGGCCGGTGGGAACGCGGCGATCCCGCGGCCACCAGCAGCTCGGGCGTGACCACCCAGCTCGGTACGACGGTCAGCGGCAGCTACGACCTGGTCACCGGGCCGCTCGCCGGCAGCGGCGCCGGCGCGTACGACCTCGACGGCGGGGTGAGCACCATCCAGTCGCCGGCGATCACGCTGCCGTCGACCGGCACGCTCAACCTCTCCCTCTCCTGGTACCTGGCGCACCTGAACAACGCCAGCAGCGCCGACTACCTGCGCGTGCGGGTGGTCGGGACCAGCACCGTCACGGCGCTGAACGCGACCGGCGCGGCCAGCAACCGGGCGGCGGCATGGCAGAACACCGCCGTCGACGTCTCCGCCCTGCGCGGGCAGACCGTACGGATCGTGGTCGACGCCGCCGACGCGAGCGGGGCCAGCCTCGTCGAGGCGGCCGTGGACGACGTGAAGATCACCCAGAGCTGAGCCGGCGCGGCCCCCTGTCCAGGCCGGTGAACCGGACGACAGGGGGCCTTCGGCGCACCCTCAGCGGGCATACAGCCGGCGCGGATAAAATGGCTGCATGATCGACTCTTCTGCCCAGGAGGGCAGCAGTAGCCAGCCGGGTCGTGCCCGGCGATTCCCGACCCCGACGACCCCGGGAGCCCTGAGCGACCCGTGTTGATCGTCGTCGGTCTTCTTCTCATCATCGTCCTCACCGCCGCCACGGGATACTTCGTGGCCCAGGAGTTCGGCTACGTCGCCGTGGACCGGGGCCGGCTCAAGCAGCTCGCCGACGACGGCGACAAGGCCGCCGCCCGGGCGCTGGAGGTGACCGGGCGGCTCTCGTTCATGCTCTCCGGCGCGCAGCTCGGCATCACCGTCACCGCCCTGCTGGTCGGTTACGTCGCCGAGCCGTTCCTCGGCGCCGGGCTGGCCGAGCTGCTCGGCGTGGCCGGCGTCTCCAAGGCGGTCAGCCTGCCGTTCTCGGTCGCCCTGGCCCTGGTCATCGCCACGGTGGTCCAGATGGTCCTGGGCGAGCTGGCGCCGAAGAACCTCGCCATCGCCCGGCCCGAACCCCTCGCCAAGGCGCTGAGCCGCTCCACCCTGGTCTACCTCAAGGTGGCCGGCCCGCTGATCAAGCTCTTCGACCGGGCCGCCGTGCGGCTGCTCCGCCGCGTCGGCATCGAGCCGATCGAGGAGCTGCCCAGCGGCGCCACCCCGCAGGACCTCGAGCAGATCATCGCCGAGTCCCGCCAGGAGGGGCACCTGAGCGCCGAGATGTCCACGCTGCTCGACCGAGGGCTCGACTTCCGCGAGCTGACCGCCGGCGAGGCCATGGTGCCCCGCGTCGACGTGCACACCGTACGCGCGCACGAGCCGGTCAGCCGGGTGGTCGAGCTGCTGGACACCGGCAAGAGCCGCTTCCCCGTACGCGGGGCGGAGGGCGTCGACGACCTGGTCGGCGTCATCGGCATCGCCGACGTGCTCGGGGTGCCCCCGGAGCTTCGCGCGACCACCCCGGTCAGCGCGGTCGCCGGCCCGCCGCTGCTGGTACCCGAGACGCTGCCGCTGCCGACGGTGCTGGACCGGCTCCGGTCCGGCCACCGACAGCTCGCCTGCGTGGTCGACGAGTACGGCGGCTTCGCCGGCGTGATCACGCTGGAGGACATCGCCGAGGAGCTGGTCGGCCCGATCCGCGACGAGGACGACCCGCCGGAGCGGGCCCCCGCCCGGCAGGACGACGGCTCCTGGGTGGTGCCGGCCCGCTGGCGCATCGACGAGGTCGCCGACAGCACCGGCATCGCGCTGCCCGAGGGCCCGGAGTACGACACCCTCTCCGGCCTGGTCATGCGGGAGCTGGGCCGGGTGCCCGAGGTCGGCGACCGGCTGGAGATCAGCCTGCCCGCCGACGGCGAGGACGGCTCGGTCGAGCCGCGCGCCCTGGTCGAGGTGCTGGCCGTCGACCGGCACGTCGCCGACTCGGTCCGGCTGCGGATCGCCGGGCCGGGGGAGGTGTCCGCGTGAGTCCCGGCATCGCCCTGTTCACGTCGGTGATCCTGCTGGCGCTGAACGGATTCTTCGTGGCCGCCGAGTTCGCCCTGGTGGCCAGCAAGCGCTACCGGCTGGAGCAGGCGGCCGCCGGGGGCGGTCGGGCCGCCCGGGCCGCGCTGGACGGGGTGCGCGAGCTGTCGCTGATGCTCGCCGGCGCCCAGCTCGGCATCACGCTGTGCACGCTGGGGCTCGGCGCGCTCGCCGAGCCGGCGATCGAGCACCTGCTCAGCCCGCTGCTGCACGCGGTCGGGCTGCCGGACGCGGCGAGCCACGCGATCGCGCTGGTCTTCGCGCTCAGCGTGGTCACCTTCCTGCACCTGGTGGTCGGCGAGATGGCGCCGAAGTCATGGGCGATCACCGACGCGGAGCGCTCGGCGATGCTGCTGGCGTTGCCGTTCCGCGCCTTCGCGCGGGTCGCCCGGCCGGTGCTGTCGGTGATGAACGCGCTGGCCAACGCGATGCTGCGGCTGGTCAAGGTCAACCCGCAGGACCAGCTCGCCCAGGTGCACGGCCCCGACGAGCTGCGCATCCTGCTGGAGCAGTCCCGTGAGCACGGCCTGCTCGGGGCCGAGCAGCACGAGATGCTGACCAGCATGCTGGAACTCCAGGGCACCACGGTGGCGCAGGTGATGGAGCCGTTCCACCAGATGGTGACGGTCCGCCGCGACGAGGACGCCGCCCGGATCGAGCAGGTCAGTCGGGACAGCGGCCGGTCGCGGCTGGCCGTGCTGGACGCGAGCGGCGACGTCTGCGGCCTCGTCCACGTCCGGGAGGCGGTGCGGGCCACCACCACGGGTCGTACGGCCACCGCCGGCGACCTGATGACCAACGCCTTCACCCTGCCCGCCTCCGCCACGGTGACCGACGCGGTGGCGGCGATGCGTGCCCGGCAGTCCCAGCTCGCCCTCGTCCGCAACGGCGGCGGGCCGACCCGGCCGATCGGCTTCGTCGCGCTGGAGGACCTGTTGGAGGAGGTCATCGGCGAGTTCGACGACGAGACCGACCCGGTGCCGCGCGGCCGGCGCATGAGGTGAGCCGTCGGCGTCCGTGCGGTACTTCGCCGAAGTGCCGCACGGACGCCCGCCCGGTCCGCCAGGCTGGTCCTGGACGGATCCGCCACGCCGGACGCGGGCGGAGCCCGCTCGGAACGGGTCCGCGGGGCCGCCGGATGGTGCCCGTCGAAGGCGGTCCGCGCGGAGTCGGCCACGGCGGGTCCGCGCGGAGTCGGCCACGGCGGGTCCGCGCGGACCTCGTCCCGTGCTGGTCCGGGCGGGGCGGAGACGACGGGGGAGAGCGGGTGCGGCTGACCGGGGTGTCACCGGAGTCCGGGTGGACCGGGCTGTCCGTCCGGACCGCCCTGGCCAATCCCAGCACCCGCCCCGGGCTGCGGTTGCCCGGCCGGGTCACGGTCGTCGCCGGCTCGGCCGACGTGCCGGTGCTGCACGTGCGACTCGGCCTGGTCACCACGGCCGAGCCGGACGACCCGGAGGCGCCCCGCCGCCTGGTGCAGTTCCACCAGGCCACCGTCGCCGACGGCTTCGTGCTGCGGGCGGGGCGCGGCCGCTCGATCCCGTTCGAGTTCCCGTTGCCGTGGGAGACCCCGGTGACCGTCTTCGGCGGGGTGCCCCTGCTCAGCCTGCGGATGGGGCTGCGTACCGAGGTGGCAATCGAACCGCAGCTCGACCAGGGCGCGATGGTGCCGGTCTTCGTGCACCCGCTGCCCACCCAGGCCCACGTCCTGGCCGCCCTGGACACGCTGGGCTTCAGCATGCGCCAGGCCGGGTTGGTCGACGCCCGGCTGCCGGGGGTGGAGCAGACCCTGCCCCTGCACCAGCGGCTCGGATTCTGGGTGGCGCCGCTCTACGCCGGGCCGATCACCGAGTTGGAGGTCGTCTTCGTCGCCAACCCGGCGGGGCTGGAGGTCATCTTCTGGGCGGATCGCCGCCTGGCCCTGGCCGGGATCACCCACCAGAGCATCAGCCGCTTCCGGATCTGGCACGTGGACGCGGAGAAGCGGGACTGGGTGGCGACGGTGGACGGCTGGCTGCGCGAGGCCATCAACCGGCACGCGACGGCCGCCGCGCACGCCGACTGGTCCGCCACCATCTCCGAGTCGGCGCACGTCAGCCGCCCGCCCGACCAGCCCGTCCGCCCCGGCTTCGGGCTCGGCGGCACCGCCGGCGGAGCCGGCATCGGCGGCTCCGGCGGCGGCGACGGCACCTGACCCCCACCCGCCCCGCACCGCCCCTCCCCACCCGCCCTCACCCCACCTTCACGGCGATCTTGCACCTTCTGCCCCGGCATTTCGGGCTTTCACCCCATAACGGGGGCAGAAGCTGCAAGATCGCGGAGCCGAGCGGGACGGGCGGGACGGGGCGGGTGGGGGAAGGGGGGAGGGGGAGGGTTTGGGTCAGACTGTGGCGGTGGCGAGCTTGAGGCTGAAGCCGAGGAAGAGGGCGGCGACGCCGGTGGTGGCGCCGGCGGCGAGGCGGCGACGCCGACGGAACTGCGCCGCCAGGAACGTACCGGCGAAGATCAGCGCGGTCAGGTAGAGCGCGCTGGTGACCTGGGCGATCAGCCCGAGCAGCAGGAACGACAGCGCCGGCCACGCGTAGCCCGGGTCGACGAACTGGATGAAGAACGAGACGAAGAAGAGGATCGCCTTCGGGTTGAGCAGGCTGATCACCAGCGCCTTGCGGAACGGGCTGCGCATCGCCGCCGGCTCCGCGGCGTCGATCAGCCGCGGCGTGGTCGGGTCGTTGCGGTCGCGCCAGCGCCGCCAGGCCCCGCGCAGCATCGTCAGGCCCACATAGCCGAGGTACGCGGCGCCGGCGTACTTGATCACCAGGAAGAGCGGCGGGTACGCCTTGAGCAGCGACGCCACCCCGGCGGCGGAGAGGAACATCAGCACCCCGTCGCCGACGAAGACCCCACCGGCGGCCCGGTAACCGGCGGCGACGCCCCGTTGCGCGGCGGTGGAGAGCACGAAGAGGGAGTTGGGCCCCGGCAGCAGGATGATCGCCACGGTGCCCAGCACGTACGTCCAGATGTCGGTGATTCCCAGCACGCCCGCCATCATCGGGTCGCCGGTGCCGTCCGGCGAAGCCTTTCCCGCAGCGCGACCTGTGCGTTCGGCCACTCGTCGACGGTCATCGAATACTGCACGGTGTCCCGCCACGAGCCGTCCGGGCGCCGCCTGTGCATCCGCAGCACGCCCTCGCGGGTCGCGCCGAGGCGCTCGATGGCCCGCTGCGAGCGCTCGTTGCGGATGTCGGTGTGCCACACCACCCGCACCGCCCCCAGCTCGTCGAAGGCCCGCGTGAGCAGCAGCAGCTTCGCCTCGGTGTTGATCCCGGTGCGCCACCAGGGCCGGCCGAGGAACGTGTAGCCGATCGCCACCGACCGGCGTTCCGGGTCCACCTCGTAGTAGGAGGTGGTGCCGACGACGGCGCCGGTGACGGCGCAGCGCTGCACCCAGGGCACCCGCTCGCCGCGCCGATGGGCGGCCAGGGCGGCGGCGACCACCTCGGCGGTGCCGGCGGGGTCGACCGGCATGGCGTTGCCCAGGTGCCGCCAGACCTCCGGGTCGGCGGTCGCCGAGTGCAACTCGTCGGCGTGCGCGAGGTCGAGCGGCTCCAGCACCACGTGCTCACCGCGCAGCGCCGCCGGGTCGAGCCACGGCGGGCGGGCCGACCGCAGGTACGCCGGCACCGGCGCGGTCACCCCGGCGTCCGGCTCGGGCAGCCCTCGGGTGAGTCGCAGCGGCACCACCCCGGCCCAGTGCGGCAGGGCGAGGTCGGCCTCCTCGTCGCGTACGCCGCCGGTGCGGGCGCGGACGGAGACCTCGCGCAGCGGCAGGGCCAGCACGGCGGTCTCGGCCAGCTCCCTGCGGCTCGGCGGCCGGCTGTCGCCGCTGCGTCCGGCGCCGACCTTCTCCACCAGGGCGGTGAGCACCCGCGCCTTCTCCTGCTCGTCGGTGACGAGGCGCGCGGTGCCGTGCGCGACCACCGACCGGTAGTTGGCGCTGTGGTGGAACTGCGAGCGGCCGTAGACGAGGCCGTCGAGCAGCGTCACCGCGACGCAGACCGGCAGCCCCTCGCCCCGGGCGGCGAGCAGCGGCCGGCTCCCGGTGGAGCCGTGCAGGTAGAGGGTGTCGTCGACGCGCACGTGCAGGGTGGGCAGCACCCGGGGCTCGCCGTCGACGGTGAACCCGAGCGCGCAGTCGTACGCCTCGTCGAGGACCGCGTGCGCGGCGTCGGCGTCGTAGCTCATCCGGTCCCGGGAGCGGCTGGCGGTGGTCCGTTCGGTGCGTGCGTACATGCTCCCGCCTTTGTTCTAGTACAATCCCTGAATTGTGTCAGAACGCTATCAGGTCACCGGCACGACGGCCGTCGAGATTTCGGCCAGCATCGAGTCGGGCATCCGTTCCGCCGCCCTGCCACCCGGCGCCGCCCTGCCGGCGGTGCGCGCGCTCGCCGCCCAGCTCACGGTCAGCCCGGCCACCGTCGCCCGGGCCTATCAGGAGCTGCGCCAGCGGGGCCTGGTGGTGACCGCCGGCCGGCACGGCACCCGGGTCCGGCCCCGCCCGCCGGTGGCGGCCCGCCGCTCCGCGCTGCGCCCGCCGCCCGCCCCCGGCCTGCGCGACCTCTCCCTGGGCGAGCCGGACGCGCGGCTGTTGCCGCCGCTGGGCGCGCATCTGGCGGGCCTCGCCGCCGACGCCGGCCCGCCCGTCGGCTACTCCGCCGCCGGGGTGCTGCCCGAGCTGGCCGAGGCCGCCCGCGAGCGGCTGGCCGCCGACGGCGTGCCGGCGGCGGAACTCACCCTCACCGGCGGCGCGCTGGACGGCATCGAGCGCCTGCTCGGCGCGCACCTGCGCCCCGGCGACGCGGTCGCGGTCGAGGATCCGGGCTGGGCCAACCTGCTCGACCTGGTCGCCGCACTGGGGCTGCGGCCGATCGGCGTGCCGGTCGACGACGACGGCCCCCTCGTCGGCGGGGTCGGGGCCGCCCTCGCCGCCGGCGCGCGGGCGCTGATCGTGACCAGCCGGGCGCAGAACCCCACCGGGGCGGCCGTCTCCGCCGGCCGGGCCGAGGAGCTGCGCGTACTGCTCGCCGGCCGGTCCGATCTGCTGCTGATCGAGGACGACCACGCCGCCGAGCTGGCCCGCGTACCGCTGCATCCGCTCGCCGGAGCGACCCCGGCGTGGGCCTTCGTCCGCTCGGTGAGCAAGCCCCTCGGGCCCGACCTGCGGCTTGCCGTGCTGGTCGGGGACGAGACCACGGTGGCCCGGGTGGCGGGCCGCGCCCGGGTCGGCGCCGGCTGGGTCTCCACGGTGCTGCAACGGCTTGTCCTGTCGTTGTGGCGCGACCCCGCCGCGGCCCGGCTGGTGGACGACGCGGCCACCAGCTACGAGCTGCGGCGCGCGGCCCTGCTCGACGCGCTCGCCGGCCACGGCCTCGCCGCCCACGGGCGCAGCGGCATCAACGTCTGGCTGCCGGTGGCCGACGAGACCAGCGCGCTGACCGCGCTGCGCGACGCCGGCTGGGCGGTCGCCCCCGGCGCGCTCTACCGGATCGCCGGCCCGCCCGGGCTGCGGATCACCGTCAGCCCGCTCGACGCGGCGGAGATCCCGGCGCTGGCCGAGGCGGTGGCCCGGGCGGTCCGGCCCGGCCCGCCGGGCGGCTTCACTGCGTGAGGCCGCTGGCCCGCACCGGCCTGGTGGAACTGGCCCCCGGGGCGGCGGGCCGTCGATCGCCGGCGGTTGCCGGCCCTCGGTGTGCCCCGGGGCGGGGCGTCGCGGCGGGTCCCCGCGCGTGCCCGGCGGCGGACGGGGTAGAACAGTCGCCATGGCCGAGCAGACCGAGACCGCGCCGGGCGCGCAGCAGTTCATCCCGCCGCAGGCCGACACCCTCGACGACCTGCGCGCCGCCGCCGGCGGCTGCCGCGGCTGCGAGCTCTACCGGGACGCGTCGCAGACCGTGTTCGGCCGGGGCGACGCCGACGCCCGGGTGGTCTTCGTCGGCGAGCAGCCCGGCGACATGGAGGACCAGAAGGGCCTGCCGTTCGTCGGCCCCGCCGGCCGGCTGCTGCGCAGGGCGGTCGACGACGCCGGGCTCGACCCGCGACACATCTACCTGACGAACGCCGTCAAGCACTTCAGGTTCGAGCTGCGCGGCAGGCGGCGCATCCACCAGACCCCGGACCGGGTGCACGTGACCGCCTGCCGGCCCTGGCTGGTGGCCGAGTTCGCCCAGTTGCGCCCCGAGGTCGTGGTGGCGCTCGGCGCGACGGCGGCCAAGGCGCTGCTCGGGCCGGCGTTCCGGGTCACCCGGCAGCGCGGCGAGTTGCTGCCCTGGCCGGCGTCGGCCCAGCATCCGGAGGACTTCCGGCGGGTGCCGGTGGACGCGAAGGGCACCGTGGCCGACGCGCCGCCGGCCCGTCTGCTGGCCACCATCCACCCGTCCGCCGTGCTCCGCGCCGACAACCAGGACCAGGCGTACGAAGGGCTGGTCGCCGACCTCACCGTGGCCGCCCGCGCCCTCGACGGTGGGGCCGCCGGCCGCCGGTCGTGATCCTGCCGTGGCCGGCCTCGGCGACGATCCGCCCGCCGTGCGACGGCGTCCGGTACCGGTGGGCCTCGTGGGCGTACCACGCGACGCGCGGCGACCGGATTCCGCCACGGTGTGGCGGCTGCGTCGAGTGGCCCGCTCCCGGCGACGGGAATCGGACCTTCAGGCGGGCCAAGGGCGATGCCTAGCGTGGCCGCATGACCGCTTCCGACCTGCACCTGGCGACCTCCGATCTCCACCTGGCGACCCGCAACGCGGCGGCGCTCTGGACCGCGCTGGGCGAGGCCCGCGGCCACGACGTGATCCGCCGTCCCGGCCACCTCGTCGTCGACGGCAGCGCGCGCACCGGCCTGCGGGTCCTCATGCTCGGCCCCGATCCCGGGCCGGACGAGCTGGCCGCGCTGGCCGGGCTGGTCCGTCGACGGCTGCCGGGCCGGCTGACCGTGGAGGACCCGTTCGGCACCGTGGACCTGACGTGGGCCGGGCTGACCCCCCGCCCGCTGCCGGTCATGATCCGCCGTCCCGTCCCGGCCCCCGCGCCGCCTGCGACGGTCACCGCCGTCACGACCGCCGAGCAGCTCGCGGCCGTCGAGGACGTGGTGGTCCGCGGCTTCCCGCTGGGCGCGCTGCAACCGCGCCGGCCCGGCGAGGCGTTCCCCGTCAGCCTGCTGGACCGGCCGGGCGTACGCTTCCTCCTCGCCCGCGCCGGCGACGCACCGGCCGGCGCCTGCCTGACCGTGACCGGCGGGGGCGTCGGCGGGATCTACTGGATGACGACCCTGCCCGAGCACCGCTCGCGCGGCGTGGGGCGGGCCCTGCTGCACGGCGCGCTCGCGCACCTGGCCGGCCTGCCGGTCACGCTGACCGCGGCCCGGGCCGGTCGGCCGCTCTACGAGTCCCTCGGCTTCCTCCCGATCACCGACGCCGCCTGGTGGAGTTGAGCCCGCCGGCCCCGGGGGCCGAGTCGCCGGCCTGAGCTGCCGGCTCCGGGCCTGAGCTGTCGGCTCCGGGCCTGAGCTGTCGGCTCCGGGCCTGAGCTGTCGGCTCCGGGCCTGAGCTGTCGGCTCCGGGCCTGAGCTGTCGGCACGGGCGTCTGAGCTGTCGGCCCTGGCGGGGAGCCGTCGGGCAGCCCGGGGCGAGGCTGCCCGACGGGCCCTGGGCAGGGCGGGTGGGCGGTGCCACACTGGCCGCCATGGAGCAGCATCTCTACGAGCGCGACCACGAGGACTTCCGCGCGCTGTGCCGCGAGTTCCTGAACCGGGAGGCCGTGCCCCACCACGAGCGCTGGGAGGCCGACGGGATCGTCGACCGCGAGGTGTGGCGCCGGGCCGGGGCGGCCGGCCTGCTGGGCATGGACGTCGACCCGGAGCACGGCGGCGGCGGGCAGCGGGACTTCCGGTTCAACGCGGTGCTGGACGAGGAGATCGTCGCCGCCGGCTGCACCGGGCTCGGCTTCGGCCTGCACAACGACGTGGTGGCGCCGTACCTGACCGAGCTGACCACCCAGGAGCAGCGCGAGCGCTGGCTGCCCGGGTTCTGCGCCGGCGACCTGGTCACAGCGATCGCGATGAGCGAGCCCGGCGCCGGCTCCGACCTCGCCGGCATCCGTACGAGCGCGGTCCGCGACGGCGACAGCTGGGTGCTCAACGGCCAGAAGACCTTCATCACCAACGGGGAGCTGGCCGACCTGGTGGTCGTGGTCGTCCGTACCGCGCCGGACCGGGGTGCGCACGGGGTGAGCCTGGTGGCGGTGGAGGCCGGTACGCCCGGCTTCTCCCGGGGCCGGCGGCTGGCCAAGGTCGGCCTGAAGGCCAACGACACCGCGGAGCTGTTCTTCTCCGACTGCCGGGTGCCGGCGGAGAACCTCGTCGGCACCGAGAACCAGGGCTTCTACCACCTGATGGCCAACCTGCCGAGGGAGCGGCTCAGCATCGCGGTCGCCGCGGTGGCCGCCTGCGAGCGGCTGCTCACGCTCACCCTCGACCACGCCCGCACCCGGGAGGCGTTCGGGCGGCCGATCGGGGCGTTCCAGCACAACCGCTTCCTCCTGGCCGAGCTGGACACCGAGATCACCATCGCGCGCACCTTCGTCAACCACTGCGTCGCCGAGTACAACGCCGGCCGGCTCTCGGTCACCGACGCCGCCAAGGCGAAGTGGTGGACCACCGAGCTGCAGAACCGGGTCGCCGACCGCTGCGTGCAACTGCACGGCGGCTACGGCTACATGCTGGAGTACCCGGTGGCGAAGGCCTGGCTGGACGGGCGGGTGCAGACGATCTACGGCGGCACCACCGAGATCATGAAGGAGATCATCGGCCGCGGCCTCGGCCTGTAGCGCACCGGCTGCGGGGCGGCCGAGCCGGTGCGCAAGGATGGAACGGGCACCCGCCCCTTACCTACGGAGGAGCCGCCGATGGCCACCGACCTGGCCGCGCCACAGACCGCGCCCGACGTCGCGCCGATCCAGCGGCGTACCCTGCGGCTGCTCTTCGTGACCCAGATCGTCGGCGGGATCGGCGTGACGGTCGGGGTGGCCGTCGGGGCGCTGCTCGCCGCCGACATCGCCGGCACCGCCGTGGCCGGCCTGGTCACCAGCGCCGCCGTCGTGGGCGGTGCGCTGCTCGCCGTACCGGTCACCCGGATCATGAACGGCCACGGTCGGCGGCCCGGCCTGGTGGTGGCCTACCTGGCCGGCGCGGTCGGGGGCGGCCTGGTGGTCCTGGCCGCCGCCACCCGCTGGGTTCCGCTGCTCTTCCTCGGCATGCTCCTGTTCGGCGGCGGCAGCGCGGCCAGCCTCCAGGCCCGCTACACCGCGGTGGACCTCGCCGAGCCGGCGCGCCGGGGCCGCCAGCTCTCGCTGATCGTCTGGGCCACCACCATCGGCGCGGTCGCCGCCCCGAACTTCGCGTCCATCGCGGATCGCACCACCAGCGGCTGGGGCCTGCCGACGCTGGCCGGTCCGTTCGCGTTCAGCGCCGTCGCGCTGGGGCTGGCCGCCGTGGTGATCCTGGCGCTGCTGCGGCCCGACCCGCTGCTCACCGCGCGCCGGCTGGCGGCGGCCGTCGCTCCGCCGGCCGCGCCGCCGCCGGACGCCGCCGTCGCCGTCGCGCCGGACGCAGTTCCCGCCGGCACCCCGCCGCCGGACGCCGTCGCCACGCCCGCGTCGACCGGCCGGCGCGGCGCGGGCATGCGGGCCGCCTGGTCGGTGGTACGCGCGCGCCCGGCCGCCAGGCTGGGCATCGCCGCGGTGGCGGTCGGGCACCTGGTGATGGTCGCGGTGATGGTGATGACGCCGGTGCGCCTGCACGAGTGGCACGCCGACGCCGACGTGCTGCGGGTGGTCGGCCTCGTGCTGAGCCTGCACATCGCCGGCATGTACGCCCTCGCCCCGGTGGCCGGCTGGCTCACGGACCGGTTCGGCCGCCGGGCGGTGATCCTCGGCGGCGTCGGGCTGCTGCTGGTGGCGTGCGCGGTCGCCGGCACCGCCGGGCACCACACGACCCGGCTCTCGATCGGGTTGTTCCTGCTCGGACTGGGCTGGTCGGGGACCATGGTGGCCGGTTCCACCCTGCTGTCGGAGTCGGTGCCGGTGGGCATCCGGCCGAGCGTGCAGGGGCTGTCCGACCTGACCATGGGGTTGGCGGGCGCCGGCGCGGGGGCGCTCAGCGGGTTTGTCATGGAGGTGGCGGGTTATCCGGTGCTCGCCCTGCTCGCGGCGCTCGCGGCGGTGCCCCTGGTGGCGCTAGCGTTGCGGCCGGTGCCGGCGGGCGCACCGGACGAGGAGGAATGATCACGTGCGGCTGACCGACTTCTGGTCCCGGCTGGAGGAGGCGTTCGGCTCCGCCTACGCGGCCAGTATCGCCCGCGACCAGGTGCTCTCCCAGCTCGGCGGGCGGACCGTCGAGCAGGCGCTGGCCTCGGGTGAGCAGGCGCACGTCGTGTGGCGGGCGGTCTGCGCCGCCTATCCCGACAGAGTGCCCGCGCGACTACGCTGAGCAGCCGTTTCGTCGCTTCCGCGTGTCGCTTGCCGACTCGTACACCTGTTCGGCTATTGTCCACAGCGGGGTGCTCGTCCACAGCTCACGGCCGGTCGGCTGGTTTTCTGTCGGACCCAGCGCCTAGCGTGTCCGCGTGACGCGAAGCTCAGGAAAGACGCCGGCGAAGGCAGGGGTGGCAAACATGGCCGCAGGGCCCGACCGGGAGAAGGCACTCGACCTTGCTCTCGCTCAGATCGACAAGCAGTTCGGCAAGGGTTCGGTGATGCGGCTGGGTGAGCGCCCGGTCATCCAGACCGCGGTGATCCCCACCGGTTCCATCGCCCTCGACGTGGCGCTCGGCGTGGGCGGCCTGCCCCGGGGCCGGGTCGTCGAGATCTACGGTCCGGAGTCCAGCGGTAAGACCACTGTCGCGCTGCACGCCGTGGCCAACGCGCAGCGGGCCGGCGGCATCGCCGCCTTCGTCGACGCCGAGCACGCGCTCGACCCGGAATACGCGAAGGCCCTCGGCGTCGACACCGACGCCCTGCTGGTCTCCCAGCCCGACACGGGCGAGCAGGCGCTGGAGATCGCCGACATGCTGGTCCGCTCCGGCGCCCTCGACATCATCGTCATCGACTCGGTGGCCGCCCTGGTGCCGCGCGCCGAGATCGAGGGCGAGATGGGCGACAGCCACGTGGGTCTCCAGGCCCGGCTGATGAGCCAGGCGCTGCGGAAGATCACCGGTGTGCTCAACAACACCGGCACCACGGCGATCTTCATCAACCAGCTCCGCGAGAAGATCGGTGTGATGTTCGGCAGCCCCGAGACCACCACGGGTGGTCGGGCGCTGAAGTTCTACGCCTCGGTCCGGCTCGACGTGCGCCGCATCGAGAGCCTCAAGGACGGCACCGACGTGGTCGGCAACCGCACCCGGGTCAAGGTCGTGAAGAACAAGGTCGCCGCGCCGTTCAAGCAGGCCGAGTTCGACATCATGTACGGCAAGGGCATCTCCCGCGAGGGCTCGCTGATCGACGTCGGCGTCGAGCAGGCGATCATCCGCAAGTCCGGCGCGTGGTACACCTACGACGGCGACCAGCTGGGCCAGGGCAAGGAGAAGGCGCGCGAGTTCCTCCGGGAGAACCCGGACGTGGCCGCCGAGATCGAGAAGAAGATCCTGGAGAAGCTCGGCGTCGGGGTCGGCGCGGGCGACGCCGCCGGTGGCCCGGAACTGCCGCCGGTCGACTTCTGACCGGTCACTGACCCGTGGCAGGACGACGTGCCCGCACGGGGCGGGGCTGGGACGCCAGTCCGTCCCGCGCGGGCGACGACACCGCGGCGCCCCGGGCCCGGCGGGGCCGCCGTGGCCGCATCGAGGAATCCGACCCGGAAGCGCCTCCCGCCGCCCCGCGCGACGAGGGAGAGCTGGCGCGGGAGATCTGCCTGCGCCAGCTCGCCGTCCGGCCGCGCACCCGGGCCGAGCTGGCCGGCGCGCTGGCGAAGCGGGGGATCTCCGAGGAGGTCTCGGCGGAGGTGCTCGACCGCTACGACGAGGTCGGCATCATCGACGACGCCGCCTTCGCGCGGGCCTGGGTGTCCAGCCGGCACGCCGGCCGGGGCCTGGCCCGTCGGGCGCTCGCCAACGAGCTGCGCCAGCGTGGCGTCGACGGCGAGGTCGCCAGCGAGGCCCTCGGCGAGCTCGACGAGGAGACCGAGGCCGAAACCGCCCGCGCGCTGGTCGAGCGGAAGCTGCGCACCGCCCGGGGCGAGCCGGACGCGGTCTTCCGGCGGCTGGTGGCCATGCTCGCCCGCAAGGGCTATCCGCCCGGCGTGGCGATCCGGGCGGTGAAGGACGCGCTGGCCGCCCAGAGCGCCGAGGCGGCCGAGTTCGCCGAGCAGATCGACGCCGACGCGCTCGCCGACGCCGAGGGCGAGCTCGATCGCGACGGTCGCGCCGCCGGGTGACCCGGGCGGCGACCGGAGGGAGATCCCTGTGCTGAAGGCGTGCCTCAACGGCGGCCGGGGGCGTGACGAGCACCCGGCGGTGCCGGTCACCCCGGCCGACCTGGCCGCCGACGCGGCCCGCTGCGCGGGGCTCGGCGCCGGGGCGGTGCACGTGCACCCCCGGGACGCCGCCGGCCGCGAGTCCCTGCACCCGTCGGTGGTCGCCGCCGCGCTGGACGCGATCCGGGCCGCCGTTCCGGGGCTGCCGGTCGGGGTGAGCACCGGGGATTGGATCGAACCGGATCCGGCCGCCCGGGTGGCGGCGGTCCGCGCCTGGACGGTCCTGCCGGACTTCGCCTCCGTCAACGCGCACGAGCCCGGCGCGGAGGCGGTCGCCGCGGCGCTGCGGGAACGGGGCGTCGGCGTGGAGGCGGGGCTCTGGACGCGCGAGGCGGTCGAGGCGTACAAGGGCTGGCGGGTGCCGGCGGGGCGGATCCTGGTCGAGTGCATGGCCGACGATCCCGCGGTGGCGGTGGCCGACGCGGCCGACATCCTCGCCGCGTTGCCGGCCCCGGCCGCCGGGGCCCCGCCGGTGCTCCTGCACGCCGAGGGCCCGGCGACCTGGCCGGTCCTGGCCGAGGCGGTCCGTCGGGGCCTGCACAGCCGGATCGGCCTGGAGGACACGCTGCGGCTGCCCGACGGGGAGCTCGCGCCCGGCAACGCCGAACTGGTGGCGGCGGCGGTGGCCGCCGGCGCCCGCTGACCGCGCCGCGGACGACACGGGGGGACGGAGCGTGCGGTCCGCGCTCGTTGGCCGCGCTGCGGACGACGCCCGGGCGGAGCGCACCGTCCGGCCCTGAGCAGGGCCGATGCGGCACGCGCGGCTCAGCCGTGCCCGGCTTGTCCGCTGGTGTCCGTCACAAGTTCAGCGCATCGTGACGTGACAACTTCTCTCCGTTCGGGGGGTTTGATCATGAGTTCTTGACCAGACCGCCCCGGGAGACCTAGCCTCGCCATACAGGCTCACATTGCCCGACCAGCGCAGGCTAAGCGCACAACATAGATCGCGTAACGGAACAGCATCACTTTGGCCGACCCGTTCGGCCACTGGCGGCAGCTTCGGACAGGCCGGTCCGGGGCTGGCGCGACAACTGCACCTGACCGCCGGCGATGCCCCACGTGGGCACCGTCGACGGAAACCTACCCACGGCCAGTCGCTCCGGTCGGGCGTCCACAGCCGCAGGGGTGCGTGCCCAACCGGCACCGTCGCTGCGGTCCCGACGTTCAGGGGAGGCGGCCATGGCGAGGCGGCGCAGGTCCACCGGGGTGCCGACATGAGCGGGCCGCACGTCGGGCCGGCCCCCGGGATCGTCGGGGCGAACGGAGCCCCGGCATGAGCGGGTTCGACGTCGTGATCCTCGCGGTGGTGCTGGTCCTGACCGTGGTCGTGCTCGGGGCGGTGCTGCTCGGCGTACGGACGCTGCGCCGGCTCGGCTCGGCGCCGGCACCCGAGGATCCCGCCTTCATCGCCGAGAAGGACCGGCAGGAGCAGTCCCTGGCCGCGCTGCGCAACGCCGCCGACGAGGCCAACAGCACGATCGACGTGGCGAAGTCCGCGGCCGCGGCGGCCCGGGCCGAGGCCGCCGCCGCGAAGGCCGAGGCGAAGGCGGCCCGCGCCGAGGCCCGCCGGGTGCTCGACGACGCCCGGGCCGAGGCCGACACCATCCTGGAGCGGGCCCACAAGCAGGCCGAGGCGGACGCCGAGCAGCTCCGGGCCACGGCCCGGCGCAGCGGCGAACGCGAGGTCGCGGTGCTCGCCGCCACCACCCGGGAGCAGGCCGCCGAGGTGGAGCGGCGGGCGGCCCGGATGGACGAGCGCGAGCGGCTGCACACCGAGGAGGTGGAGCGGCTCGCCGAGCGGGAGCGGCAGCTCAGCGCCGCCAGCGCGGCCCTGGCCGCCCGGGAGGCCGCGCTGGAGCAGCGGGAGGCGGGACTGGCCGAGGCGGAGGAGCAGCGCCGCCGCGAGCTGGAGCGGGTCGCCGGGCTCACCGCCGACACGGCCCGGGCGGAGCTGATCGAGGTGATCGAGGTCCAGGCCAAGCGGGAGGCCGCGCTGCTGGTGCGGGACATCGAGGCCGACGCGCGCAACACCGCCGAGCAGCGCGCCCGGCACATCGTCGTCGACGCCATCCAGCGGGTCGCCAGCGAGCAGACCGCGGAGAGCGTGGTGAGCGTCCTGCACCTGCCGGGCGACGAGATGAAGGGGCGGATCATCGGCCGGGAGGGCCGCAACATCCGCGCCTTCGAGTCGGTCACCGGCGTCAACCTGATCATCGACGACACCCCCGAGGCGGTGCTGCTCTCCTGCTTCGACCCGGTGCGGCGGGAGGTCGGCCGGCTGACCCTGGAGAAGCTGGTCCTGGACGGGCGGATCCACCCGCACCGCATCGAGGAGGTCTACGACTCCGCCCGGCACGAGGTGGAGGAGCTCTGCCAGCGGGCCGCCGAGGACGCCCTGGTCGAGGTCGGCATCACCGAGATCCACCCGGAACTGGTCACCCTGCTCGGCCGGCTGCGCTACCGGACGTCGTACGGGCAGAACGTGCTCAAGCACCTGGTGGAGACCGCGCACATCGCCGGCATCATGGCCGCCGAGCTGCGGCTCGACGTGCCGACCATCAAGCGCTCGGCGTTCCTGCACGACATCGGCAAGGCGCTCACCCACGAGGTGGAGGGCAGCCACGCCATCATCGGCGCCGACCTGGCCCGCAAGTACGGCGAGAGCGAGGACGTCGTCCACGCCATCGAGGCGCACCACAACGAGGTGCCGCCGCAGACCGTCGAGGCGGTGCTCACCCAGGCGTCCGACGCCTGTTCCGGCGGCCGGCCCGGCGCCCGGCGGGAGAGCCTTGAGGCGTACGTCAAGCGGCTGGAGCGGATCGAGGAGATCGCGGCGGGCAAGCTCGGCGTGGAGAAGGTCTTCGCCATGCAGGCGGGCCGGGAGATCCGGGTGATGGTCAAGCCGGACGACGTGGACGACATCGGCGCCGCCGTGCTGGCCCGGGACGTGGCGAAGCAGATCGAGGAGGAGCTGACCTACCCGGGGCAGATCCGGGTGACCGTGGTCCGCGAGTCCCGGGTCACCGAGATCGCCCGCTGACCGAGGTGCCCGTCACTCGGTGGACCGCTGACGGCGCAAAGCGAAGGGCCGGCCCGATGTCGGGCCGGCCCTTCGTCGTGGGTCGGGATCAGATGCCCTGACCGCCGCTCTCGGCCTGCGAGATGAGCGCCGCCGGGGGCGGGTTCTGCGCCGGGGTGCCGGAGGTCTTGCGGCCCCGGGACAGCCGGTGCTGGACGTACTGGGCCAGCTTCGACAGCGAGTAGTTCACCAGGATGAACATCACCGCGATCACGACGTAGACCTGGATCGGGTTGTCCAGCACGCCGATGATCTGCTTGCCGATGTTGAGGGTCTCCTCGTAGCTGATGATGAAGCCGAGCGAGGTGTCCTTGAGCACCACCACGAGCTGGCTGATCAGCGCCGGCAGCATGATGCGGAACGCCTGCGGCAACAGGATCATCCGGGTGGTCTGCAACGGGGAGAGGCCGATCGCGGCCGCCGCCTCGGACTGCCCGCCGGGCAGGCCCTCCATGCCGGAGCGGAGGATCTCGGCGATGACCACCGAGTTGTAGACGGTCAGGCCGATGACGAGGTACCACAGGTTGTCGAAGGTGACCCCGAACTCGGGGAAGCCGCGGGCCACGAAGAAGATCGTGATGACCACGGGCAGGCCTCGGAAGATCTCGACGCAGACGCGGGTGACCGCCGACAGCAGCGTGCTCAGCCCGCGCAGCAGGTAGGAGACCGGGGTGGCCAGCCCGGTGAAGCGGCGGCGGGTCAGGCTCTTGAGCTGGATCCGCAGCACCGCGAGCAGGGTGCCGACCACCAGCGAGGCGACGATCGCCAGGACGGCGGCGGTGAGCGTGTTCTTGAGGCCGAGGCCGATCCGGTCCCACACCAGCGAGAAGCTCTCGTTGGAGGGGTCGACCAGCGGGCCCCACAGCTCCATCGAGAACTGGCCCTTGGCGTCCAACGGCTTGTAGATCAGGAAGTACGCGCCCGCGAGCAGCAGCACGGTCGCCACCACGCTGCTGACGAGGGTGATCCGGCGCTGCCGAGGGCCGGGGACGTCGTAGAGGACGCTCTGCTGGCTCATCGGGCCACCGCCTGTCGCTTCTCGATCCGGTCGAGGAGCGCGCCGAGGGGGACGGTCATGATCAGGTATCCGATCGAGATGCCGATGGCGACGGGGACGAAGGCGTAGCCCTCGGCCGAGGTGAGCTGGTCGGCGGTCGCCGAGAGGTCGCCGACGACGCCGAAGAAGCCGATCAGGGCCGAGTTCTTGATCATCGCGATGATCACCGAGCCGAGGGGCACCACCGAGGCCTTCCAGGACTGCGGCAGCACCACGTGCCGCAGGTTCTGGCCGAAGGTGAGGCCGAGCGACCGGGCGGCCTCCGCCTGGCCGGCGGGGACGGCGTTGACGCCGGAGCGCAGCGCCTCGCAGACGAACGCGGCGGTGTAGAGCACCAGCGCGATCAGCGCGAAGCGGAAGTACGGCAGGTCGGTGTCGAGCCGGCTGAACACCGCGTCCAGGCCGGGGATGCGCAGGAAGTCCGCGTTGGAGCCGAGCGCCGGCAGGCCGAACGCGGCGAAGAACATCACCACGGTCAGCGGCATGTTCCGAAAGATGTTGACGTAGCCGGTGCCGAGCGCCCGCAGCGGCGGCACCGGCGAGATCCGCAGCACCGCCACGACGGCGCCCAGGATCAGGGCGCCTATCGCGGCGAGTACGCAGATTTGGAGGGTGAGCCAGAAACCACCCGCGAAGACGTCGAACTTGTCGATGAGCACACTCACGGGTCGGTCTTCCTCCCCACCCTCCAGATCGAAGGAATCAGATCAGTAGCGGTCGACGGTCGGTGCGGAGCCCAGTTCGGCGCCGAACTTGCCGGCGGTGTCGTCCCAGGCCTTCTGCCAGCGGCCGTCGGCGAACGCCTTCTCCAGCGTGTCGTTGATGAAGGTGCGGAAGTCGTTGTCCTCCTTCTTCACCCCGATGCCGTACGGCTCCTTGGTGAAGTTGTCACCGGCCAGCTTGAAGGACGCCTCGTCCTTGGCGATGTAGCCGAGCAGGATCACGTTGTCCGTGGTGACGGCGTTGACCTGGCCGCCCTTGAGGGCGTCGCGGCACTTGTCGTAGGTGTCGAAGAGCACCAGCTGGGTGGCGACGTCCTTGACGTACTTCTTGATCTCCTCGGCCGGGGTGGAGCCGGTGACCGAGCAGACCTTCTTGGTGCCGTCCTTGAAGGAGTCCGGCCCGGTGATCGTGGTGTCGTCCTTCTTCACCATGATGTTCTGACCGGCCTCGTAGTACGGCCCGGCGAACGCGATGCGCTCCTTGCGCTTGGGGTTGATCGTGTAGGTGGCGGCGACCAGGTCGACCGTGCCGTTCACGATGACGTCCTCGCGGACCTTCGAGGGGGCCTCGACCCACTCGATCTTGTCCTCGGGGATGCCGAGCTCCTTGACGATGATCTTCGCGACCTCGACGTCGAAGCCCTCCGGCTTGCCCGACAGGCCCTTCTGGCCGAAGCCGGGCTGGTCGAACTTCGTGCCGACCTTGATGGCCTGGGCCTTGTTGAGGCGCTCCATCGTGCTGCCGGCCGCGAAGGACTTGCTGCCGGCGCCGGTGCCCTTCTCGGCGTCGTCGCCACCGCACGCGGTCATGCCGAGCGCCAGGGTGGCGGCCGCCGCGAGCGCCGCTACGCGCGTGATACGCATGTTGATCTCCTTTGTGGACGGAACCGCCGGGGGACGGCGCGCTCCAGGTACGGACGCCTAGTGCGTGAGGATCTTGGAGAGGAAGTCCTTGGCCCGCTCGCTGCGCGGGTTGGCGAAGAACTCGGCCGGCGGGGCGTCCTCGACCAGCTGGCCGTCGGCCATGAAGATGACCCGGTTGGCCGCGTGCCGGGCGAAGCCCATCTCGTGGGTCACCACGACCATGGTCATGCCCTCGCGGGCCAGCGACGTCATCACGTCCAGCACCTCGCCGACCATCTCCGGGTCGAGCGCGCTGGTCGGCTCGTCGAAGAGCATCGCCTTGGGCTGCATGGCGAGCGCCCGGGCGATCGCGACACGCTGCTGCTGGCCGCCGGAGAGCTGGGCGGGAAACTTGTCGGCCTGGTTGGCGATGCCGACCCGGTCGAGCAGGGCCAGGCCGCGCTCGCGGGCCGCCGCCGGCTTCTCCTTGCGGACCTTGACCGGCCCGAGGACGACGTTCTCGAGGATCGTCTTGTGCGCGAAGAGGTTGAACGACTGGAACACCATGCCGACCTCGCTGCGCAGCTTCGCCAGCGCCTTGCCCTCGGCCGGCAGTGGCTGCCCGTCGAAGGTGATGGTGCCGGAGGTGATCGGCTCCAGCCGGTTGATGGTGCGGCAGAGCGTTGACTTGCCAGAGCCGGACGGGCCGATGACCACGACCACTTCGCCGCGCCCGACCGACAGTGAGACGTCGTCCAGCACGTGCAGCGGCCCGAACCACTTGTTGACCGAGTCCAGCACGATGAGCGGTTCGCCCGTCGTCACGTTCGTCCACCGTCCCTGTCGTCGCGCGGGGTCGGTTGACCCCCGGTTGGGCAACTGTAGGCGGGGGGATGTGGCGGCACGCAACCCGGTTGGTCACGGAGCGGTAACACCGTTCGCCGTCGGGGTCGAGAGTCGGATTTTGACCACGAAACCGACCCGTGCGGTGGCGCGGCCGGGGATGGTGTGGAGATCATGTGGGGGTGACCGAACCGGTGCGGCTGACCCGGTACGCCCGCGGCGGCGGATGTGCCTGCAAGATCCCCCCGGGCGAGCTGGAGGCGATGGTCGCCGGCCTCGGCCCGGCCAGCGGCGCCGCCGAGCTGCTCGTCGGGCTCGACCACGGCGACGACGCCGCGGTGGTCCGGCTCGACGAACGCACCGGCCTGGTCACCACCGCCGACTTCTTCACCCCGGTCGTCGACGACGCGTACGACTGGGGCCGGATCGCCGCGACCAACGCGCTCTCCGACGTGTACGCGATGGGCGGCACCCCGCTCGTCGCGCTCAACCTGCTGTGCTGGCCGCGCGACGTGCTGCCGCTGGAGCTGGCCCGGGAGGTGCTGCGCGGCGGGCAGGACGTGGCCCGGGCCGCCGGCTGCCACCTCGCCGGCGGGCACAGCGTCGACGACGACGGCCCCAAGTACGGGCTGGCCGTCACCGGGGTGGTGCGCCCCGACGAGCTGATCACCCTGGACGCGGGCCGGCCCGGGCTGCCGCTGTCGCTGACCAAGCCGCTCGGCGTCGGGGTGCTCAACGCCCGGCACAAGGCCACCGGCGAGAGCTTCCCCGAGGCGGTCGCCGCGATGACCACCCTGAACCGGGACGCCGCGCGGGCCGCGGTGGCGGCCGGCATCCGCTGCGGCACCGACGTGACCGGTTTCGGCCTGCTCGGGCACGCCTCCAAACTGGCCCGGGCGAGCCGGCTGACGGTGGCGATCGACGCCGCCCGGGTGCCGTTCCTTCCCGGCGCGCGGGAGGCGGCGCGCGACGGGTACGTCAGCGGCGGCAGCCGCCGCAACCTGGACTGGGTGACGCCCTGGACCGACTTCGGCGGCACACCCGAGCAGGTGCGGCTGCTGCTGGCCGACGCGCAGACCTCGGGCGGCCTGCTGGTGGCGGGCGAACTGCCCGGCGCGACGGTGGTGGGCGAGCTGCTGCCGCCCGGCGAGCACCGGTTGATCGTGCGCTGACCGGCGCCCGCCGCCCCGCGCCGCGCCCGCCGTCCGTCCTCGTCGATCTTGCACTTCCTGCCCCGACACACCGGGCATCCGAGGCATGCCGGGGGCCGAAAGTGCAAGATCGACGCACAGGGGCGGGCGCGGGCGCGGGCATGGGTGCGGGGCGGGGGTGCGCGTCTGGGGCGGGCCGTGACCGCCGCCCGGCCGGGCCGCCGGGTTCGGTCGGGAAACGGGCGACGCGACCGGCGAGGGAGCCCTGGGCGGGCCACCGTACCCGATAAACTGTCGCCTTTCCGCTACTCCGAGCAACGGCGCTCGAGGAAATTTTGCCCGGAATGGTCACAGACCGGTAACTTGCCCCCGGCTGAGGTCATATGCACCCCACCATCGTCATTAAGGCCCGATCCGGAGGCCGGTGGGACGAGCACAGCGAGGAGGCGGCATGACCGAGCTGTGGAACTGGAGAATCGACCAGGTGCGGCCGGTGGAGGTCTATCCGGCACTGGCCGAGGCGCTCGGCCGGGTGGTGATGCCCCTGGCGGCGGCGGATCCGGCCCGGCTGCCGACGTACGCGGTGATCTGCGACGTCTGGCAGGCGCCAGGGGAGTTCGCCACGATCGTGGACTGCTACGGGGTGCCCGACCGGCTGCCCGAGCACGCCAGCATCGCCGCGCTGGCGCGGCTGCTGGACCGCAACTGCCTGCTGCGTGACGACACCCTCGACGCCGGCCGGCACCTGCTCGTCGCGCCCGACGGCACGATCCGGCCGGTGCACTTCGACGTCCGGGAGACCGACGACGGCGAGGTGCTCGGCAACCAGCGGCTCTGCACCGACGCCGACCCCCGCTGCCGCGGCTGGTCGCAGTGCCACCGCTCGCGCTGGGCCCCCGACTCGATCCTCCCCGCGCTCGCCGCCGCCTGACCCCACCCCGGCCGGCGTCGTGCCCGACCCCGTCGGACAGCGGGCTCGGGCACGACGGTCGCGCCGGCCGCCGGGGTCAGCGGGCTCGAGCACGACGGTCGCGCCGGCCGCCGGCGTCAGCGGGCCGGGCCGGCGGAGCGGCCGCCGCGTACCTCCAACTCGCTCAGCAGGGTCGCGGTGGCCGCGGCGACCGCGGCGACCGCCGCGTCGAAGGCCGCGGCGTTGTGCGCGGCGGGCCTGCGGAAGCCCGAGATCTTCCGGACGTACTGCAGGGCGGCGGCCTCGACGTCGGCGGGCGTCACCTCGGGGACGTACGGCTCACGAAGGGTCTTGATGCTGCGGCACACGGCTCCTCCTCGTTCGTTCGGACTTCTCGGCCCGGATACGCTGTGCGGGTCATGACTACCGCAGCGGCGAGCAGCCCGCGCACCTACCAGGTGCGCACGTACGGCTGCCAGATGAACGTGCACGACTCCGAGCGCATCTCCGGGTTGCTGGAGCAGGCGGGCTACGTGCGCGCCCCCGAGGCCGACGACCACCCGGACGTGGTGGTGTTCAACACCTGCGCGGTCCGGGAGAACGCCGACAACCGGCTCTACGGCAACCTCGGTCACCTGCGCCCCGTCAAGTCCAGGCACCCTGGGATGCAGATCGCCGTCGGCGGCTGCCTGGCCCAGAAGGACCGCGGCGAGATCGTGCGCAAGGCACCCTGGGTGGACGTGGTCTTCGGCACGCACAACATCGGGTCGCTGCCGGTGCTGCTGGAGCGGGCCCGGCACAACGCCGCCGCCGAGGTGGAGATCCTCGAGTCCCTCGACGTCTTCCCCTCGACGCTGCCCACCCGGCGCGAGTCCACGTACGCCGGCTGGGTGTCGATCTCCGTCGGCTGCAACAACACCTGCACGTTCTGCATCGTGCCCTCCCTGCGCGGCAAGGAGAAGGACCGCCGCCCCGGCGACATCCTCTCCGAGGTGCGCGCCCTGGTCGACGAGGGCGTGCTGGAGGTGACCCTGCTCGGGCAGAACGTCAACTCCTACGGCGTCGAGTTCGGCGACCGGCTCGCCTTCGGCAAGCTGCTGCGTGCCTGCGGCGACATCGACGGGCTGGAGCGGGTCCGGTTCACCAGCCCGCACCCCAAGGACTTCACCGACGACGTCATCGCCGCGATGGCCGAGACGCCGAACGTCTGCCACTCGCTGCACATGCCGCTGCAGTCGGGCTCGGACGACGTGCTGCGCGCGATGCGCCGCTCCTACCGGGCCGACCGCTACCTCGGCATCATCGAGAAGGTGCGGGCGGCGATGCCGGACGCGGCGATCACCACCGACATCATCGTGGGCTTCCCCGGCGAGACCGACGCCGACTTCGAGCGCACCCTCGACGTGGTCCGCGAGGCGCGCTTCTCGTCGGCGTTCACCTTCCAGTACTCCAAGCGCCCCGGCACCCCCGCCGCCACCATGGACGGTCAGCTCCCCAAACAGGTCGTCCAGGAGCGCTACGAGCGGCTCATCGCCTGCGTCGAGGAGATCACCTGGGCGGAGAACAAGAAGCTCGTGGGGGAGACCGTCGAGGTGCTGGTCGCCGTCGGCGAGGGGCGCAAGGACGAGCGCACCGGGCGGATGTCCGGCCGGGCCCGCGACGGCCGCCTCGTCCACTTCGCCACCGGCGCGAACGGCCAGCCCGGGGCGAACGGCCAGCACGGCGCGGTCGGCCAGCACGGCGCGGTCGGGGCTGACGGCCAGCACGGGGAGGGCGGCTCTCCCGTCGGGCCGATCCGCCCCGGCGACATCGTGCACACCGTCGTCACGTACGCCGCCCCGCACCACCTCAACGCCGACGGCGCGCCGCTGTCGCACCGGCGCACCCGCGCGGGCGACGCGGCCGAGGCGGGACGCGCCCCGCGTACCCCCGGAGTGTTGCTCGGGCTGCCCACCATCGGCGCGCCGGCCGCGGTGCCGGCGCCGACGACGGGCTGCGCCGCCCACTGACCCGGCCGGGCCCCTCCGGGGTGACCCGCCCCCGCTCGGTCCGCACCCCGTGGCACCCGCACCCCGCGGCACCCGCACACCCTGGCACCCGCGCCCTGTGGCACCCGCACACCCTGGCATCCGCGCCCTGTGGCATCCGCACACCCTGGCACCCGCACACCCTGGCCCTCACGGCGCCCGCGCCGGTGCCCCGCGCGCCGTGGCCCCGCCCCCGCGCGGGCGCCGAGACGCCATGATCCGAACAACTTCCGGGAAGTAGTGGTGTCCCGACGCCCGGATGCCACTACTTCCCGGAAGTTGCGCGATCTCGGGCCATCGAGGCGAGAGCGAGAGCGGCGAGAGCGAGAGGGTGAGGGTGAGGGGCGCGGGGGTCGGGATGCGCGGAAGCCCCCGGTTCCCGTCAGGGGCCAGGGGCTTCCAGGGAAAGTCGGGTCAGCCGGCCTGCTCGGCGAGCTGGAGGAACTGCCGCTTCGAGGCAAGCGCCTGCTCGGCCTCGCGGATCCGCTTGGCGTCGCCCGCGGCCCGGGCGCGGGCCAGCCGCTCCTCGGCCTCGGCGACCTGCGCCCGCATCTGGGCCAGCAGCGGGTTGTCCTCCTTGGTGGTCCGCCGCCAGGCCGAGTCCATCACCTCGCGGACCTTCTCGTCGACCGCGCGCAGCCGCCGCTCCAGCCCGGCGGCCGCCTCGCGGGGCACCCGGCCGGCCTCGTGCCACTGCGCCTGGATCTCCCGCAGCCTGGCCTGCGCGCCCTTCGGGTCGCCGTCGACGTCCAGCGCCTCGGCCTCGGCGAGCAGCGCCTGCTTGCGCTCCAGGTTGGCCCGCTGCTCGTTGTCGCGGGCCGAGAAGACCTCGCTGCGCCGGGTGAAGAACTCGTCCTGCGCGGCCCGGAACCTCTCCCAGAGCTTCTGCTCCGCCTCCTTGGAGGCGCGCGGGGCGGCCTTCCACTGGTTCATGAGGTCCTTGAGCTGGTTAGCCGTGGCCGCCCAGTCGGTGGAGTCCTTCAGCTTCTCCGCCTCGGCGACCAGCTCCTCCTTGACGGACTGCGCCTGCTTGCGCTGCGCGTCCAGCGAGGCGAAGTGGGCGCCCCGGCGCCGGGTGAAGCCGTCCCGGGCGGCGGCGAACCGCTTCCACAGCTCACCGTCGGTCTTCTTGTCGACCCCGCGAATGGTCTTCCACTCGTCGAGGATCTCCTTGAGCCGG
The DNA here is from genome assembly GCF_900090315.1 of Micromonospora citrea. Lineage (NCBI taxonomy): Bacteria > Bacillati > Actinomycetota > Actinomycetes > Micromonosporales > Micromonosporaceae > Micromonospora > Micromonospora citrea. The sequence goes on along the minus strand of NZ_FMHZ01000002.1, from coordinate 1,817,002 downwards.
TCGCCGGCGGTCTTCCAGCCGGTCGACTCGGCGGCCAGCTTCTCCGCCTCCTCCACCAGGGCCTGCTTGCGGGCGAGCGCCTCGCCCCGGGCGGCCTCCTTGGCGGCCTTGGCCTCGCCGGCCTTCTCCTCGGCGACGGCGGCGAGCCGGTCCAGCCGGGCGGCCAGCGCGTCGATGTCGCCGACGACGTGCGCGTCGGCGAGCGAGGCGCGGATCCGGCGGATCGTGGTCAGCGAGTGGCCGGCGTCCGCCGCACCCGAGTTGAGCCGCGCCTCCGTCAGGTTGACCTCGGTCACCAGGTCGTCGAAGCGGCGGGCGAAGTGGGCCAGCCCCTCCTCGGGCGCTCCCGCCTGCCAGGATCCGACCACCCGCTCGCCCTCGGCGGTCTTGACGTACACGGTGCCGTCCGCGTCCACCCGTCCGAAGGCAGTCCAGTCGCTCATGTGCCCATCCTCGTTCTCCCGGCGTCGGGGAGCAGTCCCACGATCGCCGCCACGGCGCAGCAAAGTTTCCCCCGGCATTGTCACAGGTGCGACCCGGTTCCCGTCGAGCGCCTATCGCCGACCGTGACCATACGGTGTCCTACCGCCTGCGACCGGCAACCTGAAAGGAAGTTGTCGAACTTGCCCGTACGCTGTACCGTACGGCGTACGGGCCAGCGACCCGCAGTCGCCGGCCGATGAAGGAGGAGCACATGACGCAGTCCCGCAGCCGGATCACGCCCCCGGTCGACCAGAGCTTCGTGCCGGACCCGGCCGCCCTCGACGAGCTGGACGAATGGTTCCGCCGCTACGACGCGTTGGCCGAGGCGGGCGACGTGGCGGGCACCGCCGACCTGGCGATGTTCCCGCTCAACACGGTCACCGACGACGCCGCCGGGGAAGGCTCCGCCCAGCAACTCGACCGCCCGGCGTACCTGGAGAAGATGGGCGGCGTCCTCGGCGGCGGGGGCGACCTGACCATGGAATCCCGTCGTACCCCGTACTTCCTCACCCCCAGCCTGGTCATCGTCTTCACCGAGGCGGAGTTCACGATCGACGGCGAGCGGCAGCAGGTGCGCTACGCCGACCTGCTGGTGAAGGCCGGCGGCCAGTGGCGCTTCCAGACCATGGTGCAGGGCGGCTGGGGCGGCCAGGCAGGCTGAGCGGTGGGTGCGGGGCGCCGGGCGCAGTCGTGCCGATACCGTTGCCTGGTGCCCCTGGTCGCCGCCGCCGTCTGCCCCCACCCGCCGCTGATCGTCCCCGAGCTGGCGGGTGCCGCCGCACCCGAGCTGGACGAGCTTCGCGCCGCCTGTGACGCCGCCGTCGCCGGGCTGATCGCCGCCAGGCCCGACGTGATCGTCCTGGTCGGCGGCGGTCCGGAGACCGCCCGCTTCAACGCGGCCGACCACGGCTCGCTGCGGCCGTACGGCCTCGACCGGCACGTGCGGTTGTGGAAGGTGAACTGCGCCGGGAGCGACCGGCTGCCGCTGAGCCTGACCGTCGGCGCGTGGCTGGTTGGCCGCGCCGGGACCGACCTGCCCCGGTTCGCGCAGTCGGTCGCCGCCGACGCCGGCCCGGACGAGTGCGCCGCGCTCGGGGCGGAGCTGGTGCGCGGCACCGAGGGCCGGGTCGCGTTGCTGGTGCTGGGGGACGGCTCCGCCTGCCGGGGCGAGAAGGCGCCCGGCTACGACGACCCGCGCGCCGAGGCGTACGACGACGGGGTCGCCCGCGCCCTGGCCGGCGCGGACGCCGACGCCCTGCGCGGCCTGAACCCGGGGCTGTCGGCGGAGCTGAAGGTCGCCGGCCGGGCGGCCTGGCAGGTGCTCGCCGGCGCGGCGGAAGCGACAGGCGGGCAGTGGCGCGGCGACGTGACCTACGACGCCGCGCCCTACGGCGTGGCCTACCTCGTGGCCAGCTGGGAGCCGGCGTGACGGCGCCGGGCGGGGCCGGACACGGCCGCCCGCCGGCCGGCACGGTGGTCGCGGTGGTCGGGCCCACCGCGGCCGGAAAGTCGGCGCTCAGCATCGCCCTCGCGCACGCCCTCGACGGCGAGGTGGTCAACGCCGACTCCATGCAGCTCTACCGGGGCATGGACATCGGCACCGCGAAGCTCACCCCGGCCGAGCGCGAGGGGGTGCCGCACCACCTGCTCGACATCTGGGACGTCACCGAACCGGCGAGCGTGGCGGAATACCAGCGGCTGGCCCGCGCGGCGGTCGACGACATCCTGACCCGGGGCCGGGTGCCGCTGCTGGTCGGCGGCTCCGGCCTCTACGTGCGGGCGGTGCTGGAGCGGTTCGAGTTCCCTGGCACCGACCCGGTCGTGCGGGAGCGGCTGGAGCGGGAGCTGGCCGAGGCCGGCCCCGCCCCCCTGTACGCCCGGCTGCGCGAGGCCGACCCGGCCGCCGCGGCGGGGATCCTGCCCGGCAACGGCCGGCGGATCGTGCGGGCGCTGGAGGTCGTCGAGCTGACCGGGGCGCCCTTCACCGCGTCGCTGCCCGACCCGACGCCCTACTATCCGTCGGTGCAGCTCGGGGTGGACCTGGACACGGCGCTGCTGGACGAGCGGATCGCCCTGCGGGTCGACCGGATGTGGGCCGACGGCCTGGTCGCCGAGACCCGGGAGCTGGTCGGGCGCGGCCTGCCGCAGGGGCGTACGGCCAGCCGGGCGCTCGGCTACCAGCAGGTGCTGCGCTTCCTCGCCGGGGAGCTGACCGAGGCCGAGGCGCACGACGAGACGATCCGCGCCACCCGGCGCTTCGTGCGGCGGCAGCGGTCCTGGTTCCGCCGGGACGAGCGGATCCACTGGCTCGACTCGGCCGCGCCGGAGCTGATCCCGGCCGCCCTGCGACTGGTGCCGGCCGCTGCGCGATGATGGGGGCGTGCAGTTCACCAAGGGCCACGGCACCGGCAACGACTTCGTCATCCTGCCCGACCCCGACGACCGGCTGGAGCTGACGCCCGGCCTGGTCGCGGCGCTCTGCGACCGGCGGCGCGGGATCGGCGGCGACGGCGTGCTGCGGGTCGTCCGGGCGGCGAAGCACCCCGAGGGCGCCGACCTGGCCGGCGAGGCCGAGTGGTTCATGGACTACTGGAACGCCGACGGGTCGTTCGCCGAGATGTGCGGCAACGGCGCCCGGGTCTTCGTCCGCTACCTGCTCGCCGCCGGGCTCGCCGAGCCGGCGGGTGAGGCGCTGCCGGTGGCCACTCGGGCCGGCGTCGTGCGCGCGCTGGTCACGGCCGACGCCATCGCCGTCGAGATGCGCCGCCCCCGGCTGTACGACACGGCGAACGCCAGCCTCGGCGGGCTGACCCTGCCCGGGACCGCGGTGGACGTGGGCAACCCGCACCTGGTCTGCGCGCTGCCGGCCGGGCTGGAGCTGCCCGCGTTGGACCTCACGCGGGCTCCCGAGGTCGACCCGACGGTCTTCCCGGCCGGGGTGAACGTGGAGTTCACCGCGCCGGGCGAGCCGGTCGACGGCGCCGACGGCCACGTGCTGATGCGCGTGTACGAGCGCGGCTCCGCCGAGACGCTCTCCTGCGGCACCGGCGCCTGCGCGGTGGCCGCCGTGGCCCTGCGCGACGCCGGCCGGGAGACCGGGGTGATGGCGGTGGACGTTCCGGGCGGCCGGCTCTCGGTCACGGTGACGGAGGATTCCTGCTGGCTGGCCGGCCCCGCCACCCTGGTGGCCACCGGCACCCTGAACCCCACCACCCTGACCACCCCCTGACCCCACCCGGCCCACCCCGGCCCTCGGTCCGCCCCCGCCCCCACCCCCACCCCCACCCCCGCCCTTGCGCGCGTTGATCATGACGTTACCGGCTGAGAGAGCGCTTTCCGGACGCGCTAACGTCATGATCAACGCGGCGGAGGGCGGGCGCGCGGGTCGGCGGGCGCGGGCGGAGGGCGCGGGGTGGGTTTTTACGGGGTGGCGCTGGCCTCGGCGGCGATCTCGGGGAGGTCGGCGGGGCCCGGGTCGGCGGCGGGGGCCGGGGCCGGGTTCTGCGCGGCGGCGCGGACGGCCGCCGCGACCGCCGGGGCGACCCGCGAGTCGAAGACGCTGGGTACGATCACCGTCGGGTTGATCTTGTCCTCGCCGACGACGTCCGCGATGGCCCGGGCCGCCGCGATCGCCATCTCCTCGGTGAACTCCTCGGCGTGCGCGTCCAGCATGCCGCGGAAGACGCCCGGGAAGGCCAGCACGTTGTTGATCTGGTTCGGCTGGTCGGAGCGGCCGGTGGCGACCACGGCGGCGTGCTTGCGCGCCTCGCGCGGGTCGACCTCCGGGTCGGGGTTGGCCAGCGCGAACACGATCGCGTCCTTGGCCATCGTGGCGATGTCGTCGCCGGTGAGCAGGTTCGGGGCGCTGACCCCGATGAAGACGTCGGCGTCGCGGACCGCCCCGGCCAGGTCGCCGGAGTAGTTCTCCTTGTTGGTGTGCTCGGCCAGCCACTGCCAGGCCGGGTTGAGCCCGCTCTGGCCGCGGTGCAGGGCGCCCTGCCGGTCGTACGCGATGATGTCGCCCACGCCCTGGCGCAGCAGCAGCTTCATGATCGCGGTGCCGGCCGCGCCCGCGCCGGAGACCACGACCCGGACGTCCGCGAGCTGCTTGCCCACGACGCGCAGCGCGTTGGTCAGCGCGGCCAGCACGCAGATCGCCGTGCCGTGCTGGTCGTCGTGGAAGACCGGGATGTCCAGCGCCTCACGCAGCCGCGCCTCGATCTCGAAGCAGCGGGGCGCGGCGATGTCCTCCAGGTTGATCCCGCCGTACGCCGGGGCGATGGCCTTGACGATCTGGACGATCTCGTCGGTGTCCTGGGTGTCGAGCACCACCGGCCAGGCGTCCACCCCGCCGAAGCGCTTGAACAGCGCCGCCTTGCCCTCCATCACCGGCAGCGACGCGGCCGGGCCGAGGTTGCCCAGGCCCAGTACGGCCGAGCCGTCGCTGACCACGGCCACGGTGTTGCGCTTGATGGTCAGCCGGCGGGCGTCGGCCGGGTTCTCGGCGATCGCCTGGCAGACCCGCGCCACCCCCGGCGTGTACGCGCGGGACAGTTCGTCGCGGGTGCGCAGCGCCACCTTCGAGCTGACCTCGATCTTGCCGCCGAGGTGCAGCAGGAACGTGCGGTCGGAGACCTTGCGCACGTCCACGCCGTCCAGCGCGGTCAGCGCGTCGACCACCTGGTCGGCGTGGCTGGCGTCGGCGGTGTCGCAGGTCAGGTCGACGAGCACGTGCGTGGGATCGGAGTCCACCACGTCGAGCGCGGTGACGATCGCACCGGCCTCGCCGACGGAGGTGGTCAGCCGGCCGATCGAGGAGGCGTCCGCGGGCACGGCGATCCGGATGGTGATCGAGAATCCGGCACTCGGAAGTCGGGTGATGGCCACAGGATCCCTCCGTCGACGCTGAGCGGCTCGCACCGCATTTCTACTCGCCCACCCGGGCGGGCCGACGGGCCGCCCCCACTTTTGTGGCGCGTCAGGGTGGGCATATAGGAGGTGCGTCCGGCGTTGACACATGTCAGGATTGCTCGGTACGCGACAGAACCTGCGCGTACGGGGCAGAACGGACAGGAGATCAGCTTGACCAACCAGGAGACCTTCCTCCCCCACACCGACGACGAGCTCGACGCCACCACCGGGGAGTTCGAGCTGTCAGAGCGGCAGGCACTGCGGCGGGTCCCTGGCCTCTCCACCGAGCTCGCCGACATCACCGAGGTCGAATACCGCCAGCTGCGCCTGGAGCGCGTCGTGCTGGTCGGTGTCTGGACCGAGGGTACCCAGAACGACGCCGAGAACTCCCTCACCGAGCTCGCCGCGCTGGCGGAGACCGCCGGCTCGCAGGTGCTCGAAGGGCTGATCCAGCGGCGCAGCCGCCCCGACCCGGCCACCTACATCGGCCGGGGCAAGGTCGACGACCTCGGCTCGGTCGTGCTCTCCAGCGGCGCCGACACGGTGATCTGCGACGGTGAGCTGTCGCCGTCCCAGCTGCGCAACCTGGAGCAGCGCACCAAGGTCAAGGTGGTCGACCGCACCGCGCTGATCCTCGACATCTTCGCCCAGCACGCCAAGAGCAAGGAGGGCAAGGCGCAGGTCGAGCTGGCCCAGCTCGAATACCTGCTCCCCCGCCTGCGCGGTTGGGGTGAGACGCTCTCCCGGCAGACCGGTGGCAGCGGTCGCGGCGGGGGCGCGGGCGGCGGCGTGGGCCTGCGCGGTCCCGGTGAGACCAAGCTGGAGACCGACCGACGCCGGATCCGCCACCGCATCGCCCGGCTGCGCCGGGAGATCAAGGGCATGAAGACGGTACGCCAGACCAAGCGCGCCCGGCGGTCCCGCAACGCCGTTCCGGCGGTCGCCATCGCCGGCTACACCAACGCCGGAAAGTCGAGCCTGCTCAACCGGCTGACCGGGGCGGGCGTGCTGGTCGAGAACGCCCTCTTCGCCACCCTCGACCCGACCACCCGCAAGGCCACCACCTCGGACGGGCGGCTCTACACGCTCTCCGACACGGTGGGCTTCGTCCGACACCTGCCGCACCAGATCGTCGAGGCGTTCCGCTCCACGCTTGAGGAGGTGGCCGAGGCCGACCTGGTGGTGCACGTCGTCGACGGCACCCACCCGGACCCGGAGGAGCAGGTCCGCGCGGTCCGCGAGGTGCTCTCCGAGGTGGGCGCCGACCGGCTGCCCGAGCTGCTGGTGGTCAACAAGACCGACGCCGCCGACGAGGAGACGCTGCTTCGGCTCAAGCGGCTCTGGCCGGAGGCGGTCTTCGTCTCCGCGCACACGGGCCGCGGGATCGACGGGCTGCGCGAGGCCGTCGAGGCGCGGCTGCCCCGCCCGGCGGTGGAGGTCCGCGCGGTGCTGCCGTACGACCGGGGTGACCTGGTCGCGCGGGTGCACCGGCAGGGCGAGGTGCTGAGCACCTCCCACCTGCCGGAGGGGACGCTGGTGCACGTCCGGGTGGGCGACGCGCTCGCCGCCGAGCTGGCTCCGTTCCGGACGACGCCGGAGGATCAGGCGGTCGCCGCGGCACGGTGACGGCGTCCCGGCGTCACCCGGCGGAAACCTGCGGCATGCGACACTGATTCAATGCGCCGCGCTGTTTCTTCGGTCACGGTCGCCCTCGGCTTGCTGGGGGCGACCGTGGCGTGTGCAGGGGTCGCCTCGGCGGCGCCCGCCTCGGCCTCGTCCCCGCTCGCGGCCGCCCCGGGCAAGAAGCGGTGCACGGTGACCGACGAGCGGCTGCGGGAGCTGTCGGGCCTGGTCGCCACCAGGACCGGCTACATCGTGATCAACGACGGCACCGAGGTGGAGAGCCGCAAGCGGGTCTTCTTCCTCGACAGCAAGTGCGGGATCGCCAAGGAGCCGGTCCGCTACTCCGGGCAGGGGCCGTTCGACACGGAGGACCTGGCGCTCTCTCCCGACGGCAGGACGCTCTGGATCGCCGACACGGGTGACAACATCACCAGCCGGGAGCGCCGTGACCGGGTGGCGCTGTGGAGCATGCCGGTCAGCGGGTCCAAGCGGCCGGTGCTGCACCGACTCTCCTATCCCGAGCGCAAGCCGCACGACGCCGAGGCGCTGCTGATCGGCGACGACGGCAACCCACTGATCATCACTAAGGTGATGTCGGGCAAGGCGCAGATCTTCACCCCCGCCGCGAAGATGAAGAGCGGGGACACCGAACCGGTGCCGATGAAGAAGGTCGGCGAGATCACCCTGCCGAGGACGGACACGGACAATCGGCTCGGCGCACCGGGCCGGGTGGCGATCACCGGAGCGGCGCGGTCCCCCGACGGGTCCCGGGTGGTGGTGCGCACCTACGCCGACGCCTTCGAGTACGACGTGGCCGGCGGCGACATCGTCGCGGCCCTGACCACCGGCAAGCCACGGGTGACGGCGCTGGCCGACCCGTTCGGTGAGGCGATCGCCTACACGCCGGACGGCAAGACCTTCCTCACCGTGTCCGACGGCGGCCAGCTCGACGACGGCGAGGCGGTCGACATCCTCGCCTACACCCCGTCCACGGAGGGCGCGAAGCCGCTGGCCGGCGAGGGCGACGGGCAGAAGAAGGCGGCCGGTCAGTCCTGGCTCGACGGTCTCAGCCTGGCCGACATCACGTACCTGATCGCCGCGGTCGGCGTGGTCGGTGCGCTGATGGTGGCGGCCGGCGTCTTCGGCATCCTGCGGGCCCGGCGCAAACCGGCCGCCCCGAGGCGCGACGGCGACGGCCCGGATCGTCACGATGCCCCCGCCGACGACCTAAGGGGCCTGGCGGACGACGACTACCTGCCGCCCGGCGACCGGGCGCGCGGCGGCGTCTACGGCGGCGCGCCCTCCGGCGGCGTGTACGGCGGTCGCGGCGGCGCGGTGCCGCCGGGCGGCGGTCGCGGCGGTGCGGTGCCGCCGGGCGGCGGTCGCGGCGGTGCGGTGCCGGCCGGTGGACGCGGCGGGGCCGCGCCGGCCGGTGGCGGCGTCTACGGTGGCGGTCGACCGGCGGGCGGTGGCACCTACGGCGGTGGTGGCCGCCCGGCCGGTGGCGGGGTCTACGGCGGCGGCCGGCAGCCCGGCCCCGTTGGCCCTGCCGGCGGTGGCGGCGGTCGCCAGGGTGGCGGGCGTTCCGGTGGCGGCGTCTACGGCGGCCAACCGGGCCCCGGCGGCGGTCGGGCGGAACCACCGCGCCGGGGCGAGCCGGATCCTCGTGGCCAGCGCCCGGCCCGCCGGCGCGACGACGGCTACGACGATGGTCGCGGCGCCCCCTACGGCCAGCCGCCCGGCAGCGGCCGGAGCTACCGGGGCGACCGTTACTGAACTACGCACGGGGCCCGATACCCGATCCGGCCGGCTCGGTTCCCGGCCCGGCCCGGCTTGGCTGGCCGGCCCGGCTTGGCTGGCCAGCCCGGCTTGGCTTGGCTGGCCGGACCGGCGTGGTTGCCGGGCACGGCTTGCTGGCCCGGTCGGCTTGGTCCCCGACGCGGCCCGGGGCGCCGGTCGACCCGGACACCGCCCAGGCGTGATTCCCGACGCGGGCACTGATGCCGGCCGGCCCACGGGGGACCGCCGTCGGCGGACACCCGGAGGGTCGGCCCGGGTCAGATCCGGCGCAGCACCGCGACGACCCGGCCCATGATGGTGGCGTCGTCGCCGGGGATCGGGTCGAAGGCCGGGTTCTGCGGCATCAGCCAGACGTGCCCGTCGCGGCGACGGTAGGTCTTGACCGTCGCCTCGCCGTCGAGCATGGCGGCGACGATGTCGCCGGCGTCGGCGGTGGGCTGCTGCCGGACGACCACCCAGTCGCCGTCGCAGATCGCCGCGTCGAGCATCGAGTCGCCCTTGACCTGGAGCATGAAGACCTCGCCCTCACCTACCAGCTCGCGGGGGAGGGGGAAGATGTCCTCGACGGCCTGCTCGGCCAGGATCGGACCACCGGCGGCGATCCGGCCCAGCATCGGCACGTAGGCCGGGGCCGGGCGCTGCGAGCGGGTCAGCTCGTCGTCGACGTCGCCGGGGGCCCGGACGTCGACGGCACGCGGCCGGTTGGGGTCGCGGCGCAGGAAGCCCTTCTTCTCCAGCTCCTTGAGCTGGTAGGCGACGCTCGACGGCGACACCAGGCCGACCGCCTCGCCGATCTCGCGCACGCTCGGCGGATAGCCGTGCCGGTCCACCCAGGTGCGGATGAACTCCAGGATCCGGCGCTGTCGGGCGGTGAGGTCCACCGTCGCCGGGTCGGGGAAGGCGCTGACCACCGGGGTGACCGGGCGCACGGCGGGCTGCCCGGTCCGGCTGCGCGCGGCGCCCCGGCGTCGGGTGGCCGGCGGGCCCGCCTCGGTGATCTGCTGCGGGCTCTTGGGCCGGCTGGCCCGGTCCTCGGTCACGTCCGTCCTCCCTGGTCGGCGCTGGGTGCCTTGGCGGCTCGTGGTGCGTGCGGTGGTGCTGGTGCGTGCGGCGGCGCTGTCGGTGGTGCCTGGCACCCCCGGCGGTGCCGGGTGCGCGCGGTGGTGCCCGGTGGCCGGTTGCGGCAGAATCCGCGCCCGGTTGTTGATGACCGTATAGGTGAGATCAGTCATTTTCAAACGTCTGTACGACATCGCCTCGGCGTGTCGGGGTGAAAAACGGGCCTGCTCGTACTCACGTTCTGATAAATGGTACGTCGGATCGAACGGGTGTTCGACATCCGCCCGGCGGTCGAACGCTTTCCGGGCGGCCGGACGAATAACCCGAGGGGGTGTCCGGCGGTTGGTCCTCGGGTGGGCGGCGGTGGCCGGTGGACTCCGGATGGCGGTGACGCGCCGGACACGCCGCCCAACTTGACCGCGGATCGTCGGCGGCATACGGTCAACCCCTAGATGTAGTAGTCACACGGGCGTAAGTCGCCTACAGGTTGGGTTCGACTACCGACCGCACTCCCGTACCGTCGGCACGGCGCAGACCATCGGCAGATGGCTCCGCCGCGCTGCCGCGTGCCCGGGAGGCGGTCGGCGCGCCCGCGATCGATGAAGGAGGTCGGGTGCTGTGCGGTGTCCGTACTGCCGACACGCTGACTCCCGGGTCGTCGACTCGCGGGAGGCCGACGACGGCCAGTTGATCCGCCGGCGGCGCTCCTGCCCGGAGTGCGGCAAGCGGTTCACCACGGTGGAGGAGGCGGTCCTCGCGGTCGTCAAGCGCAGCGGGGTCACCGAGCCGTTCAGCCGCACGAAGATCATCGGCGGGGTGCGCAAGGCGTGCCAGGGCCGGCCGGTGGACGACGACTCGATCGCGCTGCTCGCGCAGAAGGTCGAGGAGACCGTCCGGGCCAAGGGGGCCGCCGAGATCCCGAGCCACGAGGTGGGGCTGGCCATCCTGGGCCCGCTGCGGGACCTTGACGAGGTCGCCTACATGCGGTTCGCCAGCGTCTACCGGTCGTTCGACTCGCTCGCCGACTTCGAGCGCGAGATCGAGACGCTGCGGGCCGCCGCACGCGCCCGGGAGGGCGCCGGGGCCGACGCGGTCGAGGCCGCCGGCCGTACCAGTTGAAGTTCTTGAGCAGTTTTACAGTCGGATCGCGCGGCGGGTGGCCGCGCGGACGAGGGGGCGGATGAGATGTCGGGGGATGGTGTGACGACGAGCAGGGCACGGAGCAAGGCCGGCGCGGGGCTCAAGGTGGAGCGGGTCTGGACGACCGAGGGGGTGCACCCCTACGACGAGGTCGCCTGGGAGCGCCGCGACGTCGTGATGACCAACTGGCGCGACGGCTCGGTCAACTTCGAGCAGCGGGGGGTCGAGTTCCCCGAGTCGTGGAGCGTCAACGCGGCGAACATCGTGACCACCAAGTACTTCCGGGGCGCGGTGGGCACCCCGGAGCGGGAGTGGTCGCTCAAGCAGCTGATCGACCGGGTGGTCACCACCTACCGAACCGCCGGTGAGGAGTACGGCTACTTCGCCGGCCCCGCCGACGCCGAGGTCTTCGCCCACGAGCTGACCTGGATGCTGCTGCACCAGGTGTTCAGCTTCAACTCGCCGGTCTGGTTCAACGTCGGCACGCCGTCGCCGCAGCAGGTCAGCGCCTGCTTCATCCTGGCCGTCGACGACTCGATGGACTCGATCCTCGACTGGTACAAGGAGGAGGGGCTGATCTTCAAGGGCGGCTCCGGCTCCGGCGTCAACCTGTCGCGGATCCGCTCCTCCCGCGAGCTGCTCTCCTCCGGCGGCAACGCCTCCGGCCCGGTCAGCTTCATGCGTGGCGCGGACGCCTCCGCCGGCACCATCAAGTCCGGCGGCGCCACCCGGCGCGCGGCCAAGATGGTCATCCTCGACGTGGACCACCCGGACATCCAGGAGTTCGTGGTCACCAAGGCGCGCGAGGAGGACAAGATCCGCGCGCTGCGCGACGCCGGGTTCGACATGGACCTCGGCGGTGCCGACATCGTCAGCGTGCAGTACCAGAACGCCAACAACTCCGTCCGGGTCTCCGACGAGTTCATGACCGCCGTGGAGAACGGCGGCGGCTTCGACCTGCGCGGCCGCCTCGACGGCGCGGTGATCGAGACCATCGACGCCAAGGGCCTGTTCCGCAGCATCTCCCAGGCCGCCTGGGAGTGCGCCGACCCCGGCCTGCAGTACGACGACACCATCAACGACTGGCACACCTGCCCGGAGACCGGGCGGATCACCGCGTCGAACCCGTGCTCGGAGTACCTGCACCTGGACAACTCCTCGTGCAACCTGGCCTCGCTCAACCTGATGAAGTTCCTCCGCGCCGACGGCGGCTTCGAGGTGGAGAAGTTCGTCAAGTCGGTCGAGCTGGTCATCACCGCGATGGACATCTCGATCTGCTTCGCCGACTTCCCGACCGAGAAGATCGGCGAGACCACCCGCGCCTACCGGCAGCTCGGCATCGGCTACGCCAACCTCGGCGCCCTGCTGATGGCCTCCGGCCTGCCGTACGACTCGGAGCAGGGTCGTTCCGTCGCCGCGGCGATCACCTCGCTGATGACCGGCACCGCCTACCGCCGCTCCGCCGAGCTGGCCGGCATCGTCGGCCCGTACGACGGCTACGCCCGCAACGCGGAGCCGCACAAGCGGGTCATGCGCAAGCACGCCGCCGCCAACGACGAGATCAAGCCCTCGGGCACCGTGGCCACCGCGATCGTCCGCGAGGCCACGAAGCAATGGACCCAGGGCAACAAGATCGGTGACAAGTTCGGCTGGCGCAACTCGCAGGCCAGCGTGCTCGCCCCGACCGGCACCATCGGCCTGATGATGGACTGCGACACCACCGGCGTCGAGCCGGACCTGGCGCTGGTCAAGTTCAAGAAGCTGGTCGGCGGCGGCTCCATGCAGATCGTCAACCAGACCGTGCCGCGCGCCCTGCGCAGCCTCGGCTACCCCGAGGAGCAGGTCGAAGCGATCGTCGAGCACATCGCCGACCACGGTCACGTGGTGGACGCCCCGGGCCTGAAGCCGGAGCACTACCCGGTCTTCGACTGCGCCATGGGTGAGCGGTCCATCGCCCCGATGGGTCACGTGCGGATGATGGCGGCCGTCCAGCCGTTCATCTCCGGCGCCATCTCCAAGACGGTCAACATGCCGGAGGCGGCGACCGTCGAGGACGTCGAGAAGATCTACTTCGAGGGCTGGAAGCTCGGCCTCAAGGCGCTGGCGATCTACCGCGACAACTGCAAGGTCGGCCAGCCGCTGTCGGCCGCCAAGCCGGGCAAGGCCGCCGCCACCACCGAGGCTCCGGCCGAGGCGGAGAAGGTGGTCGAGAAGGTCGTCGAGTACCGCCCGGTGCGCAAGCGGCTGCCGAAGAAGCGCCCGTCCCAGACGGTCAGCTTCTCCGTCGGCGGCGCCGAGGGCTACCTCACCGCCTCGTCCTACCCGGACGACGGCCTCGGCGAGGTCTTCCTCAAGATGTCGAAGCAGGGCTCGACCCTGGCCGGCGTGATGGACGCCTTCTCGGTGGCCATCTCCATCGGTCTCCAGTACGGCGTCCCGCTGGAGACGTACGTCAGCAAGTTCACCAACATGCGCTTCGAGCCGGCCGGCATGACCGACGACCCGGACGTGCGGATGGCCGCCTCGGTGATGGACTACATCTTCCGTCGCCTGGCGCTGGACTTCCTGCCGTACGAGCGCCGCGCGGAGCTGGGCATCTTCACCGCCAAGGAGCGGGCCGCCCAGCTCCGGGCCGAGGCGGAGGCGGAGGCGAACGGTGCGGACCTCACCGCGATGGCCGCCTCCGCCCCGGTCGAGACGCACGCCGAGCCCAAGACCGGCCCGGTCGCCCAGCCGGCGCAGGAAGTGGCCGACGTCGCCGCCGCCAAGCCGGCGCCGTCCGTCGGCTCCAGCACCGAGCTGCTGGAGGCCGTGATCGGCAAGGCCGCCGACGCGCCGCTCTGCTTCACCTGCGGTACGAAGATGCGCCCGGCCGGTAGCTGCTACGTCTGCGAGGGCTGCGGCTCCACCAGCGGCTGCAGCTGACGTTCGACCGCGATGAGCCCCGGGCGTTCTGCGCCCGGGGCTCATCCGTTTCTTACGGTTCCTGATCGACTCCGCGGACGCCGGCCGCGGCCACGGCTCGCGCGCTCGTCCACCTCGTCCGCGTCCCAGGCGGTCGTCCCGATCAGGCGGGCGACAGGTTCAGGAAAGCCGGGCCTGCGGGTGATCTCCAGGACCCGCTGTCGTGACACGCCGAACAGGGCGGCCAACTCGCCGGGCCCGTACAAGCGCGGTCGCTTCACCGGGGTGAAGGTCTGCGCTTGTCACGCACGGCTCATCAGCAGTGTCGCCGCTGCGCGAGCCTGGATCGAGGGCGCGTGGACGGATCAGCGACCCGAACAGACGGGAGAACGGTTATCGGCGAGCCCGGAACTCGCTGACAAACCAGGTCCACGCTTCACGAGAGAAGCCCAGCGTGGGTCCGCTGGGGTCCTTGCTGTCCCGGACGCGGATCCCAGCACTGCTGGTGGCGACCTCGACGCAGGCGCCGCCGTTGTTGTCGCTGTAGCTCGACTTGCGCCAGACCGGGCGATCCGAGGTCTCCATGATCACTCTCTCAGGTCCCTTGCCGCTCCATGTCGTGCGCCATCCGCAGGATGAGCTTGCGCGACTCTACCGGCCCGAGAGCGGCTGCCCGGAGTCGGTCCCACAGGCGAGTGTAGGCCCGCACGGCGTCCGGACGGTCGAGGTAATCGGCGTCGGTGAACGTCTCGACGTAGATGACGTCCGATGCCGCATCGTCGTTGAATCGCAGGATGACGAAGTTGAAGGACGCCGTCTCGTAGGTCTGCGCGTCGAACGGGAAGACCTGGAGTGCGACGTTCGGCTGCTTGCCGACCTCGGCCAGGTGCAGTAATTGGCTGTGCATCGTTGCCGTGGCCCCGATGCTTCGCCGCAACGCCGACTCGCTCAGGATGAAGCTCAGTTCGGGGCCACCGTCGTGGCGCAGGATCGCCTGACGTTCCAGGCGGACCCTGACCTGCCGGTCGACATCCTCAGCGGCTGGGAGCGGCTGAGCGGTGGCGTTCATCGCGCGGATGTAGGGCTCGATCTGGAGGATCCCGGGGACGACCTCCGGCTGATACCAGCGGATCTCCGACGCGTCGCCTTCCAGGTCGAGGTACTGGCGGAACCAGTCGGGTACGGCATTGCGATACGTACTCCAGCGGCCGCGCTGGCGTCCTGCCCGTGCGAGCTCGCGCAGTGACTCCGCCTCCTCGCCACTGATGCCGTAGAAGGCGAGCAGCAGATTCAGATCGGTCAGCTTGATCCCTGACTGCCCCAGCTCAAGTCTGCTGATCTTGCTTGCCGCTGCGTCGATGACGACCGCTGCCTCGTCCTGCGTTCTGCCGGCGCTTTCACGGGCGCGCTTCAACGCAAGTCCAAGTCGTCGCCGTTGGATCGTCGGGTTGACCATCGGCCGATTATGGCCCCGTCCGCCGGTGATGCCGCGACACGCCGCAGCAGATTCCCAAATTGGAAGTCCAGCTTCTACCCTGGTTGGACTACCAAAATAGGAGTCCAAGTTTTGGGGGCGGTGTGAGGCGAACCGTGTCGTACGACGAGTACCTGTTGGCGGTGGCGCTGACGCTGGCCCGCAGGCACCGCCCGGTCTGGTCCTGGCGGCGGTGGCGCCGGATCTGTCGGTGCGGGTCGGAGCTGCCCTGCCGGGCCCGACACCGAACGCCGATCTGCCGCGGTCATTGGCCGGGGGAGGAGCAGCAGTGACGGAGGATCAGGTCGGGCGGGTCCTGGCGGTCCACCTGCCCGGCGTCGACGGCCTGTGCGCCGGATGCCGCCGGTGGTGGGCGCGGCTGGTGCCGTACCCCTGCTATCAGGCCGAATGGGCCGCCCGCTGGCGTGCCCGGGTCGCGACCCGGTTGTTCCTGGACGGCTCGTCGTGACCACCCACGGGCCGGTCCTTCCGGTGTGGACCTGCGGTGGGTGCGACGCGCCCTGGCCGTGCGGGACCCGGCGCAGGGAGCTGCACGCCGAGTTCGAGGGCGCGCCGGTGTCGTTGGCCCTCTACATGGGGTCCTACCTGGTGTGGGCGGCCGAAGATCTGACCTGGGTGCCCGCCGGGCTGCTGCACCGGCGCTTCCTGGGGTGGGTCCGATGAGCGTGATCCGGCGCGGCGACGAGCGATTCCACTACAGCGACGGCTCCCACAGGTGGATCCCGCCCGATCCCGACTACGACCAGGATGTCTGGGACGAGATGGTGCGGCAGCACAAGCGCCAGCACCTGGAGGAGATCTCGCGGCGCAGGGCGCCGCGACCCGGGGAGCGGACGACAGGAGGCGCCGAACGCGGTCGCCCGGTATGAGGGCCGCCGAGGGCGGCCTGCCCGTCGCGCGGCGAGCGGGTACCGCCTGCCGCCGTTCCCCGTCGACAAGGCCGGGACCGGTGCCCCGACCGCTCAGGCGGGCACCGGCTCCAGGTTCGCGGCGTCGAAGGGAGGATAGGTCTCGGCCCCCGTCCGCTCGGCCGCGTCGATGTAGTCGGCGAGAGCCTCGCGGGACTGGGCGATCCTGGCCATCTGGTCGTCGAGCCGCCGCAGCCGTGACCGCATCGCGGCCAGCAACTCGGGGCACCCGAACAGCTCCGGGGCCTCGCCGACCGCACAGGGCAGCAGATAGGCGATGTCCTCGGAGGACAGGCCGGCACCGAGCAGGTGCCGGATCTGCCTCACCCGCAGCACGGCGTCCTCGCCGTACGCGCGGTAACCGTTCGCGCCGCGGTCGGCCTCCAGCAGGCCCTGGGCCTCGTAGTAGCGCAGCTGATGGGCGTTGACGCCCGTCCGACGACTCAGTTCACCGATCCGCATCGAAAATCCCCGCTTGACCTTCATACCGGTATCAACGTTGACGATGTTGCCATGAACAACAACCACGACACATCCGTGACGGTCATTGGGCTCGGACTGATGGGCCAGGCGCTCGCCGGCGCGTTCCTGAAGGCCGGGCACTCCACGACGGTCTGGAACCGTACGACCGCCAAGGCCGACCGGCTCGTGGCCGAGGGCGCCCGGCTGGCGCCGTCGGTGGGCGACGCGCTCACGGCGAGCCCTCTGACCGTCATCTGCCTCACCGACTACCAGGCCGTCCACGAACTGCTCGGCGCGACCGACGTCGCGCTGGACGGCACCACGCTGGTCAACCTGACCTCGGGCTCCTCTGCCCAGGCCCGGGAGGCCGCCCGGTGGGCCGAGCAGCGCGGCGCCCGCTACCTCGACGGCGCCATCATGGCCGTCCCGCCGGCGATCGGGACCGCCGAGGCGGTGATCCTGCACAGCGGGCCGCAGGCGGACTTCGCGGCGCACGAGTCGACCCTCGGCGCGCTCGGCACCGTCACCCACCTCGGCGCGGACCACGGGCTGGCCTCCCTGTACGACGTCGCCGGCCTGGCCATGATGTGGAGCATCCTGAACGCCTGGCTCCAGGGCACCGCCATGCTCGCCACGGCCGGTGTCGACGCCGCGACGTACGCGCAGTTCGCGCGCCAGATCGCTGTCGGCGTGGCGGAGTGGCTGCCCGGGTACGCCGAGCAGATCGACAAGGGATCCTTCCCGGCCGAGGTGTCGGCCCTGGAGACCGACGCGCGGGCGATGGCGCACCTGGTCGAGGAGAGCGAGGCGGTGGGCGTCAACGCCGAACTGCCGAAGCTGATCAGGGCGATGGCCGACCGGGCGATCGCCGCCGGACACGGTGGAGAGCAGTATCCCGTGCTGATCGAGGAGTTCCGCACGCCCCGCAACGGGTGATCGGCGCCGGGAGCCGACCGGCACGTGCTCAGGCGTCGTGGGCTGCCTCGTCGTCCCGAGGCAGCCCACGCCCCCTCAGGTCAGTGCTGCTTCTGCTGGCAGGGCACGCAGAAGCGGGCGTGCGGCAGCACCTCCAGGCGCTCCCGCGGGATCGGCGCGGAGCACTTCTCGCAGATGCCGTAGCGACCCTCGGCGATGCGCCGCAGCGCACCGCTGATCTGGTCCAGGCTCTGCCGGGTCGCGGCGATCATCGCGCTCTGGGTGTGCGCCTCGCCCGGGTCGCCCGTGTCGGCCGTCAGTTGCGTGAGCCGGACGGTCTGCGCCTCGAAGTCGGTCGTCAGTGTCGCCCGCAGCTCATCGAGCCACTTCTGGTCCGGCTGGGTGTGCGTGGTCATGGCGTAGCTCCTCGGAAAAAGAAAAAGGGCCGAAGCTTGGGAAGCTTCGCCCTGGTGGCCGTTCGCGTAATTGCAAGCGGTCCAGGAGGGCTACGTCCGGCGGGGACGGGGCTCGGCAGTCGAGAGGCGACCGAGCCGAGGCACGACGGCGCGACGGCGGATCGCACCACCCGGGTCGCGACGGTCACGGACAGGACACACCGACGGGCAGCAGGGGACGCCGTCGTCACCGGGACGGCGGTGCTCCTCTGCTGACCGTACGAACACATGCAGCCACCATAGGCCGGGCGGATCGGAAAGCCAACGTGCTTCCGTCGGCCCGGAGACCGGCCTCACCCGGCAGGGCGCCCGTCAGCCGTGAGCGCGCTGGTCGTCGGCCCGCGACGCGACGGGTCAGGTCGCCGGCATGTCCCGCATCCGCCGCAGCGGGGAGCAGACGACGAAGAGCGCGGCGCTCCACGTGCCCAGGACGCAGATCCACAGCGCCGGCCGCAGCCCGAGCTGGCTGGCGAGCGTGCCGCCGGCGAGCGCGCCGAGCGGGATCACGCCGAAGCAGATCCACAGGAACGCCGCGTTCACCCGGCCCAGCAGGGCCGGCGGGGTGATCCGCTGCCGGTACGTCAGGGTGGCGACGTTGTAGAGCACCGCGTTGGCGGAGAACGCGGCCAGCCCGACGCCGTAGAGCAGCACGCCCCAGCCCGGCTGCGCCAGGGGCATGAGCAGATAGAGCGGGCCGGGGGCTGCCATCGCCACCCAGACCAGCCGGGCCGAGCCGAGCCACGCGGTCAACCGGTCGGCGAGCGCGCCGACCACGAGCCCGCCGACGGCGCTGACCGAGAAGACCGACCCGACCAGCGCCGGCGGGGCGTGCAGCTCCTGGAGCAGGAAGACCACCTCGATGGAGGCGGACGCCATCACGAAGAAGTTGGAGACGGTGGTGCAGGCGAGGATGCTGCGCAGGATCGGCTGGCGCCGGATGAAGCCCAGCCCCTCCGTCATCTCCACCCGCAGCGGCACCCGGTCCCGGGACTCCGGTGCCGTCGGCGCGTCGCGGATCAGCAGCAGGGTCACCCCGCTGACGGCGAAGGCCAGGCCGGTGACGACGAAGGTCCTCGCGGCGCCGACCAGCCCGACCAGCACCCCGCCGACCGTCGGGCCGACGAGTTCGGCGGAGTCGTGGGTGACGGTGAGCTTCGCGTTGGCGTCCACGAGCCGGGCCGACGGCACCAGCCGGGGCAGCACGCTCCTGTGGGCCACGGTGAACAGCACGGTGAGCATGCCGGAGAGCCCGACCACCGCGTACAGGAAACCGAGGGTGAGCCGGTCGACCAGCGCGACCACCGGCACCGACAGCAGCAACGCGGCCCGGCCCAGGTCGCAGGCGACCATCAGGCGCCGCTGGTCGACCCGGTCGGCGAGGATCCCGGCGGGCAGCGAGAAGAGCAGGTACGGCAGCCAGGCGAGCGCGGTCAGCAGCGAGACCTGGAAGACGCCGGCGTCGAGGGTGCCGGCGGCGAGCAGGGGCACCGCCACCCCGGAGATCCGGGTGCCCAGCTCGCTGACCGTCTGCCCGGCCAGGAGCAGCCCGAAGTTCCGGCTGCGCAGCAGCGACGACCGCGCCGGTGGGCCGGCCTCGACGGGCCGGGCCACCTGCTGTGTCACGTCCCGTCCCCGGCCCGCGCCGACGACCGCCGGCGGGATAGCGGCGACGCCCCGACGCCCGACGAGCGCAGGGCACGCTGCGGGAAGGTGCGGCGGTGATCCATCGGGCCAGCCTGCCGAGTGCACGCGGACCGGCGCCACCGGTTATCCGACCCGGGCGGTACGGTCTGCGGGGTCGCCTTCCGCAGCGGCGGACGGGAGGCCGGCGTGTCGATCGCCCTGTTCACCCTCGGCGGCACGATCGCGATGGGCGGAGCGGATCCCAGCCGGGCCGGGGTGGTCACCCGGCTGACCGGCACGGACCTGACCGCCGCCGCGCCCGGGCTGGACGAGTTGGGCCTGCCACTGGACGTCCGCGACACCCACGCGGTGCCGAGCGCGCACCTGACGTACCGCCAACTGCTCGACGTGGTCGGCGTCGCCTCGCGGGCGGTGACCCGGCGCGACTCGACGCCACCCGGGTCGCGCTGCACACCGTGACGCTCGACGACGACGGCGGGCTGCTCGACCCGTACAAGGCGAAGGTGCTGCTGCGGCTGCTGCTCGCGGCCGGCGCGGGCCGTGCGGAGATCGCCGCCGCCCTGGCCCGGCACGGCTGGCGGCGAGGTTCTCTAGACTGCGCCGGTGACCGGAGAGCGACGACCGCTGGCTGACCGGCCGCTGACCGAGCCGCACCCGTCCCGGCTGTCGCCGGAGCACCCGGACCGGGCGCGGATCATTGCCGCGCACGCAGCCGCTTTGGCGGCCGGCGAGGCCGGCTACCTCGACCCGGCCACCGGCCTCTTCGTGCTCAGCGCGGGATTCCTGGCCCGGCGCGGCACCTGCTGCGGTCGCGGCTGCCGGCATTGCCCGTACGTCGACGACTGACAGTGACCGAATCGAGGGCTACCGCGCGGGCGGGGCAGGTCGTACGGTGTCCGGCGGACACGTCGGGGTGGACAGCGGAGGAGTGATCGTGCGGGGGCGGATCGTGGGCGCCGGGGTGGCCGTACTGCTGGCGACGGGGTGCGGCGCGGAGGCCGACGAACCGGTGGCGGTGCCGCCGCCCGCGCCGATCGCGGTCGACGTGGCCGCCGCCTCGTCGGGCGGGGCGTGCCGGCTGCTCGACTTCGGCGTGATCGAGCAGCACGCCGGGTTCCGCTTCGACGTGGCCGCCGCCAGCGCGACCGGCGACAGCCACACGTGCGTGGTCCGCGCGGAGCAGGCCACCCTGCCGGAGCTGACGCTGACCGTCACCGATTCGTCGATCGACGCGGCCACCTTCACCGCCGACGTGGTGCCGGACAAGGCGGCCAAGGTCACCGGGCTGGGTCAGAAGGCGTACCAGCGGACCACCTCGGCCAAGGGCGCCGCCGGCCCGGTCGCGGAGGTGGGCTGGCTGAGCCCGGGAGGCCGCCTCGCCACCCTCCGCTACGCCGCTTCGCCCGACACGGCGAAGCCCGACGCCGACAAACTCGCCGACGCCCTCGTCGCACTGGCTAAGCAACTCGACATCCGCGCCCTCTGACGCGGCCTGCCCCGCCCCGCGCCTGCCCGGCCCGGCGGAGCGCCCCGCACTCTGCCCCGCGCCGCCTTGTGTGCGGCGATCTTGCACTTTCGGCCCCCGGTCTGCCCCTTGTGCCCGAGATATCGGGGCACAAAGTGCAAGATCGCCGCGCCGAGCGGGGGCGCGGGGGCCGCGGCGGGGCGGGAGGAGGGACAGGGAGGGCAGGGATCAGTGGGCGGCTACGAAGACGCGGGAGGCGACCTCGCGGGGGAGTCGGATGCGGTCGCCGGAGCGGTCGATCGACACCCCGTCGCGCTCCTGCGCCACCGTCACCGTCGCGCCCGGGTCGACGCCGGCGGCGTGCAGCTGCCGGAGCACGTCGGCGTCGGTCTGCACGCTCTCGCAGATCCGCCGGACCACCACGGGCCCGGAGAGGCCGGGGAAGGCCAGGTTGCGCTCACCCTCGGCCGCTTCGGCGGTCTCGGGTTCCGGCATGCCCAGCTCCTCCAGCCCCGGGATCGGGTTGCCGTAGGGGGAGCGGGTCGGCCGGTTGAGCAGGTCGTAGACCCGCTTCTCGACGGCGTCGCTCATCACGTGCTCCCACCGGCAGGCCTCCTCGTGGGCCTCCTCGTAGGGCATCCCGATGACGTTGACCAGCAGCAGCTCGGCGAGCCGGTGCTTGCGCATCACGGACACGGCGGTGCTGCGGCCGTGCGGGGTGAGCGCCAGGTGCCGGTCGCCCTCGACGGTGAGCAGCCCGTCGCGCTCCATCCGGGCGACGGTCTGGCTGACGGTGGGCCCGCTCTGCCCGAGCCGCTCGGCGATCCGGGCGCGCAGGGGCGGCACCCCCTCCTCCTCCAGCTCGAGGATGGTCTTGAGGTACATCTCGGTCGTGTCCACCAGGTCGTGGGACTTCACAGCGTCACGACCTCCATACCGTGGCGGTGGTTACCGAAATCCTCGGTCGTGTCGACCAGATCATGCTTCACGTCAGCGGCCCTCCGGCCCACGATGCTACCTCGGGAAAGGCCGAACGACCCTTGACGAACCGCGGGGTGCGGCCCCGGATGGTGTTGACTTGACCTCATGTCCGCAACCGAGGATCTGCTGGTCGAGGCCGACCGGCTCGCGGTCGAGCTCGACCGCGCCGACCCGCCCACGCTGCTCGACGTCCGCTGGCGCCTCGCCGGCCCGCCCGGCCGGGACGACTACGCCGCCGGTCACCTGCCCGGCGCGGTCTTCGTCGACCTCGACACCGCGCTCTGCGGTCCGCCGGGCGACGCCGGCCGGCACCCGCTGCCCGACCCCGCCGCGCTCCAGGCCGCGCTGCGGGCCGCCGGCGTCCGCGCCGGTCGTCCGGTGGTGGTGTACGACGGCGGCGACGGCATGGCCGCCGCCCGCGCCTGGTGGACCCTGCGCTGGGCGGGCCACCGGCCGGTACGGCTGCTGCACGGCGGCTTCCCGGCGTGGCAGGCCGCCGGGCTGCCCGTCAGCACGGCGGTGCCGACCCCGCAGCCGGGCGACGTCGAGGTGCGCCCCGGCGCGCTGCCGGTGCTCGACGCGGGGGAGGCGGCCCGGCTGGCCGCCGCCGGCGAGGGCGTCCTGCTGGACGTGCGAGCCGCGCCGCGCTACCGGGGCGAGACGGAGCCGATCGACCCGGTCGCCGGGCACGTGCCGGGCGCGGTGAACCTGCCCGCCGGCGAGTACGTCGCCGAGGGCCGGTTCCCGGCCGTCGACGCGCTGCGGAAGCGGTTCGCCGACGCCGGGGTGGCCGAGGGCGTGCCGGTGGGGGCGTACTGCGGCTCGGGGGTGACCGCCGCGCAGGCCGTGCTCGCCCTGCACCTGGCCGGTCGGCCGGACGCGGCGCTCTACGTCGGATCGTGGAGCAACTGGGTCGCCGACCCGTCCCGCCCGGTGGCCACCGGAGCGACACCGCCCACGTGAGCAGCGCGTGCGCCGGGGGCACGCCGGGGCGCGTGCGACGATGTGGCCATGTCCGACGACACGGTGGTGGTGTGGGACGAGTCGCTGCTCGCCTACGACATGGGGGATCACCCCCTCGATCCGGTGCGGGTGGAGCTGACCGTCGCGCTGGCCCGCGAGCTGGGTGTCCTGGAGCGTCCCGGGGTGCGGCTGGTCAAGCCCGCGCCGGCCGACGACGCGCTGCTGACCCGGGTGCACGACCAGCGTTACCTCGACGCGGTGCGCATCGCCCCGCGCGACCCGCTCTTCGCCGGCTTCGGGCTGGGCACCTCCGACAACCCGGTCTTCGAGGGGATGCACGAGTCGAGCGCGCTGGTCGCCGGGGCCACCGTGGCCGCCGCCGAGGCGGTGTGGCGGGGCGAGGCCCGGCAGGCGGTCAACGTGGCGGGCGGGCTGCACCACGCGATGCCGGCCCGCGCCGCCGGGTTCTGCGTCTACAACGACCCGGCGGTGGCGATCGCCCGCCTGCTCGACCTGGGCGCGGAGCGGATCGCGTACGTGGACGTGGACGTGCACCACGGCGACGGGGTGCAGCAGGTCTTCTGGAACGACCCGCGGGTGCTGACGGTCAGCGTCCACGAGACGCCGCTGGCGCTCTTCCCCGGCACCGGGTTCCCCGACGAGACCGGCGGCCCGCAGGCGCAGGGCAGCGCCGTCAACCTGCCGCTGCCCCCCGGGGTGGACGACGCGGGCTGGCAGCGCGCCTTCCACGCGGTCGTGCCGTCGGTGCTGCGCGCGTTCCGGCCGCAGGTGCTGGTGACCCAGTGCGGGGCGGACGGGCACCGGCTCGACCCGCTCGCCGACCTGAATCTCTCGGTCGACGGGCAGCGCGCCACCTACCTGGCCCTGCGGGCGCTCGCCGACGAACTGTGCGAGGGGCGCTGGGTGGCCACCGGCGGCGGCGGGTACGCCCTGGTCGAGGTGGTGCCCCGGGCCTGGACGCACCTGCTCGCGGTGGCGACCGGCGAGCCGATCGCGCCGGCCACGCTGACCCCGCCGGCCTGGCGGGAGTTGGCCGCCGCGCGCCGGCCGGGCCGCGACATCCCGCTGCGGATGACCGACGACGTCGACCCGTCGTACGAGCCGTGGCAGCCGACCGGCGAGCCGACCGCGGTGGACCGGGCGATCGCGGCGGCCCGCAAGACGGCGTTCCCGCTGTTCGGGCTCGATCCGCACGACCCGCGCGACTGAGCCGGCCGGGGAGGGCCGGGACGATGACCACGGTGGAACAACCGGTGGACGTGCTGCTCAGCGACGGTACGACAGTCCAGTTGCGACCGATCCGCCCGTCGGACGCGCCGGAGATCGTGGCGATGCACTCGCGCTTCTCCGAGCGCACCCGCTACCTGCGCTACTTCTCGCCGTACCCGCGCATCCCCGAGCGTGACCTGCAACGCTTCGTCAACGTCGACCACCGCGACCGGGAGGCGTTCGTGGTGCTGGCCGGCGACCGGATCGTCGCCGTGGGCCGCTACGAGCGGCTCGGCCCGGCGGCGCCGGACGCCGAGGTGGCGTTCGTGGTCGAGGACGCCTACCAGGGCCGGGGCATCGGCTCGGTGCTGCTGGAGCACCTGGCCGACGCGGCGGCCCGCAGCGGCATCGTGACCTTCGTGGCCGAGGTGCTCCCGGCCAACGGCGCGATGCTGCGCGTCTTCTCCGACTTCGGCTACCAGGTCCAGCGGCAGTTCGCCGACGGCGTGGTGCACCTGACCTTCCCGATCGCGCCCACCGACGCGACGCTGGAGGTGCAGCGCGGCCGGGAGCACCGCACCGAGGCGCGCTCCGTGGCCCGGCTGCTCGCCCCGCGCGGCGTCGCCGTCTACGGGGCCAGCGCCACCGGGCAGGGCGTCGGCGCGGCGGTGCTGGGGCACCTGCGTGACTTCGGGTTTTCCGGTCCGCTGGTCCCGGTGCACCCGAGCGCCAGCACCGTCGCCGGGCTGCCCGCGTACCGGTCGGCGGCCGACGCGCAGGTGCCGGTCGACCTGGCCGTGGTGGCGGTGCCGCCGGAGTCGGCGCGGGAGGTGGTCGCCGACGCGGCGGCGGCGGGCGCGCACGGCCTGGTGGTCATCTCCGCGGGCTTCGCCGAGGCCGGCGGCGAGGGCGCGGCCGCGCAGCGCGCGCTGGTGCGGGCGGCGCACGCGGCGGGCATGCGCGTGGTGGGCCCGAACTGCCTCGGGGTGGCGAACACCGACCCCGCGGTACGCCTCAACGCCACCCTCGCCCCGCGGCTGCCGGTGCCCGGCCGGGTGGGCATCTTCAGCCAGTCCGGCGCGTTCGGGGTGGCGCTGCTGGCGGAGGCGGACCGGCGTGGGCTGGGCCTGTCCAGCTTCGTCTCGGCCGGCAACCGGGCCGACGTCTCGGGCAACGACCTGCTCCAGTACTGGCAGGACGACCCGGGCACCGACGTGATCATGTTGTACCTGGAGACCTTCGGCAACCCGCGCAAGTTCGCCCGGCTGGCCCGCCGGATCGGCCGGGACAAGCCGGTCGTGGCGCTCGCCTCGCCGGCCCGCCCGCCCGGCGTTGGCGACTCCGCCGGGCCGGACGAGGTGGCCGTCGGCGCGCTGTTCGCCCAGTCCGGCGTGATCCGGGTGGACACGGTCGCCGAGCTGCTCGACGTCGGGGTGCTGCTGGCCAACCAGCCCCTGCCGGCCGGGCCGCGCGTCGGCGTGGTCGGCAACTCCTCGGCGCTGACCGGGCTCGCGGCCACCGCCTGCGCCGCGCAGGGGCTCACCGTGGCGCACGGCTACCCGCGCGACGTCGGGCCCCGCGCCGGCGCGGCCGAGTTCGCCGCCGCGCTCGCCGACACCGCCGCCGACGAGGGCGTGGACGCGCTGGTGGTGGTCTTCGCCCCGCCGCTGCCCGGGCAGCTCACCGACACCGAGGCGGACTTCACCGCCGCCCTGCCGGCCGCCCTCGCCGCCGGCAAGCCGACCGTGGCGACGTTCCTGGTCGGCCGGGCGCCGGCCGGGGTGCCCGCGTACCCGAGCGTGGAGGAGGCCGTCCGCGCCCTCGCCCGGGTCGCCGCGTACGCCGACTGGCTCCGCCGCCCGGCGGGCGTGCCGCCGGAGCTGCCCCGGGTCGACCGGGAGGCCGCGCACGCGGCCCTGCGACCCGAGGCCCTCGACCCGATGGGGCTGCTGGCGGCGTACGGCATCGACGTGGTCGACTCGGTGCCGGCGCGCTCGGCCGGCGAGGCCGTGGAGGCGGCGGCCCGGCTCGGGTTCCCGGTGGCCCTCAAGGCCGCCGCTCCCGGTCTGCGGCACCGGCTCGACCTCGGCGCGGTCCGGCTCGACCTGCCCGACGCGGCCACGGTGCACCGCGCGTACGCGGAGATGGCGGCGGTGTTCGGCGCGGACGTGCTGGTCCAGCCGATGGTGCCGCCGGGCGTGGCCTGCGTCGTCGAGCTGGTCGAGGACCCGGCGTTCGGCCCGGTGGTCGGCTTCGGGCTCGGCGGTGTCGCCACCGAGCTGCTGGGTGACCGGGCCTGGCGGGCGGTGCCGCTGACCGACCTGGACGCCGCCGAGCTGGTCGACGAGCCGCGGGCGGCGCCGCTGCTGCGCGGGCACCGGGGCGCGGTGCCGGTGGACCGGGCGGCGCTGGCCGACCTGCTGCTGCGGGTCGGCCAGCTCGCCGACGAGCAGCCCCGGGTCCGCGCGCTGACGCTCAACCCGGTGCTGGCCCGCCCGGACGGCATCTCCGTGCTGCACGCCACCGTCCGCGTCGGCTCCGCCGTCACCCGTCCCGACACCGGCCCCCGTCGGCTGTGAGGACGGGCACTCCGCCCCGACACCGGCCCTTGCCGGGCGGTGAGGACGGGGGCCGCCCGCGGCGGAGACCCGGTGCGGGGGCGACGGCGGGCGGTCAGGCCCGTTCGGAGATCTGCTGCACGGCCCAGGCGTTGCCGTCCGGGTCGCTGAAGAAGACGAAGCCGACGTTGTCCAACGGATCCGGCACGGGGCGAGGGTTCTTGCCCACCACCTGGATCTCGCTGACCCGCACGCCGCGCTCGACCAGCTCGGCGCGGGCCTTGTGCAGGTCCGGCACGACCAGTTGGAGGCCCTTGAGGGAGCCCGGCGGCATCTCCGGCACCACGCCCCTGCCGATCACGATCGAGCAGCCCGAGCCGGGCGGGGTGAGCTGCACGATCCGTCCTTCGTCGCCGACCACGGTGTCGTGGTCCACGTTGAAGCCGAGCTGGTCGGCGTAGAACGCCTTGGCCCGGTCCACGTCGGAGACCGGGACGATCACCACTTCCAGGGTCCAGTTCATGGTGCCTCTCCTCGTGTCGTCGATGTCTGGTGCAGCAGGTCGGCCAGGCGCGCGAAGCTCTCCCCGACGCCGCGGGCCATCGGGTAGCGCAGCACGGTGTCCCGGCCCTCGGCGGTGGCGTAGCGCAGCGTGGTGGTGACCGTGGTCCGCCCGACGAGCTCGGTGAACTCGTGGGCGACCAGGGTCTCGCCCGGGTAGGACTGGTCGTCGAAGAGCTCGGTGCAGATCAGCCGCCGGGCCGGCTCGACCTGCTGGTAGACCCCGCTCTGGCCCATCCGTTCGCCGCCCGGCCCCGCCGAGACGAAACGCCACCGCCCGCCGACCCGCAGGTCCACCTCGCATTCGACCAGCCGCCAGCCGCGCGCGCCGTACCAACGGACGAGCAGCTCCGGCCGGGTGAAGGCGGCGAAGACCAGGGGCGCGGGGCCGTCGAACATCCGGCTCAGCACGATCTCGCGATCACCCGGGGCGTGCACCACCAGCGGATCATCGGGTCCGCTCACCGCCCGCCGCCCGGCGCCTCGTCCCGCCCGGTTCGGCTGGCCTCGTCCCGCGCGGCTTGGCTGGCCTCGTCCCGCGCGGCTTGGCTGGCCTCGTCCCGCGCGGCTTGGCTGGCCTCGTCCCGCGCGGCTCGGTTGGCCTCGTCCCGGCCGGTGGCCGGGGTCGCGTCCCGTCCGGTCCGGCTGGCCTCGTCCCGTCCGGCTTGGCCGGCCTCGCCCCGCCCGGGACCCGGAGTCCGGCCGGGCGCGTCGGTACCGGTGGCGGCCCGGTCGACGGCCTGGAGTTCGTCGAGCAGGGCGTCGAGGCGCTGGTAGCTCTCGGCCCAGTAGTCGCGGTAGCCGGCCAGCCAGGCGGTGGCCTCCCGCAGCGGGCCGGCCTCCAGGCGGCACGGTCGCCGCTGCGCGTCGCGCCCCCGGCTGACCAGCCCGGCCCGTTCGAGGACCCGCAGGTGTTTCGAGATGGCGGGCTGGCTCATCGCGAACGGCGCGGCCAGCTCGGTGACCGTCGCCTCGCCGGCCGCCAGCCGGGCCAGGATGGCCCGCCGGGTCGGGTCGGCCAGCGCCGCGAAGGTGGCGTCCAAGCCGTCGGTGTCCACTGCCGATAACCCCCTGGTTTCATAACCAGTTGGTTTCTATCGCGTCCGCCGGTCCCGGTCAAGCACCGGCTCGGCGCGCCGACGCACGCGAGGCCCCGGCGAACCGCCGGGGCCTCGCGTGGCTCGGGAGTCAGCAGGCGTACGCCTCAAGGCGCTGCGCCCGCTCCGGGGCGCGCAGCTTCAGCAGCGTCACCTTCTCGATCTGCCGGATCCGCTCGCGGGACAGGCCGAACTCCCGCCCCACCTCGTCGAGGGTGCGCTGCCGGCCGTCGTCGAGCCCGAACCGGAGCCGGATCACCGCCTGCTCCCGCTGGGAGAGGGTGGCCAGCACGATGCTCACCTCGTTGCGCAGCTCGCCCTGCGCGGCGGCGTCGCCCGGCTCGGCGCTCGGGTCCACCGCGGCGACGAAGTCGCCCAGCGCGCTCTCGCCGTCCTCGCCGACCGCCTGGTCCAGGCTCACCGGCTCCCGGTCGTACGAGATCAGCTCGATCACCTGGAACTCCGGGATCTCCATCGCCCGGGCCACCTCGGCGACGGTGGGCTCGCGGCCCAGCGAGACGGAGAGCTCGCGGCGGGCCCGGACCATGCGGTTGACCTGCTCGACCATGTGCACCGGGATGCGGATGGTGCGGGCCTGGTCGGCCATCGCCCGGGTGATCGCCTGCCGGATCCACCAGGTGGCGTAGGTGGAGAACTTGTAGCCCTTCGCGTAGTCGAACTTCTCGACCGCGCGGATCAGGCCGAGGTTGCCCTCCTGGATCAGGTCGAGGAAGGCCATCCCGCGGCCCGTGTAGCGCTTGGCGATGCTGACCACCAGGCGCAGGTTCGCCTCCAGCAGGTGGTCCTTCGCCGCGCGGCCCTGCGCGACGATCAGTTCCAGGTCGGCCCGCAGCTCGGCGGAGACCG
Organism: Micromonospora citrea; assembly: GCF_900090315.1. Classification (NCBI taxonomy): domain Bacteria; kingdom Bacillati; phylum Actinomycetota; class Actinomycetes; order Micromonosporales; family Micromonosporaceae; genus Micromonospora; species Micromonospora citrea. The sequence goes on along the minus strand of NZ_FMHZ01000002.1, from coordinate 1,787,481 downwards.
GGGTGCACGTCGCCAGCTTCTCCTCGGCGAACAGCCCGGCCTCGATCCGCTTGGCCAGGTCGACCTCCTGCGCGGCGGTCAGCAGCTTCGTCCGCCCGATCCCGTTCAGGTATGCCCGGACCAGGTCCGTGGAGACGCCGCGCTCGTCGGTGGCGTCCAGGTCGGTCAGGGTGTCGGTGGCGTGGTCGGCCTCGGTGGTGCCGGCCGGGCGCATCCGGTGCTCCATCATCTGCAGGGCCATCTCGGTTTCTCCCCGTGTCCACGTCTGTGCCGTCGTTCCGGCCCAGTGGTGCCGGTGTGACACAAGCTTGGCGGGCGGGGCGTGAAACGGGGGTGAGGCGATCGGAGACCCGACAGGAATCCGGTCGCAGCCCTGCTCGGCGTGCCCGGGCCGTCGCCGAGCGTTCCTTGCCGGAAGCGGCTACGGTGCCAGCGGTCGGCCAGTGGGGCCGACGCCGCCGACGACGTCGGCGCACCGGAACAGGTTGTGGAGGGTGTCGTGGTCTTCAAGCGGCTCATGCAGGCGATGGGCGTCGGCGGCCCGTCGGTCGAGACGGTGCTGGCGAACCCGAACTGCCGCCCCGGTGGCCAGCTGGAGGGAGTCGTGCACGTGGCCGGCGGTGACCACGCCGTCGACATCTCCTACGTCGCGCTGGGCCTGGTCACCCGCGTCGAGGTCGAGAGCGGCGACAACGACTACGAGACCACGCAGGAGTTCCACCGGCAGGCCGCGACCGGCGCCTTCCGGTTGGAGCCGGGCCAGCGTCACGACATCCCGTTCCGCTTCGCCGTGCCGTGGGAGACGCCGCTGACCGAGCTGTACGGGCAGCACCTGCACGGGATGACGATGGGGCTGCGTACGGAGCTGGAGGTGGCCCGCTCGGTCGACAAGGGCGACCTGGACGCGGTGGCGGTGCACCCGCTGCCGTCCCAGCAGAAGATCCTGGAGGCGTTCCTGCGGCTGGGCTTCCGCTTCGCCCGGGCCGACGTGGAGCGCGGCCACATCTACGGCGTGCGGCAGAGCCTGCCCTTCTACCAGGAGATCGAGTTCCACTCCGCCCCGCAGTACGCCGGCGCCATCAACCAGCTCGAGGTCACGTTCGTCACCGACCCGCAGCAGATCCAGGTGGTGCTGGAGCTCGACAAGCGCGGCGGCCTCTTCACCGAGGGCCGGGACGCCTTCGGCCGCTTCACCATCGACCACGCCACCGCCGAGCGCACCGACTGGACGGCCCAGCTCGACGGCTGGATCCGCCAGTCCCTCCACCGCCGCGGCCTCTTCTCCTGACCCCTTCCCCCGACAGGCGCGGGTTGACCATGGAGTTGTCGCCATCCGCCGCAGCGTGTCGCGGCAACGACTTCATGGCCAACCGCGCTGGGGCCGGCGGGAGGTGGGGAAGTGGGCTCAGAGGTCGAGGAGCAGTGTGCGTGGGCCGACGTTGACGCTCTCCACCAGCATGTGGGCACGGAAGCGGCCGGTCTCCACCGTCGCGCCCCGGTCCCGCAGCGCCGTCACGACCGCCGTCACCAGCGGCTCCGCTACCTCGGCGGGGGCCGCCGCCGTCCAGCTCGGGCGGCGTCCCCTGCGGGCGTCGCCGTAGAGCGTGAACTGGCTGACCACCAGGATCGGCGCGCCGACGTCGGCGGCAGACCGCTCCTCGTCCAGGATGCGCAGCTCGTGCACCTTGCGGGCCATCGTGCGCGCGATCTCGTCCGTGTCGGTGTGGGTCACCCCGAGCAGCACCAGCAGCCCGTCCTCGATCGCGCCGACCACCTCGCCGTCGACCGTCACGGCGGCCCGGCCGACGGTCTGCACCACGGCCCGCATCAGCCGTCCACCGGCTCGACGAAGCCGCGCTCGACCAGGTGCGCCACGATCGGCCCGGCCGCGTCGGCCAGTTCCTCCGGGGCGACGTCGTGCGCGGCGGCGAGCAGGGCGAGCTGGTCGCGCAGCGGCAGCCGCCCGTCGGCCCCGCCGACCAGGGCCAGCACCAGGGGGTCGATCTCCTCGGTCCAGCGCAGCCCGTGCGGCATGGCGAGCACCTGCCGGTCCACCGCCCAACCCTCGTCACCCATCGTGGCCTCCTGCCGGAGCTGGAGACCCTCGGCCGCCCGGTAGCGCGCGGAGAGCAGGGCGTCGGTGTCGCGTGGGCGAAGCCAGTCCTGGCGGTCGAACCAGGCGCCGATCCGGTCGCCCAGCGGCGCCTCCACGCGCTGACGCAGGTCCTCCACCCGGACCACCGGGTCGTCGTGGCCGGAACGGCGCAGCGACACGATGCCGAACCCGATCGCCTCCACCTTGTGCGCGTCGAACCAGTCCAGCCAGTCGGCGGCCCGGCGCGGGTCGGCGCTCTCGCCGACGTCGGTGAGCCACAGGTTGACGTACGCCATCGGGTCGGCCACCTCCCGCTGGATGACCCAGGCGTCCAGGCCGGTCCCGGCGAACCAGCCGGCGACCCGCTCGCCCCAGTCCTCGCCGGTGACGTGCACCCAGTTGGCCAGGTACTGCATGGTGCCGCCCTCGGTGAGTAGGCCCGGCGCGGCGGCGGCCAGCTCCGCGCCGATCGCGTCGCCGACGCGTCCGGAGTCCCGGTAGACGTGCGTGGTGGTGCCCGGCCCCACCACGAAGGGCGGGTTGCTCACCACCAGGTCGAAGCGGCGCCCCGCGACGGGAGCGACCATGTCGCCGCGCAGCAGCTCCCAGTCCTGGCCGTTGAGGGCCGCCGTCGTGGCGGCGAAGCGCAGCGCCCGCGCGGAGACGTCGGTGGCGGTGACCCGCCGGGCGTGGGTGGCCAGGTGCAGCGCCTGCACGCCGGAACCGGTGCCCAGGTCCAGCGCGGTCTCCACGGGCCGGCGGACGGTCGCGCCGATCAGCGTCTGGGTCGCCCCGCCGATGCCGAGGACGTGCTCGGCGTGCAGGGGGCGGCCGGGCCGGGCGCTGGCGGGCACGTCGGCGAGCACCCACCAGTCGTCCCCGTACGGCTCCAGGTCCAGCCCCATCCGCAGTCCGTCGCCGTGCCGTTCGACCAGGCCTCCGGCGAGCGCCTCCTCCAGCGCCAGCGGCGCCAGCGCGGCGGCCACGGCGGCCTCCGGCTCGGTCTGCTCGCAGATGAACACCCGGATCAGCGTGTCGAGCGGGTCACCGTCCCGGGTGGCCCGCAGGGCGGCCCGGAAGTCGTTGCGGGCCATCCCGCCGGTGGCCTGAGGGCCGAGCCGGGCGGCGATCCCGTTCGAGGTGTAGCCCGCCCGGGTCAGCGCGCTCCGCAGCGCCTCGACGCCGGCGGGGGAGAGCAGCATGTCGTGTCCGTCCACGCCGCCATCCTGCCTGGTGCCGCCCTCGCCGGGCGGACCCACCCGCGACAACCCCGGCCGGCGCCCCGGGCGTCGCGCGGCGGACCCGGCGACGGTGGCCGAGCGGACACCTTTTCCTCCCTGGCTAGGTTTCCCCTCGGCACCCGCCCGGCGAGGGTCGGCCGGGTGCCGGGGCCCGTCGTCGCGCGGGCCGCAGCGGCACGTACCGCGCCACCTCCTGTGCGACGACGTCCCGTACGGCCGGCGGCGCCGGCCAGGCCGCCGTCGCCGTCCACAGCGAGCCCTCGCGGGGGCACGGGCAGGGGCGGAACGGCGGGTCCGCGCGGTGCGCGGCGTCGGGCACCTCACCGAATGGAAGACGGGCGCGGCTCGCCGCGTCCGCTGAGCGAGGAGATCGACATGTTCACGAAGAGGCGTACGCTGGCGCGGCTCGGCACCGCCCTGACCGCGTCTGCCGCCCTGCTCGGTGCCGCCCTGGTCAGCGCCACCCCGGCGCAGGCGGCCACCTCGTGCAGCGCCGAGCAGCACAAGGAGATGGACACTCCGGGGGCCAACGTCGACGTCTACATCAAGCTCTGCTTCCGTAGCCACTACAACGACGCGATGGCCTACGTCCGTTGGGCGGACGCCGGCGGGTACGAGTTCGACAACTTCGACCTCCACCTGCGGCTGGAGCGCAACGACGCGGTTGTCGGGATGGACAGCTTCGACCTGACCGACGAGATCAACAACTGGGGCGCCTCCGACAGCATCGAGCTGTACGGTGCACCCACCAGCGTGACGAGCGGAAGCGGCTGGAGCGCCGACGGGTACGTCAAGTACAACATCGACGGCGACGGCAAGGGCGACTTCACCTGGAGCCTGACCGGCAGCCCGGAGATCTCCTCCTGAGGACGGGGTAGGACCGCCGGCAGGCGCGGTGAGCGGTGCGGGCACGGGGCGGCGACGACCTGCGGAGCGCCGTCGGTGACGGTACGCCCCGTGCCCGCGACACCCCGGCACCTCGCGTGCGGGGTTTCCGGCGTGCCGGCACACATCGCCGTCGCCGGGTACGCGACCATGGCCTGCATGACGCTCGCGCTGCCCATCGACCCCGAGGCCAACGACCTGCTCAACCGGGATCCGCTGGCCCTGCTGCTGGGGATGGTGCTCGATCAGCAGGTGACGATGGAGAAGGCGTTCTCCTCGCCGTACGTGCTGACCCAGCGGCTCGGGCGCGGCCTGGACGCCCGCAGCCTCGCCGACCACGATCCGGAGGTCCTGGTCGCCCTGTTCGCCCAGCCGCCGGCGCTGCACCGGTTCCCGAAGGCCATGGCGTCCCGGGTGCAGGAGGTGTGCCGGGTCCTCGTCGACCGGTACGACGGCGACGCCGCCGGGCTCTGGTCCGGCGTCGCCGACGGCCGGGAGCTGCTCCGGCGCGTCGCCGACCTGCCCGGCTTCGGCCGGCAGAAGGCACAGATCTTCGTCGCCCTGCTCGGCAAGCGGTTCGGGGTCACGCCGGAGGGCTGGCGGGAGGCGGCCGGCGGATACGGCGACGCGGACGCCCACCGGTCGGTGGCCGACGTCGTCGACGCCGAGTCGCTGCGCCGGGTGCGCGAGTACAAGCAGCAGGCGAAGGCGGCGGCGAAGGCGAAGACCGCCGAAGGTTGACGCAACCGTCCGCCGCCGCGGTCGTTGTAGCCAGGATGGCGACGACGGGCAGCCGATGACGGACCGACGCGGTAGGCAGCTGCTGCGCCCGGAGATCAGTTCGACCCGGGCCACCTTCCTGGAACTCTTCTTCGACCTGGTCTTCGTCTTCGCGCTGACCCGCGTCTCGCTGCGCCTGGTCGACGGCGCCGGTGCCTCCGCCGCCGGGCTGGCCGCCGAGATCGCGCGCACCGGCGTGCTCTTCCTCGCCCTCTGGCTGCTCTGGTCCATCACCACCTGGGTCACCAGCCGGTACGAGCCGGAGCGGTCGGTGATCCAGTTCGTCGTGGTGGGATCCATGTTCGGCGCCATGGTGATGGCGGTGGCGCTGCCCGGGGCGTTCGAGGGACGGGCGTTGCCGTTCGTGCTCGCGTACCTGACGGTGATGGTGGGCCGGCCGTTGGTCATCGCCACGGCGATGCGCAGCCACCCGCGCCGTACGGTGCCGCTGCAACTCGCCGCCTGGGCGGCCGTGGGCGCCGTGCCCTGGCTGGCCGGGGCGTTCGCGCCGGACCAGCTGCGCCTGCCACTGTGGGTGCTCGCGCTGGCCATCGACGGCACCGGTCTCGTGCTCGGCTGGCCGTTGCCCCGGCTCGGCGCGGCGCGCGCGTCCGGCTGGCTGATCGCCGGCGAGCACCTCGCCGACCGGTACCAGCAGATCTTCCTCATCTCGCTGGGGGAGACCATCCTGGTCATCGGACTGACGTACAGCGGCACGGACTTCACCGCCAACCGGGCCGGCGCGTTCACCGTCGCGTTCGTCACCACGGCGCTGCTCTGGCGGATCTACTTCCACCGGGCGGGTCACGTGCTCGCCGAGGCGCTGCGGGTCGCCCGGTCGCCCGGGCGGCTCGGCGCCTCCGTCGCCGCCACCCACCTGGTCATCGTCGTCGGTGTGCTGAGCACCGCCGTCGGCTACGAACTGGTGATCGTGCACCCGTTCGGCCGGATGGACCCGGCCTGGCTGGTCTTCGTCGTCGGCGGCCCGGCGATCTTCCTGGCCGCCCGTGCCCGCTTCGAGTACGAGATCTTCGGCCGGGTGTCCTGGTCACGTTGGGGCGGTCTGCTGGCGTTGCTCCTGCTGGCGCCGGTGCTCACCCTGGGGCCGCCGATGGTGGCGCTGGCGGCGGTCGCCGCGACGCTGGCCGGGGTCGCGATCGCCGACGGGTGGCGCAGTCGCCGCCGGACCCCGGAGCTGCCCGCCTCGCCACTCCTGCACGGCGAGGCCGGGGGAGGGGACTACCACCGGACCCCGTGAGGGCCGGCCGGTCGACGCGCGCTGTCAGGCGGCGGCCCGCCGGCACTCTGGTCTCAGGCGGCGGCCGGCGGGCGGTGTCAGGCGGCGGTCGGCCGGGACAGGGCGGCCAGCGCCCGCCGCACGTCGGCGAGGGAGACCGTCGCTGAGTCGTCCAGGTCGGCGAGGCCCGCCTCGATCCACTGCCGCATCAGCGTGGTGACCCCGATGCCGCGCGCGTCGGCGGCCGCGCGGACCCGCTCGTACGTCTCCAGCGGCAGGCGCACCGAGCGGCTGACCATGGGGGTGTCGGTGTCGGGGGTGGGCAGCTCCACAGGGTGACTCTCGTCGATCAGCTCCGCGAGCCGGTCACCGCCGCTGTGGAACTGCTTGGTCGCGTCGTTACGGTTCATCGTCACCGCCTCCTCATCGGCGAGATCTCCGCACGGCCTCGTCGTAGCGCTTCGCCTCGGCGTCGCTGAGCTCACGGGCGGAGAGGATGTCCCAGTCGTTGTCGGTGCCGTCGGCCTCGGCGAGCAGCACGGCCAGCCTGCGCCCCCGGCGGGCGGCGGCGTAGACGACCATCACGTCGTCACCCAGGTGACGGATCACCCGGCGGGTGCTGTGCAGCGCCTCCCAGACTTCCCCGGGCGTGACGTCGTAGACCCTCAGGTTGGCCAACGCCTCGTCGGTGAAGCTGAACCTGCTGCCCACGGCGCGAGCGTACCACGGATGTAACACGCAGCCGGCCGAAGCGAATTTCGCTGATCATGCGCGGGAGGTGACAGGATGGGGCGTAATCCCTCGAGGAGGTCCGTGGTGAAGCGTCAGGCGTACCAGCCGATTCTGATCACCGACGCCTCGCGCAGCCAGGACGACCAGCTCACCAGCCGGCAGAAGCGCTACGTGCTGATGATGGGGATCCGGGTGGCCTGCGTGATCGTCGGTGCCGTCCTGGTCGGGGTGCAGGCCCCGATGCTCTGGCTCTGGCTGCCGTTGGTGGCCCTCGGCATGGTGCTCATCCCGTGGCTGGCCGTGCTGCTGGCCAACGACCGACCGCCCAAGGAACAGCACCGGCTGGCGAACCGGTTCCAGCCGCGACACCGGGACGAGACCCCGCCGATGAGCCTCACCGCCGAGGAGCGCCCCCACAAGATCATCGACGCCGAACCCTGACCCACCCCGCCCCACCCTGCCAGCCCTGGCCCCGCCGCCACCCCACTCTCGGCCGCGATCTTGCAGTTCCTGCCCCGGCAAAAGCCGCCGAACGGGCGAACGAGGGGCATAAACCGCAAGATCGCGCAGGCGAGGGGCGAGGGGCGAGGGGCGAGGGGCGAGGGGCGAGGGGCGAGGGGCGGGTCAGGGGATGGGGCGGGCGCCTACCTGGGAGACCGCCAGGGCGCCGAGGTCGCCGGCCCGGCGCAGGGCCGTCTCGGGGCCCGCGCCGTCGAGCCAGGCGGCCAGCAGCCCGGCCGCGAAGGCGTCGCCGGCACCGGTGACGTCCACCACCGCCACCCGGCGGGCCGGGGCGGCGGCGACGGTGGCGTCGCGGTCCACCCAGACCGCACCCGCCGCCCCCTGCTTGACGACGATCCGGCGGGCGGAGGCGGACAGCGCCCGCCCCTGCGCCGCCGGGTCGAGCCCGCCGGCCAGCACCGTCGCCTCGTCGGCGTTGACCAGGAGCAGGTCGATCCCGCGTACCCAGGACAGGAAGGCCGGCGCGCCGACCCGCCGCAGCGGCGCCGCGGAGGCCGCGTCGACGCTCGTGGTGAGCCCGCGCTCGCGGGCGGCGGCCAGCGCCCGCAGCCCGGCCGGGCGGGACTCGGCGTCCAGCAGGGTGTACCCGGACAGGTGCAGGTGCCGCGCGTCGGGCGCGCCGGCCAGCGCGGCGTCGACGTCCGCCGGGGTCAGCCACAGGTTCGCGCCCCGTTCGGTGATCATCGTCCGCTCGCCGGCGGCGGTCAGCACGATGACGGTGCCGGTGGCGTGGTCCCGGTGCCGCGTGACGGCGCAGTCGACCCCGGCCCGCTCCAGCTCGGCGACCCGCTCCCGCCCCTGGCTGTCGTCGCCGACCGCGCCCACCAGGGTCACGGGCACGTCCTGGGCGGCGAGCCAGGCCGAGGTGTTGGCGGCCTGCCCGCCGCCGCTGAACCGGATCGCCGCTGGGGTGTCCGACCCGGTGGCCGGCGGGCCGGCCAGCACCGCCACCACGTCGGTGATCAGGTCACCGACGACGAGGACGCGGCCTGCGGTCATGCGTCGGCGCGGCGGGCGGCCGCGGCGACCGCGATCCGGGCGGCGAGGTCGGCGTTGCGCAGGATGATCCGGACGTTCACCGCCAGGCTCGCGCCCTCGGTGGCCGAGTGGAAGTGCGCGAGCAGGTAGGGCGTGACCGCCTTGCCGGTCACCCCGTCGCGCTCCAGCAGCGCCAGCCCGTCGGCGAGGGTCCGGTCGTGCAGCTCCGGGTCGAGCTGCTCGTCCGTCGGCAGCGGGTTGGCCACGATCAGGCCGCCGTGGTGCACGCGCTGCTGCTCCCGGGCCACCAGGACGTCCGCGACCTGCTCGGCGGAGTCCAGCGACCAGTCGAGGTCGAAACCGCCGTCGGTGATGAAGAAGCCGGGGAACCGCCGGGTCCGGTAGCCGACGACGCCGACGCCGAGGGTCTCCAGCCGCTCCAGGGTGGCGCCCACGTCGAGGATCGACTTGACGCCGGCGCAGACCACCGCGATCGGGGTCCGGGCCAGGGTGACCAGGTCGGCCGACTCGTCGAAGGTCTGCGCCGCCTCCCGGTGCACGCCGCCGAGGCCACCGGTGGCGAACACGCCGATCCCGGCGGCGGCGGCCACCGCGCTGGTCGCGGCCACCGTCGTGGCGCCGTCCGCGCCGGTCGCGGCCGCCACGGCGAGATCGCGTACGGAGAGCTTGGCGACCCCGTCGACGGTGGCGAGCCGGGTCAGCTCCGCGTCGTCCAGGCCCACCACGAGCCGGCCGTCGACCATGCCGATCGTCGCCGGGACCGCGCCCGCGTCCCGGACCGCCTGCTCGATCTGCCGGGCCACCCGCAGGTTGTCGGGCCGGGGAAGGCCGTGCGAGACGATCGTGCTCTCCAGGGCGACCACGGGGCGTCCTTCGCGCAGCGCCTCGGCCACCTCGGTGCCGTAGTGGATGTGAAAGTCGGTCACGTCACCACCGTACGGCGTCCCTCCGGGTGGCCTGAAGTGGACCGGACCGCGTTGACCTGCCAGACTTGTCGGTCGGAGGTGCAGAAGTGAGCACACAGGTACTCGAGCGTCCGGAGCTGAAGGACGCCGACACCGGTCCCGAAATGTTCCACTACGTGCGCAAGGAGAAGATCGCCGAGAGTGCCGTCATGGGCACCTTCGTCGTCGCGCTCTGTGGGGAGACGTTCCCGGTGACCAAGGCCGCGAAGCCCGGCTCGCCGGTCTGCCCGAAGTGCAAGGAGATCTACGACTCGTACGCCGAGTGATCCCGGGCGGTCGTTCCGGCCGCCCGCGTAACCTTCGGCGGTGACCACCTCCACCGCCCTGCTCCTCGCCGACCTGACCGGAGTGGCGGTCTTCGCCGCCTCCGGGGCCTCGGCGGCGGTGGCCAAGCGGCTCGATCTCTTCGGCGTCGTCTTCGTCGGCTTCGTCGCCGCGCTCGGCGGCGGGATCTTCCGGGACCTGGCGATCGACGAGGTGCCGCCGCTGGCCTTCGCCGACTGGCGGTACGCGGCCACGGCCGCCGTCACCGCCGCCGCCGTCTTCTGGCTGCACCCCCAGCTCGCCCGCCTGCGCACCACCGTGCTGGTGCTGGACGCCGCCGGACTGGGGCTGTTCACGGTCACCGGCACGGTCAAGGCCCTCGACGCACAGGTGCCGGCGGTCGGGGCGTGCGTGATCGGCATGCTCACCGCGATCGGCGGCGGCCTCGGCCGGGACCTGCTCACCGCCGAGATCCCGGTGGTGCTGCGGCGGGAGATCTATGCCGTCGCCGCGCTCGCCGGTTCGATCGCCGTCGCGCTGCTGGACGCCCTCGGGCACGCCAACGCCGCCTGGCTGACCGTCGCGGCGGCGTTCGTCTTCCTGCTCCGCCTGGTCGCCCTGCGCCGACGCTGGTCGGCCCCGATCGCCACGCTCCGCCCCCCACGCACCCACACCCCCGGCCCCCACCCCTAACCCCTTGACCCACCCGCCCCCGCCGCGCCCGCGATCTTGCACTTTCTGTCCCGTCAAAAGCCGCTCAAGGTGCGAAGCGGGGGCCGAAGGTGCAAGATCGCGGAGGTCGTCCGGGAGGACGGGCCCGCGCGTCCGTGGGCGGGCGGCGGGGGTCGGTGTGAGCAGCGTTGTGTCGGCTGGGTCGGGCGGGCCGCGCTGGTTATGCTGAGTCGGCCTTCGCGGCACCATCGGCGCGGAGGCGTTTTCATGGGCGGCGGTACCCGTGGCCCTCGGCCGGGGTCCGCCATCAGGCGGTCGGAGAGGAGCTTCGCGTGGCGGCCCGGTTGCCGGCGATCGAGACGTTTCCGGCACTGCGCGCGTGGCAGCGCAAGGCACTGGTGGAGTACCTGCGCCGGCGCGACCCCGACTTCACGGCGGTCGCCACCCCCGGCGCCGGAAAGACCACCTTCGCCCTGCGGATCGCCGCCGAGCTGCTCGCCGACGGCACCGTCGAGGCGGTCACCGTGGTGGCCCCGACAGAGCACCTGAAGACCCAGTGGGCGCAGTCGGCGGCCCGGGTCGGCATCCAGCTCGACGCCGCCTTCCGCAACGCCGACCTGCACTCCTCCGCCGACTTCCACGGCGCGGTGGTGACGTACGCGCAGGTGGGCATGGCGCCGCAGGTGCACAAGCGGCGCACCCTGACCCGGCGCACGCTGGTCATCCTCGACGAGATCCACCACGCGGGCGACAGCCGCTCGTGGGGTGACGGCGTGAAGGCCGCCTTCGAGGGCGCGGAGCGCCGGCTGATGCTCACCGGCACCCCGTTCCGCTCCGACGACAACCCCATCCCGTTCGTCACGTACGAGCGGGGCGGCGACGGCCTGCTCCGCTCCCGCGCCGACTCGGTCTACGGCTACTCCGACGCGCTGCGCGACGGCGTCGTCCGCCCGGTGCTGTTCCTGGCGTACTCGGGGGAGACCCGGTGGCGCACCAACGCCGGGGAGGAGTTGGCGGCGCGGCTCGGCGAGCCGATGACCCAGGATCTCGTCGCGCAGGCGTGGCGAACCGCCCTGGACCCGGCCGGCGACTGGATGCCGCAGGTGCTGCGGGCCGCCGACGCCCGACTGACCGTGCTGCGCAACGCGGGGATGCCCGACGCCGGCGGGCTGGTCATCGCCAGCGACCAGCAGGCCGCCCGCTCGTACGCGAAGCTGATCGAGCAGGTGACCGGCGAGCGGGCGGCGGTGGTGCTCTCCGACGACGTGGGCGCGTCCGCGCGGATCGCGACGTTCGCGGCGTCCGAGCAGCGATGGCTGGTGGCGGTCCGGATGGTCTCCGAGGGCGTCGACATCCCCCGGCTGGCGGTCGGCGTCTACGCGACCAGCGCCAGCACCCCGCTCTACTTCGCGCAGGCGATCGGCCGGTTCGTCCGCGCCCGCCGCCCGGGCGAGACCGCCTCGGTCTTCCTGCCCAGCGTGCCGCACCTGCTCGGCCTGGCCAGCGAGATGGAGGCCGAGCGGGACCATGTGCTCGGCAAACCGAAGGACCGCGAGGGTTTCGACGACGACCTGCTGGAGCGCGCCCAGCGCGACGACCAGGCCAGCGGCGAGCTGGAGAAGCGCTTCGCCGCGCTCTCGGCGACGGCCGAGCTGGACCAGGTGATCTTCGACGGCGCGTCGTTCGGCACCGCCGCGCAGGCCGGCACCCCCGAGGAGGAGGAATACCTCGGCCTGCCCGGGCTGCTCACCGCCGACCAGGTGGCCCTGCTGCTGACCAAGCGCCAGCAGGAGCAGCTCGCGGCCCAGCGGCGACGGGCCGCCAGGCCCGCTGAGACGGCCGCAGAGGCGCCCACGGCGCCGCCGGCACCGATGAGTGCCGCCCAGCGTCGGGTCGCCCTGCGGCGGCAGCTGAACGCCCTCGTGGCCGCGCGGCACCATCGCACCGGGCAACCGCACGGCAAGATCCACGCCGAGTTGCGTCGCCTCTGCGGCGGCCCGCCGAGCGCCCAGGCCACGATCGAACAGCTCGAGGAGCGCATCGCCACCGTCCAGACCCTCTGACGGCTGCGTGACGCTGTCCGGCACGAGGGCCCGTCCGTGCCGCCGCGCCCGCACGGCCTGACGCGATCCGGTATGGCCCGTCCGTGGCGCGCCCGCGCGGCGTGACGCGGTCCGGGTATGGCCCGTCCGCGCCGTGCCCCGCGGCGTGATGCGTTCCGCGCCGGTCCGTACAGGCCGTCCGTCGGGCCGCTGCCGTGACCGGGTACGCAAAAGCCGGCCGGAGGCTCCCCGTGGGGGGCCTCCGGCCGGCTATGTCGTGGGTTTGCGGATTCAGTTCGCCATCAGATCGGCGCCACGCCAGCTGAACTCCGGGTCCGTCGCGTACCGCACGGTGATCTTCACGAGATCCTCCGCGTACTTGTTCGCGTGGTGCCCACAGAACACCAGCTCGCTCCCACCCGCCAGAGTGATCCGGAGCTTGCCGGCAGCATTGCAGCGGTCGCACCGTTCATCGGCGGCTGGGGGAGCCACCGTCTCGGGCGGCGGCGTGAGGGTCGGGGTCATCGCCTTCCTCCTCTGGTCGTCACCGATGAACAATCTCTTCGGTCGTTGCTCACCTATCGTGCAACACCCTGTCCCGGCGCTGCCTTCCCTGTGTGCCCGCGGGGGACCGAGGTCACACATGGCAGGGACAGTGTGCAGTGCATCAAGGGTGCCACGTCAACGATCACAATCGTGCAACCGAACGATCACCATCCGACGTTGCACGCCAGGTGGTCAAAACGACACGTTCGGTTGACGGTTCGCGGTCAGTCCAGGTAATCCCGGAGCACCTGCGAACGCGACGGATGACGCAGCTTGGACATCGTCTTGGACTCGATCTGCCGGATGCGCTCCCGGGTCACCCCGTAGACCTGGCCGATCTCGTCCAGCGTGCGCGGCTGGCCGTCGGTCAGGCCGAAGCGCAGGCGCACCACACCCGCCTCACGCTCGGACAACGTCTGCAGCACCTGCTGAAGCTGATCCTGCAGCAGCGAGAACGACACCGCGTCGACCGCGACCACGGCCTCCGAGTCCTCGATGAAGTCGCCGAGCTGGCTGTCGCCCTCGTCGCCGATCGTCTGGTCGAGCGAGATGGGCTCCCGGGCGTACTGCTGGATCTCCAGCACCTTCTCCGGTGTGATGTCCATCTCCTTGGCCAGCTCCTCCGGGGTGGGCTCGCGGCCCAGATCCTGGAGCAGCTCGCGTTGGATGCGGCCGAGCTTGTTGATCACCTCGACCATGTGCACCGGGATGCGGATGGTGCGGGCCTGGTCGGCCATCGCCCGGGTGATCGCCTGCCGGATCCACCAGGTGGCGTAGGTGGAGAACTTGTAGCCCTTGGTGTAGTCGAACTTCTCGACCGCGCGGATCAGGCCGAGGTTGCCCTCCTGGATCAGGTCGAGGAAGGCCATGCCGCGGCCGGTGTAGCGCTTGGCCAGCGAGACGACCAGCCGGAGGTTGGCCTCCAGCAGGTGGTTCTTGGCACGCTCGCCGTCGCGGGAGATCCAGAGCAGGTCCCGCTGCATGTCGCGGGTCAGCTTCTCCTCGCCCTCGTCCGCGGCGCGCAGCCGCTCGGCGGCGTAGAGCCCGGCCTCGATCCGCTTGGCGAGCTCCACCTCCTGCTCGGCGTTGAGCAGCGGGACCTTGCCGATCTGCTTGAGGTAGGCCCGGACCGAGTCGGCCGAGGCGGTCAGCTCGGCGTCGCGGCGCGCCTGCTTGAGCGCCTCGGACTCCTCGTCGTCCCACTCGAAGTCGTTGTCGCTGGCCGAGTTGGCGGCGTCGGTCTCGGCGGCCTGGGTCAGCTCCGCCGGCTCCTCGACGACCACGTCCTCGATCTCGGCGGCCAGCTCCTCCGGGTCGATGTCGCCCTCGGCGCCCTCGCCCTTGGCCTTGCCGGCGGCCTTGGCCGGCTTGGCGCCGGCGGCTGCGGCGACCGTGGCCTTGGTGGCCCGGGTCGACTTGGTCGCCTTGGCGGGGGCCGCGGCCTTGGCGGCCACCTCGGCGGTGGTGCCGGCCTTGCGGGCGGCGACCTTGCGCGGGGCGGGCGCGGGGGCCTCGTCGGCGGCGGGCGCCTGCTTCGGGGCGGGCGCGGCGGCCTTCTTGGTCGTCTTGGCGGTGGTGGCCCGGGACGCCGGAGTGGCCGAGCGGGCGGCGGCGACGCGCCGGCGAGTGCTCGCCGAGCCGTCCACCACCACGGTCACTCCCGCCTCGGAGAGCGCCCGCAGGATCTTCTTGGCCTGGGCCGGAGTCACCTCGGCGGACTCGACGGTGCGCGCGAGCTGGGCCGACGTGAGCTGTCCGCCGGCGCTCTGCGCGTGGGCGATCAGGGTGTCGGTGAGCGAGCGAACGTCGGCGCCGGTCTGGCGGGGTTCTGTCACGAATGACCTTCCGGAGGCGAAGAGCGAGCACGGCCGGGTGTGTCCGGCGCAGAGCGGGGCACCGTGCCGGGCGATGGTTGAGGGACCCCCGTGTCCCGGGCCGGCCGGTCGTTGGCGGTCCGTCGCAGCGTGGGCAGGGGTGAATTGTAACGCCGTCTGCGGCGATCGACCGTCGCCGCACGGCCGACGGCGGCGGGGACCGCCGATTCGACGTAGATGTGGACTTTGTAAGGATGGTACCCGCGCGTGACCCGGAACACCCCGGCCGTGCGGGAAGGGGACGAACGATGGACCGCTCGGGGCCTGCGGAGCTGCTGGAGATCGCGATCGAGGTGGCCCGGGACGCGGCGGCGACGGCGTACCGGATGCGGGTCGAGGGCGTGTCGGTGGCCGCGACCAAGAGCACCGTCACCGACGTGGTGACCGCCGCCGACCGGGCGGTCGAGCGGCAGGTGGTCGACGCCCTGCGCCGGCTGCGCCCGGGCGACGCCGTGCTCGGTGAGGAGTACGGCGTGGGGGAGGCCGGCCCGGTCGGCCCGAGCGGGGTGCGCTGGATCGTCGACCCGATCGACGGCACGGTCAACTACCTGTACGGGATCCCGCACTGCGCGGTGTCGCTCGCCGCCGAGGTGGACGGCGAGGTGGTCGCGGGGGTCGTATGCAACGTCAACACCGGCGAGGAGTGGACCGCCACCGCGGGCGGCGGCGCGTGGCGCGACGGCCAGCGACTGCGCTGCTCCACCGAGACCGACCTCGGCCAGGCGCTGGTCGCCACGGGGTTCGGCTACGAACCGGCGCGCCGGGCGCACCAGGCCCGGGTGGTGGCCGAGCTGATCCCGCACGTCCGCGACATCCGCCGGCTGGGAGCCGCCGCGCTGGACCTCTGCCTGGCGGCGGAAGGGCGGGTGGACGTCTACTACGAGAAGGGGCTGGCCGCCTGGGACCAGGCCGCCGGGGCCCTGGTGGCCACCGAGGCCGGCCTGCTGGTGGCCGGGCTGGGCGGGCTGCCGGCCGGCCCGGACCTGGTGATCGCCGCCCCACCGGCGCTGTTCAAGCCCCTGCACGACCGGCTCGCCGACCTGGACGCGTCGGGCGGCCCCTGACCGGGCGTTCCGGTCCGCGTCGCGGACGGCCCGGCAGGCCGGCGCGCGGACGGTCGGGAACCGGTCCCCGGCAGGCCAACGCGCGGACGGTCGGGAACCGGTCCCTGGCAGGCCAGCGCGCGGACGGTCGGGAACCGGTCCCTGGCAGGCCGACGCGCGTACGGCCCGGGGAAACCGCCCCCGGAAGGCCGGCCCGTGGGTGGGCGGCGTGCGGCCGGACGGGTGCGCGGGGGTGTCGTGCGGCCGGAGGCCGCGCCGCCTCCGGTCAGTCCTCGCGCTTGGGGCAGGAGCCGGGGTGCGCCTGCGGCGGGCCGAGGTCGGCCAGGGACTGGTTGACCTCGGTGGTGGTGGCCAGCTGCTGGAAGCCGCTGCCGAGCACCACGTCGACCACGTCGTCGGTGCGCTTGGCGTCGTACTCGTACCCGGCCTCGTCGAGGAAGTAGGCCCGCAGCAGGTGGGCCGAGCCGACGCCCTTCGGGCCGTAGCGCAGCACGGCGATGTCGTCGATCTTCTTCTTCTCGTCGGCGGTCTTCTTCACCTGGAACTTCCGGTTGCGGAAGTCGTCCGCGACGGTCTTCGCGAGACCGGCCTGCTCCGTGCCGTTCAGCACGTTGATCTTGACGTCCTTGGATTCGCGCAGGGTCACGTCGGCGATCGGCCAGCCCTCGGGGCAGCCCCCGGCGAGACCGGCCTCGCTCTGGGTGTCGCGTACCAGCGCGACCACCACGAAGACCAGGGCCAGCACCGCCAGCAGGCCGACGACAACGAGTGCTCGCACTCGCGCAAAGCTCATCAGGGCGCTCCCCGGACAGTGGTGGGTGGCGGCGGCCGCCGGCGGTCGGGCCGCCCCGCCAGCCGCCGAGTACGCCGCTGAGGTTAACGGTTGTCCGACCGTCGCGTGGAAACAGTCCGACATGCCGGCGCGCCATCCAGGAACCGGGTACTACTACCCCTATCTTCGTGTCGCCTGAGTCACATTGGGAACAACTTCGCGTGCGGGGGCGTACATCTCAGCCACGAGGGCGGTATACATGCCTCGCCCAAAGGGGGGGTATGGTTCCGCGCTCGCTGGGGGTTCCTCCGGGGGTCTCCGTCCGTGCTGTCTTCGGGTCGGGTGACCGACACAAGTGGTGGCCGGCCAGCGGAACCGAAACAGCGTCGTCCGGCGTTACAACCGGAAGCGACAACATCGATATGGGAGAGTGAAACCGATGGCCACCGACTACGACGCCCCGCGTCGCGACGAGGTCGACCTCGGCGAGGACAGCCTGGAAGAGCTCAAGGCTCGGCGCGTCGACTCACAGTCCGGCGCCGTGGACGTCGACGAGGCCGAGGTGGCCGAGAGCTTCGAGCTGCCCGGTGCCGACCTGGCCGACGAGGAGCTCACCGTCAAGGTGCTGCCGATGCAGCAGGACGAGTTCCGGTGCGCCCGGTGCTTCCTGGTGCACCACCGCAGCCAGCTGGCGGTCGAGCGCAACGGCGAACTCATCTGCCGCGAGTGCGTCTGACGCCACGCCCGCGTCAGCGGCGGCTCCCCGGCGGGGCCGCCGCTGCCCGAGTCGCCGTGCGGCACTGCGGGGGACCTGCTTGACTCGGGACGGATGACCGCCACGTCGGCGTCAGTCCATCCGGGAGGTCGGACCCATGAGTGAGCGGAGCGAGCCGCGGGGCGCGGACACCCGCGCCGAGGACGTGCCCGACCGCGTCCCGCGCCCGGCCGACAACCCCGTGCCCGGACCGGGCACGGGCGAGGAGCCTGTGCCCGGATCGGGTACGGGCCAGAACCCCGTGTCCCGGCCGGGCAGCGCTGGCGGCACCGCGTCTCAGCCGGACACCGCTGGCGGCGCCGTGCCGGGCGCGGGCGAGGAACTGGGCGCGGGCGAGGAACTGGGCGCCACGGTCGCCGCGCTGACCGCCGACGACATCGGCACGTCGCGCCGGCGGCAACTGCTCGGCCGGCTCGCCGGCCAGGCGCGGGCGCGCGGGCTGGGCGACCTGTTCAAGCCGGGGAGGGCCGTCCGCTGGATGGTCGACACGGTCGCCGAGATCGCCCCGCACGTGCCCGTACGCGACCTGGCCACCCTGCGCCGCCACTTCGACGGGCTGGAGGGCGAGGCGCTGGCCGAGCGGCTGGTCCGCAACGCCGCGCGGACGACGGCGGGGATCGGGGCCGCGGGCGGGGGCGTCGCCGCGGTCGAGTGGACCGTCGCCCCGACCCTGCTCTCCGCGCCGGTCCTGCTGGCCGCCGAGACGATCGCCGTGGTCGCCGTCGAGCTCAAGCTCATCGGCGAGCTGCACGAGGTCTACGGGGTGCCGGTGCCGACCGGCGGCACCCAGCGGGCGGTCGCGCTGGTGCAGTCCTGGGCCGGCCAGCGCGGGATCAACCCGATGATGCCGGGCGTCGGGGTGGGCGCCGTGCTCGGCACCGCCGCCCGCAAGGAACTGCGGGACATGCTGCTCAAGCGCTTCGGCCGCAACCTCACCACGCTCGGCCCCTTCCTCACCGGGGCGGCGGTGGCGAGCTACCTCAACCGCCGGGCCACCCGGACCATGGCCGACCAGCTCCGCGGCGACCTGCGCCGCCAGGCGGCCGCCCTGCCCGGCGGCCCACCGGCCCTGCCCAGCAGCACCGTCTGAGCCCGACCGGAGCGGTGGAACGGGTGCGGGTGACTCAGGGGCGGGCGGCGTCGCGGGCGGCCAGGACCGCCTCGGCCAGCTCGACGGGGTGGCGGGTGCTGACCACCCAGAACGGGGTGGCGTCGGCCGGGTCGTCGAGAACCACCTGGACGGCGCCCGGGACCCACGGCCGCTGCACCACGAACGCCAGCGGGTCGGCCCCGACGCCGAGCACCTCACGCCGGCCGGCGGCGTCCAGCGGGACGACGTCGGCGACGAAACGGACCGGCAGGCGGGCGTCGTCGACCCGCAGCTCGCCGTCGCGTACCGCGATCCGGATCCGGCCCAGCCAGGCCAGGCCGGCGAGGGCCGCCGGCAGCAGCACCGCGAACGGCAGCCAGGCCCGCACGCCGGGCGCGCCCATCCACAGCTCCACGGCCAGCAGCGCGGCCGCGGCGAGCCCGCCCAGCCACAGCCACCAGGGCAGGCTGAGCCGCTCGGTGTACTCCGGGGGCGCCGCGGCGGGCGGGGCCGGGGACGGCGAGGACGGCGACATGCTCACTCCTGCCAGGGTACGGCGCACGGCGGCCGGCGGAACCGGCAGGATGTCAGGGTCACCCCACGAACCGGACGGAAGAGGGGAACCGTGACCGACGTCGTACCAGTGCCCGTACGGCAGCTCGACCCGGAGCTGCCGCTGCCGGCGTACGCCCATCCCGGCGACGCCGGGGCCGACCTGGTGGCCGCCGCGGACGTCGAGCTGCCACCCGGTGGCCGGGCCCTGGTCCCGACCGGCGTCGCGATCGCGTTGCCCGAGGGCTACGTGGGTCTGGTCCATCCCCGTTCGGGGCTTGCGGCCCGACTCGGCGTGACGGTGCTCAACGCGCCCGGTACGGTCGACGCCGGCTACCGGGGTGAGATCCTGGTCAACCTGATCAATCATGATCGGGAGGCGCCGGCGAAGATCTCCCGTGGCGATCGGATCGCCCAGCTCGTTGTCCAGCGGGTGGCGCGGGCGGAGTTCCAGCCGGTGGCCGAGCTGCCCGCGTCCCGGCGCGGGACCGGCGGGCACGGCTCCACCGGCGGACACGCCGGCCTGGTGGCGTCCCCGGCGGACGTGCCGACGCCGGGCGTGCCCGCCGGTCGGCGGGACGAGCCGCACCGGGTGGGCGGACGGACGGAAGAAGAGGTGGCAGGGTGAGTGCGAACAGCGGAGGGTTGGCGCAGTGATCTTCTCCCGTAAGCGGGACGATGCCCGACGGCACGCTCGTGACGAGCGGACGACCGAGGTCCTCGACTCTCCCGAGTCGGCCGCGGCGGCCCCGTCGCGCGGCCCGTACGACGTCTCGGAGGCACCCTCCGATGTGCCGCGGCTCGACCTGGGCAGCCTGCAGATCCCGGCGGTGCGCGAGGTCGAGGTGCGGGTGCAGGCCGACCAGGGGGGCGTGATCCAGCAGGTCGTGCTCGTGCATGGCGAGAACGCGCTCCAGCTCGGCGTCTTCGCCGCGCCGCGCTCCGAGGGCATCTGGGACGAGGTGCGCGAGGAGATTCGCCAGTCGCTGTTCAACGACGGCGCGGCGGCCCAGGAGGTCGAGGGCGAGTACGGCACGGAGCTGCACGCCCGGGTGCGCACCCCGGACGGCATCACCGACCTGCGCTTCGTCGGCATCGACGGGCCGCGTTGGATGGTCCGCGGCGTCTACCAGGGCGCGGCGGCCACGAACCCGGCCGCCGCCGGGCCGCTCGCCGAGTGCCTCGACGGCCTGGTGGTCGACCGGGGGCAGGAGGCGAAGCCGGTGCGCGAGCCGCTGCCGCTGCGCCTGCCCCGCGACGTCGCCGACCAGGCCGTCGCCGGCGCGTCGGCCGAGGGCGGCAACCCCGCTCCCGAGCCCCGCGAGGCCTGACCGGGGGTCACCGTGGGAGCCGGGACCGGCCCCGTCGGCGTACGCTGGCGGGACGGTCCCGGCGTCGCCGGGCGCCTGGCCCGAGCCGGCACCAGCCGGCCAGCGTGGAGAGGGTGACGCGGAGGTCATGTCGACCGACGAGGACCGGGGCTCGTTGCGCCGGATGCTGCGCCGGCTCACCGCGAGCGAGGCGGAGATCGAGGCGCAGGAGCTGCTCCGGGAGAGCGCCGAGCACGGCGGCGTGCCGGCCGGGCAGTGCATGCGCGGCCAGGTGGTCTCGGTCTCCGGGCGGCTGCGCACGGTGGTCTACACCCCGCGCACCAACCTGCCCACGCTGGAGGCGGACCTCTACGACGGCAGCGACGTGGTCACCCTGGTCTGGCTGGGCCGGCGGCACATCGCCGGCATCGAGCCGGGCCGGCACCTGACCGCCCGCGGGCGGGTGGCCGTGCGCGACGACCGCAAGGTCATCTACAACCCGTACTACGAGTTGGAACCGCCGAAGTGACCAGGTGGGCGTGGCGGACGGAAGGCGTGCGATGACGACGGGACAGCACCGGGCGGCCCAGCCGGAGAGCGGTCCGGAGGACGAGGAGCAGCTGCCCACCCTCGCCGAGCAGATGGCCGACCAGCTCGGCGGCTGGCGCGGCCTCGTCGAGTCCAGCATCCCGGTCGTTGTCTTCGTGGTGGCCAACATCGTCGGCGACCTGCGGCCCGCCGTGATCGCCGCGGTTGCGGTGGCGCTGGTGATCGCCGGGCTCCGGCTGGCCCAGCGGCGGCCGGTGCGGCACGCGGTCAACGGGCTCGTCGGCATCGCCGTCGGCGCCGCGATCGCCTGGCGCACCGGCGACGAGCGCGACTTCTACCTCCCCGGCATCCTCTACGGCATCGGCTACGGCGTGGCCCTGCTGGTCTCGGCGGCGATCCGGCAGCCCCTGGTGGGGTGGATCTGGTCGGTGCTGGTGGCCAAGGGGCGCTCCGAGTGGCGCGACGATCCGCGCCTGGTGCGCACCTTCACCGGGCTGACCGTGCTCTGGGGCGTGGTCTGGCTGGCCAAGGTGGGCGTCCAGGCGGCGCTCTACCTCGCCCACCAGGACACGGCGCTCGGCGTGGCGAGGCTGGTGCTGGGCTACCCCCCGTACGTGCTGCTGCTGCTGATCACGGTCTGGACGGTGCGGCGGGTGACGCGGGAAACGCAGCCCGAGGCGCTGCCCAACGGCTGACCGCCGCGCTCACCGCGCAGCCGCCGCCTCGGGCTGCCCGGGGCGCGGCCGGACCATCGCCGTCAGCGCCGCCGGGGGGCGCCGCCGACCGTCGTCCTCAGCGCTGCCCGCGGGTGCGCTCCACGCTGTCCGGCCCGAGCACCACCGCGCGGACGGCGTCCTCGACCTCGGCCGTGCAGACGAAGATCAGCTCGTCGCCGGCCTCCAGCGGGTCGTCCGGGCTGGGCACCAGCACCCGCTTGCCGCGCAGGATCGCCACCAGCGCGGAGTCGCGCGGCAGCGGCACCGCGTGCAGCGGCTGCCCGACGTACGGGGCGGTCGGCGGAAGGGTGATCTCGACGAGGTTCGCCTCGCCCTGCCGGAAGGTCATCAGCCGGACCAGGTCGCCCACGGTGACCGCCTCCTCGACCAGGGCGGCCATCACCCGCGGCTTGCTCACCGCGACGTCGACGCCCCACTGCTCGGTGAAGAGCCACTCGTTCTCGGCCCGGTTGACGCGGGCCACCACCCGGGGCACCGCGAACTCGGTCTTGGCCAGCAGCGAGACCACCAGGTTGACCTTGTCGTCGCCGGTGGCCGCGACCACCACGTCGCAGCCGGCGACGTTGGCCTCCTCCAGGCTGGTCAGCTCGCACGCGTCGGCCAGCACCCACTCCGCGGCCGGTACCCGGTCGGGTCGGAGCATCTTGGGCTGACGCTCGATCAGCATCACCTGGTGGCCGTTGTCGATCAGCTCCTGGGCGATCGAGCGGCCCACGTTGCCGGCGCCGGCGATGGCGATGCGCATGCTCAGAGCCCTCCTTCCGGCGGCGCCGCCGCCACCGACGTGACCGTCCCCGCGATGTCGTCGGTGACCAGCATGAAGATCTGGTCACCCTCCTGCACGACGCTGGACAGCGTCGGCAGCGTCCCGATGCCGAAGCGGATCAGGTACGCCACCCGGGCACCCGTCGCCTCCTCCAGGGCGCGCACCGACCGGCCGACCCAGTCCTTGTGCACGGGCACCTCGATGATCGACACCGTGCTCGTCGGGTCGCGGAAGATCTCCACGTTGCCCTCCGGCACCAGGTGCCGCAGCATCCGGTCGGCGGTCCACCGGACGGTCGCCACGGTCGGGATGCCGAGCCGCTCGTAGACCTGGGCCCGGCGCTGGTCGTAGATGCGGGCCGCGACGCGGGACACGCCGAACGTCTCGCGGGCCAGCCGGGCCGAGATGATGTTGGAGTTGTCGCCGCTGGAGACCGCGGCGAAGGCGTCCGCCCGCTCGATGCCGGCCTGCCGGAGCACCTCGCCGTCGAAACCGGCGCCCGTGACGGTGATGCCGGCGAACTCGGGGCCGAGCCGGCGGAAGGCGTCGGAGTCGTGGTCGATGACCGCGACCGAGTGACCCCGGGACTCCAGGCTGTGGGCGAGGGTCGAGCCGACCCGGCCACAACCCATGATCACGACATGCACCGCGTCCCTCCTCAAGGTGCGCAACCGCCCGACCGGTGAGCGTGCCGTCTGCGAGCCTGCCACGTCGCCGGCGAGGGCGGGGTCCGACGGTACTCCGCCGACGCGCCGCCCCGCGCTCGGCCACCCCGCGACGCCCGCCCGGGTGGTCGTACTCTTGGCGGTTGTGGCCAGACCCACCTCGCTGCTGAAGCGGCTGCTCCTCGGTCGACCGTTCCGGTCCGACCGGCTCAAGCACACACTGTTGCCCAAGCGCATCGCGTTGCCCGTCTTCGCCTCCGACGCGCTCTCCAGCGTCGCGTACGCGCCGGACGAGATCCTGCTGACCCTGTCCATCGCGGGCGCCTCGGCGTACCTCTTCTCGCCGTGGATCGCGCTGGCGGTCGTGGTGGTGATGCTCACCGTCGTGGCGAGCTACCGCCAGAACGTGCACGCCTACCCCTCCGGCGGCGGCGACTACGAGGTCGCCACGGTCAACCTGGGCCCCCGCGCGGGCGTGGGGGTGGCCAGCGCCCTGCTCGTCGACTACGTGCTGACGGTCGCGGTCTCGGTCTCCTCCGGCGTGGCCAACCTGGGCTCGGTGGTGCCGTTCGTGGCCACCCACAAGGTGCTGATCGCGGTCTGTGCCGTGGTGCTGCTCACCGCGGTGAACCTGCGCGGCCTGCGGGAGTCCGGCACCGCCTTCGCGATCCCCACCTACGGCTTCATCATCGTGATCGTCGGGATGCTGCTCACCGGCCTGGTCCGGGTCTTCGTGCTCGGCGACGACCTGCGCGCGCCCAGCGCCGACCTGGAGATCCAGGCCGAGCACAGCGTGACCGGCTTCGCCCTGGTCTTCCTGCTGCTGCGGACGTTCTCCTCGGGCTGCGCGGCGCTGACCGGCGTGGAGGCGATCTCCAACGGGGTGCCGGCGTTCAAGGCGCCGAAGAGCCGCAACGCCGCCACCACGCTGCTGCTGCTCGGCACCATCTCGGTGGCCATGCTGGTCGGCATCATCTGGCTGTCCCGGCTCACCGGCCTCCAGTTCGTCGAGGACCCGGAGCTGCAGATCATCTCCGGCCCCGAGGGGTACGTGCAGAAGACCGTCACCACCCAGCTCGGCGAGACGGTCTTCGGCTCCGGCTCCGTGCTGCTCTACGTGGTCGCCGGGGTCACCGCGCTGATCCTCTTCCTGGCCGCGAACACCGCGTTCAACGGCTTCCCGGTGCTCGGCTCGATCCTCGCCCAGGACCGCTACCTGCCCCGGCAACTGCACACCCGGGGCGACCGGCTGGCCTTCTCCAACGGCATCCTCTTCCTGGCCGTCGCCGCGATCGTGCTGATCGTCGGCTTCCAGGCCGAGGTGACCCGGCTCATCCAGCTCTACATCGTCGGCGTCTTCGTCTCGTTCACGCTCTCCCAGGCGGGCATGATCCGGCACTGGAACCGGCACCTGAAGACCGCGCGGGACCCGCAGGCGCGCCGGCGGATGCTCCGCTCCCGGGCGATCAACACCTTCGGCATGGCGATGACCGGCACGGTGCTGGTGATCGTGCTGGTCACCAAGTTCCTGCTCGGGGCGTGGATCGCCATCGCCGCGATGGCCATGATCTACGTGCTGATGCTGGCCATCCGCCGGCACTACGACCGGGTCGCGGAGGAGCTGACCCCGCCGGACGAGGGCCGCGCCGTGCTGCCCGCCCGCAACCACGCCGTGGTGCTGGTCAGCAAGCTGCACAAGCCGACGCTGCGGGCCATCGCGTACGCCCGGGCGACCCGTCCGGACACGCTGACCGCGGTGACCGTCAACGTTGACGACAAGGACACCCGGGAGTTGCAGGCCGAATGGGAACGGCGGGACCTGCCGGTCCCGCTGACCGTGGTCGACTCCCCGTACCGGGAGATCACCCGCCCGATCCTCGACTTCGTGGCCGGCGTCCGCCGGGAGTCGCCCCGCGACGTGGTCACGGTCTTCATCCCCGAGTACGTGGTCGGGCGCTGGTGGGAGAACCTGCTGCACAACCAGAGCGCGCTGCGGCTCAAGGGCCGGCTGCTGTTCGAGCCGGGCGTGATGGTGACCAGCGTGCCGTGGCAGCTCGCCTCGACGGCCACGAAGGACCTGGACCGGCTGGACGCGACGCTGAGCCGGGGACCGGCCCGCGGCCCCCGGGTCGCCCCGCGCGGCACGCTGCCGCCGAGCGTCCCGCCCGTCGTGTCCGCGCCGCCCGGCGAGGGCGACCCGAGTGATAGAGGTGAGCGGTGACCGGGGCGCGGGACGGCCGGGGGCTGGAGGAGGCGGAGCGGGCGGTGACCGGGGCGCGGGACGGCCGGGGGCTGGAGGAGGCGGAGCGGGTCGAGTTGACCGTCGGGGCGGTCGCCCCGGGCGGGCACTGCGTCGCCCGGGTGGACGGCCAGGTGGTCTTCGTCCGGCACGCGTTGCCCGGCGAACGGGTGGTCGCCGAGGTCACGGAGGTGCACAAGGGCTTCGTCCGGGCCGACGCGGTGACCGTGCTCGAGGCCGCCCCGGACCGCGTCGAGCAGCCCTGCCCGTACGCGAAACCGGGTCGCTGCGGCGGCTGCGACCTGCAGCACGTCGCACCCGCCGCCCAGCTCGACTGGAAGGCCGCGGTGGTCCGCGAGCAGCTCGTCCGCCTGGGCGGGCTGACCGACGCGGAGGTGGACGCCCTGGGCGTCCGGGTCGAGGCGCTGCCCGGCGGGCAGCTCGGCTGGCGCTCCCGCGTCCGGTACGCCGTCGACGGGGCCGGCCGGGCCGGACTGCTCAAGCACCGCTCGCACGAGGTGGTGCCGATCGAACGCTGCCTGATCGCCCACCCGGCGATCCAGGAACTGCCCGTGCTTACCCCGAGCGGCGCGCGCTGGCCGGACGCGGACGCGGTGGAGGCGGTCGCCTCCACCGGCGGGGACGTGGCGGTGACCGCCGTCGCCGACGGGGTGTCGCGCCCGGTGAGCGGCCCGGAGCGGGTCCGCGAGGTCGCCGCCGGCCGGGAGTGGGTCCTGCCCGCGTCGTCGTTCTGGCAGGTCCACCCGGCCGCCGCCGACACCCTCGTCGACGCCGTGCTGGAGCTGACCGACCCGCGCCCGGGGGAGCGCGCCTGGGACCTCTACGGCGGGGCGGGGCTCTTCGCCGCCGCGCTGGCCGGCCGGGTCGGCGACGCCGGCCGGGTCACCCTCGTGGAGTCGGCCGAGCAGGGCGTCGCCGCGGCGCGGGAGAACCTGCGCGACCTGCCCCGGGTCGAGATCGTGCCGGCCCGGGTGGAGGCCGCGCTCGCCCGCCGCCGGATCACCGGCCCGGTCGACGTGGTGGTGCTGGACCCGCCGCGCTCCGGCGCGGGCGCCCGGGTGGTGCGGGACGTGGTGGCCGCCGGCCCGCGCGCGGTCGCGTACGTGGCCTGCGATCCGGCCGCCTTCGCCCGCGACGTGCGCACCTTCGCCGGGTCGGGCTGGCGGCTGGCCGCGCTGCGCGGCTTCGACCTGTTCCCGATGACCCAGCACGTCGAGCTGGTGGGTCTGCTCCTGCCGCCCGGCTGAGCCGCCCGCTAGCCTGACGCGATGAAGATCGTCGGGTTGATGTCGGGGACCTCGTACGACGGGGTGGACGTGGCCGCCGCCGAGTTCACCGTCGAGGGCGACACGCTGTGGCTGCGCCCGCTCGGGCACCGGGGCCTCGACTACGACGACGGGCTGCGGGCCGAGATCGGCGCGCTGCTGCCGCCCGGGAGCACCACGGTCGAGGCGGTCTGCCGGCTGGACAACCGGCTCGGCGAGGTCTTCGCCGAGGCGGCGGCGGTCGGCGTCGAGTTGGCCGGCGGCGCGGCCGACGTGGTGGTCTCGCCCGGGCAGACCGTCTTCCACTGGGTCGCCGACGGGCGGGCGCACGGCACCCTGCAACTGGGCGCGGTCGCGCGGGTGGCCGCCCGGGTCGGCGTACCCGTGCTGAGCGACCTGCGCTCGGCGGACGTCGCCGCCGGCGGGCAGGGCGCGCCCCTGGTGCCGGCGTTCGACGCGCTGCTGCTCGACCCGGCCGCCGGCGAGGCCCCGCGCGCCGCGCTCAACCTGGGCGGCATCGCCAACCTCACGGTGGTCGCGCCGGGCGCGCCGGTGCTCGGGTACGACGTCGGGCCCGCCAACGCGCTGCTCGACGCGGCGGCCCGCCGCCTGCTGGGGCGGCCCTGCGACCTCGACGGCGCCCGGGCCGCCGCCGGCCGGGTGCACCCCGGCCTGCTGGAGGCGCTGCTCGCCGAGCCGTACTACGCGGCGCCGCCGCCGAAGTCGACCGGCAAGGAGCTGTTCCACGCCGCTTACCTGGACGCCCGGCTGGCCGCCCTCGGCGAGGCGGTGCCGGCCGACGACGTGCTCGCCACCCTGACCGAGCTGACCGCCCGGGTGGTGGCCGCCGAGTGCGACCGGCACGGCGTGGCGGAGGTGGTCGCGGCCGGCGGCGGGGTGCGCAACCCGACGCTGACCGCCCGGCTGGCCGCGCTCGGGGCCGGCCGGTGGCGGCTGCGCACCACCGACGAGCTGGGCGTGCCGGCGCAGGCCAAGGAGGCGTACGCGTTCGCGCTGCTGGGCTGGCTCTCCTGGCACGGGCTGCCCGGCGCGCTGCCCTCGGTGACGGGCGCCGCCCGGGCCGCCGTGCTGGGCTCCTGGACCCCGTCCGGGCCGGCGTTCCGGGGCACCCCGGCCGCCGCAGCGCCCCGCCGGCTGCGGATCCGCGCCTGACGGGAGCGAACACCAGGGGTCTGACCGGGCGCTCAGCGCCCCGGCCGGGGCGGGGATCGTCCCGGCCAGGCTGCGGACTGTGCGACGGCCGATAGACTCTTCCGTCATGAGTGTTGAAGAGGACACGGTCCACCACGCCGGGCTGCTGGCCACCGTCCGGGGTCCGCAGGACGTCAAGCGGATGTCCGCCGAGGAACTGGACATCCTCGCCGCCGAGATCCGTGACTTCCTGATCGCCAAGGTCTCCCGCACCGGCGGCCACGTCGGCCCCAACCTGGGCGTGGTCGAGCTGACGCTGGCCATGCACCGCGTCTTCGACTCGCCGCGCGACCGGCTCCTGTTCGACACCGGCCACCAGGCGTACGTGCACAAGATCCTCACCGGCCGGCAGGCCGGCTTCGACCGGCTGCGCCAGCGCGGCGGGCTCTCCGGCTACCCGAGCCAGGCCGAGAGCGAGCACGACCTGATCGAGAACTCGCACGCCTCCACCGCCCTGTCCTACGCCGACGGCCTGGCCAAGGCGTACGCGCTGCGGGGCGAGCAGCGCAGCGTCGTGGCGGTGGTCGGCGACGGCGCGCTCACCGGCGGCATGTGCTGGGAGGCGCTGAACAACATCGCCACCGCCGGCAACCCGCTGGTGATCGTGGTCAACGACAACGGCCGGTCGTACGCGCCGACCATCGGCGGTCTCGCCGACCACCTCTCCTCGCTGCGGCTCAACCCCGGCTACGAGAAGGTGCTCGACACCGTCAAGGACGCCCTCGGCTCCACCCCGCTGGTCGGCAAGCCGATGTACGAGGTGCTGCACGCGGTCAAGAAGGGCATCAAGGACGCCGTCGCCCCGCAGGCCATGTTCGAGGACCTCGGCATCAAGTACGTCGGCCCGGTCGACGGGCACGACGTGACCGCGGTCGAGTCGGCGCTGCGCGCGGCGAAGCACTTCGGCGGCCCGGTGATCGTGCACGCCGTCACCCGCAAGGGCTACGGCTACCGACCGGCCGAGGAGGACGAGGCCGACTGCCTGCACGGTCCGGGCAGCGCCTTCGACATCGAGACCGGCAAGCTGGTCGCCGCCCCGTCCGTGAAGTGGACGCACGTCTTCGCCGACGAGCTGGTCGCGATCGCCGACGAGCGGCCCGACGTGGTGGGCATCACCGCCGCGATGGCCGAACCGACCGGCATCGCCAAGCTGGCCCGCAAGCACCCGAACCGGGTCTACGACGTGGGCATCGCCGAGCAGCACGCGGCCACCTCGGCCGCCGGCCTGGCGCTCGGCGGGCTGCACCCCGTGGTGGCGGTCTACGCGACCTTCCTCAACCGCGCCTTCGACCAGGTCCTGCTGGACGTGGCGATGCACCGGCTGCCCGTGACCTTCGTGCTGGACCGGGCCGGCATCACCGGCCCCGACGGGCCGAGCCACTACGGCATGTGGGACATGTCCGTCTTCGGGGTCGTGCCGGGCCTGCGGATCGCCGCGCCGCGCGACGCCGCCACCCTGCGCGAGGAACTGCGCGAGGCGGTCGCGGTCGACGACGGACCGACCATCGTCCGGTTCCCCACCGGCGCCGTCGCCGCCGACCTGCCGGCCGTGCGCCGGGTCGGCACGGTCGACGTGCTGGCCGAGGCGGCGCGTACGGACGTGCTGCTGGTCGCGGTCGGCTCCTTCGGGCAGCTGGGCATGGAGGTGGCCGCCCGGGTCGCCGAGCAGGGCTACGGCGTCACCGTGGTCGACCCGCGCTGGGTCCGCCCGGTGCCGGCAGAGCTGGTCGAGCTGGCCGCCGGGCACCGCCTCGTGGTCACCGTCGAGGACGGCGTCCGCGTCGGCGGCGTCGGCGACGCCCTCGCCCAGGCGATGCGCGACGCCGACGTCCGGGTGCCGCTGAAGGACCTGGGCGTACCGGCCGACTGGCACCCGCACGGCACCCGCGCCCAGATCCTCGCCGACCTCGGCCTGACCGCGCAGGACGTGGCCCGCGACGTCACCGGTTGGATCTCCCGGCTGGACGTCGAGCCGGTCGAGCCGGTGATCACCGCCGACGACGCGACCGCGCAGAACTGACGCACCCTGACGACGGTGGGCGGCCCCGGTGGGGTCGCCCGCCGTCGGCGTCTCCGCCCTCCCGCCTCACAGTGGTGGTCGGGGCCGCCCCGTCGTCGGCGGCGGGGCGTGCCGGTGGTAGTGGCGCCCAGGCGTGCCGGCGGCGGTGGCGGGGCGGGCCGGTGGCAGTGGCGGGGCGGGCCGGTGGTAGTGGCGCCCAGGCGTGCCGGCGGCGGTGGCGGGGCGGGCCGGTGGCAGTGGCGCCCAGGCGTGCCGGCGGTAGTGGCGCCCAGGCGTGCCGCGACGAGTCGCCGCTCGTCACACGTCAGGGCGTGGGCGCCAGCGTAGCGACCCCCGTCGCCCGGGCCGCCCGGCGCCGGTAGCGGCCGGGTGGAATGCCGACCAGCTCGGTGAAGCGGGCGCGGAAGGCGCCCGGCGACGAGTAGCCGACCGCGAGGCAGACCTCGGCGACGCTGAGGTCGCCGCGACGCAGCAGCCCCGTGGCGCGTTCCACACGGCGCGCCATCAGGTACCCGTACGGCGATGTGCCGTAGGCGAGCCGGAACTGGCGGCTGAGGTGACCGGCCGGCATGTCCGCGTCGCGGGCGAGGGCCTCGACGTCGAGCGGCTGCGTGTACTCCCGGTCGATGCGGTCACGGACGCGGCGCAGCCGGGCGAGGTCGCGCAGGCGCTGCGCCGCGAGGCGTGCGCGCCCCCACGATGGGTGGCACATGGGGCACTCCTTCCGTCGGGTGCGGCGGGGGCGTGACTGGCCGGCGCGGGCACCCGGGATTCACCTGGCGGTCGCGTGGCGGCGCGCGTGGCGGGAGGGGTGTCCGGCGCGGGCGTCGCGGCCGCGTCGGGGCCCGGACGGCTCAGCGAAGCTGCTGGATGCGGACCAGGTTGCCCGCGGGGTCGCGGAAGGCGCAGTCGCGGATGCCGTACGGCTGCTCGGTCGGCTCCTGGACGACCTCGGCGTCGCCGGCCTGCAGCCTCTCGAAGGTGGCGTCTAGGTCCCGGGTGGCCAGCAGGATCCAGCCGTAGGTGCCCTTGGCCATCATCTCGGCGATGGTGCGGCGCTCGTCCTCGGTGATCCCGGGGTCGGCGGCTGGCGGCGCCAGGAGGATGGACGTGCCGGGCTGGTCGACGGGGCCGACAGTGATCCAGCGCATCCTGCCCTGCCCGATGTCGTTGCGGACCTCGAAGCCGAGGACGTCGCGGTAGAAGGCCACGGACGCGTCCGGATCGACGTGCGGGAGGAGGCACGTGTGGATGGTGATGTCCATGCCGGCCACGCTAGCCACGCCCGGCCGCCCCCGGCTTCTCGATTCCTGACCGCCTGCCGCCCCGCCCCGCCCTCGTCTCCCGCGCCCGCCGCCCCGCGCGTCGATCTTGCACTTTCGGCCCCCGTCATGCCCCCGATGCCCGTTACGCCGGGGCAGAAACTGCAAGATCGCCGAGGCGGAGGGGGAGAGGGAGGGTGGGGTCAGCGGGGGGAGAGGGAGCGGTAGTGGGTCTTGTCTGGGGCGGCCAGGCTGAACGTCTCCGAGCGGGTCGGCATCGGCACCACGACCAGGCCCGGGCGGTCCACCAGGCGCGGGGTGTCCGGTGGCGTCGACAGCGAACTGTCCCGGGTGGCCCGCCAGCTCAGCACCGCCAACTGCTGGCCCGGCACCGGCAGGGCGTACGCCTGCAGCGGGTTGGACCGGTCGGCGGCGGAGACCAGCGGCGCGCCGCCGTCGGACGGGCGGTAGACCACGGCGGTCATCGTCCCGTCGGCGGTCTCCCAGCTGAGCTGCTCCAACTCCGCCGGCTCGCCGCCGCCGAGGGCGACCTCACCCAGCGTGCGGACGGCCAGCTTCGTCATCGGCCAGGACGACGGCACCGAACGCGGCGCGTCCCGGTCGCCGATGCGGCGGGGGATGCTGCCGAACGGGCCCTCCTCGCCGGCGAGCGCGCAGGTGTCGAGCCCCTTGAGGGCCCGCTTGCCGGAGCCGCTCTCGTCCCGGACGAGGGGATAGCGCGGGTCGGTGGTGCCGGTGCCCAGGTCGAGCAGGCGGTCGGCGGCCCGGCCCCGGGGCAGCGACTCGGTCGCCTTCAGCGTGGCGGTCACCCCGACGGCCCGGCAGGCCGGCACGTCCACCGGCTCGGTGAGGCCGTCGACGTTGCGCAGCGCGCGGCCGTCCGGCCCGAGCAGCCGCTCCACCCGGCTCGACGTCAGGTAGCGGCGGCCGGTGGCGGTGTGCACGGGCAGCACGTCGGAGTAGACCAGGTAGCCGGGGTCGGTGTACTCGGCGGCGCGGGTGACCGCGTACCGGCCGCCCTCGGCGGTGATCTGGAGCAGCCAGGAGGCGCTCTCGCCGGGCACGTCCGCCGCCACCAGGACCAGCGGCGCGCCGTCCACCTCGCCCGACCAGAGGATCCCGGACGTGGGCAGGTGCACCCGGTCGTCGGCCGGCGACCGCCAGTCGCGCACCACGCCGGTCACCGCCGCGGTCACGGCGGCGTCGCCCGCGAGCGTGCCGCGCGCCGGCCAGACCGTCAGGTCGCCGTCCCGGCTGTCGTACCCGACCCGCAGGTCGCCGGGCTGGCGGTCGGCGACCGGGCCGCACGCCGCCACGGCGAGCAGCAGGGTCAGCAGTGCGGTGGCCGTGCTGCCGCGCCGGCGGACTGGAGCCACCTGTACGCCCCCTCGATCGCCTCAGCCGTGGTCTACGGAAAGCGCCATAGTACGAGATGTCCGATCACCCGGACGCGGCACCTCTTCGGCGCGTCCCACGCGGGTCCGGCGGCCCGGGCGACACGCGCCACAGAGGACAGCGCCGTGGTTTCAGGGCGAATGTCCCGCTCGGGTAGACTCCGCCGACTGTGACGCCTGCCGAGACCCGCGCCGAATCCTCGCCGGAATCCGACGCCAGCGCGGCCTCCGCGTCCAGCCCCGCCGCCCGCTCCGCGGCCGGCGGCGCCGCCGGCCGCACGCCGAACGGCGGCGCCCCCGCGCAGGCCACCCGCGCCCCCGCGCCGACCGACGCCGCCGCGCCGACGGGCACCCCGGCGGAGGCCGGAACCGCCGTGCCGACGGGCACTGCCGCGGAGGCCGGCGCCGCCGTGCCGACGGGCACCCCGGCGGAGGTGGGAACCGCCGTGCCGACGGGCACTGCCGCGGAGGCCGGCGCCGCCGCGTCCCCGGCCGACGGCAGGACGTCGCCGGAGGGCGGGGGCGGGGCCGAGCCCGCCCGGCCGCGGCGCTGGGCCCGGCGGCGGACCGACCTGGTGGTCTTCGGGCTGTTTCTGCTGGCCGCCGTCTGGGTGACCAGCCAGATCTGGGTGGACCCGGCGGGCCGGGTGGCCTCGCTCTACAGCAGCGACCCGGCCCAGGTGCAGTTCTTCCTCGCCCACTCGGTGCGGGTCGTGCTGCACGGCGAGTTCCCGTTCTTCACCGAGCAGTTCAACTATCCCGACGGGGTCAACCTGATGGCCAACACGGCCATCCTGGCGCTGGGCATCCCGATGGTGCCGGTGACCCTGCTCTTCGGCCCGGCCGTGACCTTCGTGGTGCTGGTCACCCTCGCCCTCGCCGGCACCGCCTCGGCCTGGTACTTCGTGCTCTCCCGGCACGTCGTGCGCAGCCCGCTGGCGGCGGCCGTCGGCGGCTGGTTCTGCGGGTTCTCGCCGGCGATGCTGTCGCACGCCAACTGGCACCCCAACATCATCTCGCAGTTCCTGCTGCCGTTCATCGTCTGGCGGGTGCTGGTCATCACCCGGTCCCGGCGGCCCTGGCGCGACGGGCTGCTGCTCGCCCTGCTGGTCACCGTCCAGGCGTTCATCAACGAGGAGATCCTGCTCTTCACCGCGCTGGCCTGCGGGGTGTTCCTGCTCGCCGTGCTCGCCCAGCGTCCGGCGCTCTGGTCGGCGGCCTGGCGGCCGCTGGCGAAGGCCCTGGCGACCTGCACCCTCGTCGCCGGCACGCTGCTGGCGTACCCGCTCTACGTCCAGTTCGCCGGGCCGATGGCGTACCACGGGCTGAGCGACGCGGTGCGCGACTACGGCAACGACATCGCGGCCTTCTTCGCCCCCGGCTCGCCGACGCTCGGCGGCAACCAGCGCGCCAACATCAACCTCGCGCCGAACTACTCCGAGGAGAACGCCTTCTTCGGCTGGAGCCTCTCCCTGATCGCCGTCGGCATCGTGGCGTGGCTGCGGCGGGAACTGCTGGTCCGGGCGCTCGCCGTGACCGGGGTGTTCTTCGCCGTGCTCTCCCTCGGCGAGCGGGTGTCCTGGTGGGACCGGGAGCTGATCACCGGTCCGTGGGAGTGGCTGGTCCGGCTGCCGCTGCTCGACGCGGTGGTGCCGACCCGGTTCGGCCTCATCACCAGCGTGGTGATCGGGATCCTGCTGGCCCTGGCCGTCGAGCGTTCGCGGACGCTGCCGGTCGAACCCCGGACGCTGCGTACGCTCACCACCGCCGGGCTCGTCCTCGCGCTGCTGCCGATCGCGCCGATGCCGCTGAAGGTGACCTCCCGCCCGCCGGTGCCGGACTTCATCACCGCCGACCGGTGGCGCGACTACGTCGGGCCCGACCAGACCCTCGTGCCGATCCCGGTGCCGAACATGGGCCACACGCACGGGATGCGCTGGGCCGCCTCCACCAACCTCGACTTCAAGATCCCCGGCGGCTACTTCCTGGCCCCGCGCAACGGCAACACCGGCGATCCCGGTCGCTTCGGTGGCCGGCCCAGCGGGGTGGGGCAGTTGCTGGAGGAGGTCGCCTCGACCGGCCGTACCCCCAAACTGGACGACCGCCAGCGCCGCCGGTCCCTCGACGACCTGCGGCACTGGCGCGCGGCGATCCTCGTGCTCCCGGTCGACCAGCACCACGCCGAGCCGTTGCGGCGCACCGTCGAGCAGTTGGCCGGCCCCGGCCGCCGCGAGCTGGACGTCTGGGTGTGGGACGTCCGGGCGCTCACCGACCAGCGAGCCTGATGGCGGCCCCGACGGCGCCCGGCACCGTCGACGCGGCACCCGACCGGCGCCCGCGCCGGCTGCCGGTGCCCGCCGCCGACGCGCTGGTCGTCGCCGGCTACCTCGCCCTGGCGGTGCTGCTGACCGTCGGCCAGTGGGGGCGGCCGGGGCGGCTGTTCCACCAGGCGGGCGACCAGATCCTCTTCGAGTGGATGCTGGCCCGCGCCGCCCGGGCGGTGACGGCCCTGGAGAACCCGCTGCACAGCTCGGCGCTGAACGCCCCGGACGGGGTCAACCTGATGGCCAACACCTCGGTGCTCGGCCTGGGCGTGCCGCTGACCCCGGTCACCCTGCTGTTCGGCTCGCAGGCCGCGTTCCTGGTGGCCGTGGTCGGCTGCCTCGCCGGCACCGCGACCGTCTGGTACGTGCTGCTGCGCCGCCGGCTGGTCGACTCCCGGTTGGCGGCGGCCGTCGGTGGGCTGTTCTGCGGCTTCGCCCCCGGCATGGTCGCGCAGGCCGGCGCGCACCTGCACATGGCGGCGCAGTTCCTGGTGCCGGCGATCCTGGCGCTGGTGTTCCACCCGGATCCGCGCCGGGTGTGGCGGCACGGGACGCTGCTCGGGCTGCTGGTGGCGTACCAGGTGTTCCTCGGCGAGGAGGTGCTGGTCTTCCTGGTGCTGGCCGCCGGGACGTTCGCGCTCGCGTACGCGGCGGCCGACCGGGCGGCGGCCCGTCGGCTGGCGCCGGCGCTGCTCGCCCGGCTCGGGATCGGGGTGGCGGTGTCGCTGCCGCTGCTGGCGTACCCGCTGTGGTTCCAGTTCTTCGGCCCGGGCCACTACCGCGGGATGCCGTTCCACGCGTACGGCTACCAGCTCGACGCCGCGTCGTTCACCGCGTCGGCCCGGCAGACCGTGCTCGGCGACGACCACCTGCCCGGCCTGCTGGCACCGAACCCGACCGAGGAGAACTCGTTCTTCGGGCCGGGGCTGCTGGTGCTCGCCGTGGTGATCGTGATCTGGCTGTGGCGTCGGCCGCTGGTCCGCGCGCTCGCCGTCTGCGGGGTGCTGTTCGCGCTGCTCTCGCTGGGCGGGCAGGTGCGCCTGGACGGTACGCCCACCGGCATTCCCGGGCCGTACCGGCTGGTCGCCGAGCTGCCGCTGCTCGACCTCGCGGTGCCGGCGCGCTTCCCGCTGGTCTGCGTGCCGGTGCTGGGCGTCCTGCTCGCCCTCTCCCTGGACCGGCTCCGTGCCGCCGGGGGCGCGCCGGGAACGGAGGCGACGACCGCCGTCGGGGACGCGGAACCGGCGGCCGGCACCCCGCAGGCGGGAGCGGCCGTGCGGGCGGGAACGGCGGCCGGCGGGGCCCCGGTGCGGTTGCTCTGGGGCGGGGCGGTGGCCGCCGCGCTGCTGCCGCTGTTCCCCACCCCGATCCGGACCGTGCCGGCCTGGCCGGTGCCGGCGTTCGTGGCCGAGGGCGGCTGGCGGGAGTACGTCCCGCCGGGGCGGACCCTGGTGCCGGTGCCGCCGGTGACCGGCGCCGGAGTCAGCCCGGCGATGCTCTGGTCGGCGCGCACCGGGCTGGCCTTCCCCACGCCGGGCGGCTACTTCATCGGGCCCCGGGCCGCCGACGACCCGACCGCCCGCTGGGGCGCCCCGGACCGGCCCACCGCCGCGCTGCTGCGCCGGGTGGCCGAGACCGGCGAGGTGCCGGTGGTCACCGACACCGACCGCCGCCAGGCGGTGGAGGACCTGCGCCACTGGCGGGCCGCCGTGGTGGTCCAGGGTGGACTGCACCACGGGGATCCGGTGCGGCGTACGGTCGACGCGCTCCTCGGCCCCGGCCGCGAGGTGGCCGGCGCCCACGTCTGGGACGTGCGCCCGCTGGTCGGGTGACGGGTCAGCCGACCAGGGGACGGACGTCCCAGAGCCAGACGTCGTCGACGCGCTGCGGCGGGCCGATCAGCCCGGTCACCAGCTCGCGGAGGACCGCCTCGCGCGGGTGCGCGCCGAGGACCACCACGGACGCCTTCCAGAAGCGCAGGTCCTCCACCGCCTGACGACGGTTCTCCTCCGTGAGCGGGGGCACCTCGCCCGCGTCCATGGTGCGGTAGACCAGGCTGCTGGTCGGCCGGTTCGGCGCGCCGAAGACGCCCTCGCCCAGCTCGTTCGGGCCGATGAAGTAGCCGCCCGGAATGGGGAACGCGTGCTGCGTCAGGGCGCTCCAGCGCAGCGTGGGCAGGCCGTGCACGTTGCTCGGGATCGGCACCGGCACCAGGGTCCGGCCCTGCGGCACGTACGGGCGCCAGCCGCCGGCGGTGATGAAGCGCGGCGGGGGCTCCACCGGCTGCGCCGGCAGCGGGCGGGGGACGAGCGGCAGGACGGCGAGCGCGACGGCCGCGTACCCGACCGGACGCAGCCAGCGGCGTCGCGGCCCGGCGGCGCCCACGGCGTCGTCGTCGCCGGCGCGGGGGACCGGCGCGGTCGCGCGGCCGAAGCGGGCCACCGCGTCCCAGGCCAGGGCGAGCAGCACGCCGACGGCCGCGGTCACCACGAGGGCCAGCCGGGTGGGCATCATCATCTCGAGCAGCGGCACGTCGTCGGGGATGTACGCCCACGGGCCGTCGGTCTCGGTCTCCACGCCGTTGAGGCGCACCTTCGGGCCGATCGAGCCCACCGTGAAGACCACCACCAGCACGGCGAGGATCCGGGCGGTGAGCGAGCGGCGGACCAGCAGCGCCAGCGCCACCACCGACAGCAGCACCAGCGGCCAGCCGAACCAGGTGTTCTGCTCGGTGAGGCCGATGGTCTTCTCCACGGCCTCGTCCCCGACGACGGTGTCGCGGGCGAAGGTGACGAAGGCCGCCAGGTCCTCGCCCCAGCTGTGGAAGACGCCGCCCTGCAGGCCCCGGTAGGCCTGCGGGCCGTTGAACTGGAACCAGATCGGGTAGGCGGTCAGCAGCAGGGCCAGCCCGCCGCCCACGCCGAGGGCGGCGGCGAAGGTGCCCGCCACCGCGCGCGTCCGCGCCGGGCGCATGACGGCGTACGCGACCACGGCGACCAGGCAGGCCAGCGCGGTCAGCAGCAGCATCTCCTCGTTGATGAAGATCTGGTACGCCACCAGCAGCCCGAGCGCGACGCCGTTGCGCCGCCACCGACCCGCCTCGCCGAGCCGGAACACGCGCAGCACGATCAGCGGCAGCAGGAAGTTCGAGACGAAGTTGGGCTGGCCGTTGGCGTGGTGCACGATGCCGGGCGCGAAGCCGAGGAACGCGCCGCCGACGAAGGCCGCCGCGCGGGAGCGCACCACGTGCCGCGACAGCACCCAGTACGACGTGCCGGCGGTGGCGGCCAGCGCGGCGCCCAGGTAGAGCGCGTACACGACCTGCGGGCCGAGGAGCATGGTCAGCGGCGCCAGCGGCAGCGTCACCCCGAGCAGCGAGGTGTTCGCCATCATGTTCACCCCGTCCGGGGCGTTCTGCCGGGCGGTGAACAGCGGGTTCTCCAGGTGCCGCACGGAGTACGCGCCGTGCGAGAAGAGCCACTCGAACCAGCTGTGGTCGGTGGGCAGGTGCGACGACACCCGGTTCTGCACGTCCACCCAGTAGTTCAGGCACACGAGAACGCCGAGCAGGACATAGGCTCCGATGGCCAGTACGTCGGCGCGGGCCGGCCTCCACCGGGGGCGCCGCGACGGCTCTGCCGCCACGGGCTCGGAGACGGAGTTCAGCGAGGGATTCACCACCGGCACGGCCACGACGCGCCATCGTACAGGCGCGGACGCGTCGCTTTTGCCGCAGCCGGTGCGTTCCCGGCCGGTTTGCCGGTCCGGGCGTGGGCGGGACGGGGAGGACGGCGCGTGACGGTCATCGACCTCGGCGAGCGGCGGGACGTGCCCCCGCCGGTCGACCCCCGACCGGGACGCGGGGTGCGCCGCTGGGCGCCCGCCCTGGTCGCCCTGCTCTGCCTGCTCGTGCCGGCCGCGGCCGCGCCCCGGGCCGCGACGCCGCCCGGCGTCGTCGTCCCGGCCCGCCCGGACGCCGACCTCGCCGTCGCGGGTGACCTGCTGCTGGTGGCCGACCGCGCCGGGCCCGGCGCGGCGCCCGACCCGGATCCGGTACGCCGCCTGGCGGCCCACCAGCTGCCGTCGGGCCGTCCCCTGTGGCGGATCCCGCTGCCCGGGTCGGTGAGCACCTTCCCCGTCGTGCGCGTCGGCGACCTGCTGGTGCTCGGCATGCCGGAGGAGCCGGCGGGGCCGCAGGTCGTCGGCCTCTCGG
The DNA here is from genome assembly GCF_900090315.1 of Micromonospora citrea. NCBI lineage: Bacteria > Bacillati > Actinomycetota > Actinomycetes > Micromonosporales > Micromonosporaceae > Micromonospora > Micromonospora citrea. Next base: position 1,748,376 of record NZ_FMHZ01000002.1, on the reverse strand, counting down.
TCGCCGACGGCGCGCTGCGCTGGCGGGCCGCCGGGCACCTGGACGGCGCGACGCCCGCCGGGAACCTGCTGCTGTGGGGGCACGCCGGAGCCGGGCCGGGGCAGCCGGTGCTGCGGTCGGTCGACGCGGCCGACGGCGCGGTCCGCTGGACGCGGCGGCTCTCCCCGACAGACGTGCGCAGGTCGACCAGGGACGACCGGGTGACGCTGCTGACGGTCCTCGCCGGTCGGCGGCTGGAACTGCGCGACCCGGACTCGGGCGACCTCCTGCACGCGGCGGCCCTGCCCGCCGGGGTCGAGCCGCCCGAGCTGCTCGGGGTCACCCACGACCTGGTCCTGGTCTCCGAAGGCACGGGGGTGCTCGCCGCCTACGACACCGCCGCCCCGCGCCGGCGGTGGAGCGTGCCGTGGGGCCCGTCCGCCCGTGCGTACGCGTTCGGGTGCGGAGTCGTGGTCTGCGTCGAGGACGGCGGGGCCGGCCTCCGGCTGCTCGACCCCGCGAGCGGAAGCGTCCGGTGGCGTGCCGAAGACTGGCATCTGCTGACTCCGGTGGGCCGGCGGCGGATGCTGGCGGCGGGCTACCCCGGCGGCGGTGTGGCGGAGCACGTGCTGCTCGACGCGGCGACCGGCCGCCCGGTGCGGGGCCTGGGGCGCTGGCGGGCGGGTCAGCTGACGCCGGTGCAGGACGGGGTGGTCCTGCACCGCCGGCAGCGGGACGGGCGGGTGCTGATCGCCCGGCTCGACGACCGGGGGGATGGCGTCCGGGTGGTGGCGGTCCTGCGCGGGGTGGTCGGCGAGTGCGGCTCGTACGGGTCGCTCGTCGCCTGCCGATTGGAGGGCGGCGCGTTCGGGCTCTGGGAGCTGTCCGGATGACCGGCGGAGGGGGGCGGCATGACCCTGATCGACCTCGGCGAGCTGCGCGGCGGGCCGGACGGCGCGGCGCCGCCGTCCCGCCCGCCCCGCGCCGCCGGGCGGCCGCTGCGGGTGGCGCTGGTGCTCGCGTCGCTCGTGGCCACCATGGCGGGTGCCGCGCCGGCGCGGGAGCGGGTGTCGGTCGTCGTGCCGGCCCGCGTCGGGTCCCAGGCGTTCCTCGACGCCGGCCACGTCTACGTGGTCGAGCCGGCGGAGGGGGATCCCGTGGGCGCCGCCGAGGTGCGCGCGTACGCGCTGCCCGAGTGGGCGCCCACCGACGGCCGGAAGCCGGCGCCGCTGTGGCGCGCCACGGTCTCGGCGTCGGGGCGGCTCTGGCAGGTGCTCTCCCGGGGTGGGGTGGTGCTGTTCTCGGCCACCGGGGAGCAGGGTTTCGGCGAGACGGTCGCCCTCGACCTCGCGACCGGCCGGGAACGCTGGCGGCAGCCCGGCCACCCGTGGTCGGACGCGGCCGGGACGCTGCTGGTGCAGACCGCCGACTTCGTGCGGTCGGTGGATCCGGCCTCCGGGCGGGCGCTCTGGTCGGCGCCGACGTCGCCGGAAGGGCTGCACCTCGACGTCCGCGACGGCCGGGTCGAGCGGGTCGTGCTGGTCGCCGCCGACGGGGCGACGCAGGTCCGCGACCCCCGCTCGGGCGACCTGCTGCACGCCGCCGACCTGCGTCCCGACGGGCAGCCCGCGTTCGGCCAGGTGGTGGTCACCGACGGCCTGCTGCTGCTCGTACGGCCCCGGGCCGGCGTGCTCAGCGCCCACGGGCTGGACGGGCTCCGGCCGCGCTGGCAGGTACGCCTGCCCCCCGTCGACCACGTGACCGAGTGCGGCGGGCTGCTCTGCGTCGGGACGGAGTCCGAGGGGTTCCGCGTGCTCGACCCGGCCAGCGGGGCGGTCCGCTGGACCGCTCAGGGATGGATGGGGGTGCTCGCCGGGCGGGCCGGGCGGCTGCTCGCGCTCGGCCCCGGGCCGGCCGGGGAGCGGTTCGTCGTGCTCGACGCGGCGACCGGTCGGCAGGTCGCCGACCTGGGCGCGTGGCAGCTCATGCCGTGGCGCGACGCCGACCGGCTCCTCGCCGTGCGGCCGGCCGCGTCCGGCGGCGGGCTGGTGGTCGGCGAGCTGGACGTCGCGGCCGGTCGCGCCCGGGTGGTCGACGTGCTGCGGGACGCCTCCGGGGAGTGCCGGGGCGGCACGGACGCCGTGCTGTGCCGGCTGCGCACCGGCGACCTCGGCGTCTGGCGGTTCGGGGGCTGAGGCCGCGCCTCGGCGGCGGCCCCGCCCGCCGTTCCGGCGCCGGTGCCGCACGCCGGGTCACCAGGTGGCCGGTGTCGCCCCGCGCCGCCGGGTCACCAGTTGGGCTGTGCCGGCGCCGGGGGCAGCGGCACGCCGGGCGGCCGGAGCACGTACGCCACCCCGCCGCTGCCGCCCTGCCAGGCGGCCTCGAACCGGTCCCGGTCGACGGTGCGGCGCACCGCGTCGTCGTCGGGGGCGTACGGGTCGTTGAGCACCGGCGCGCCCGTGTCGGTGAAGCCGACCAGCACCATCAGGTGCCCGGCGGTGTCGTAGTCGAGCCCCGGCACCTGGCCGGCGGTGAACGCGGCGGAGACGATCAGCGGGAGGCCGGCGGCCACGAACGCCTCCGCCTCGGTCAGCGAACGCAGCCGGGTGACGAACGCGTCCACGCCGTGCAGCCCGGCGTACGCGGTGTTGAACGGCCAGTTGCCGGCCCCGGCGTAGGCGTGGTCGTAGCAGTGCCGGGCGGCGTGCACCACCACCGGGCGGGGGCCGGCCGGGCTCACCCAGGCGTACCGGTCCGGGGCGGGGGCGGCGCCCCAGAAGGCCAGCACCATCGACGTGCAGGTGGGGGAGCACCAGGAGTCCCCGCCGCCGCCCCACTGCGGGTGCGCGCCGGCGTGCAGCCGCTGCGAGTAGCGGGGCACGTCCAGCACCGTGCCCCAGGCGGCCGGCGTCGTGGCGGCGGCTTCCGCCGGGGTCGCCGGTGCCGCCGCGCCAGCGCCGGTCCGGGTCTCCGCGTCGGGTGGGGCCGCCACGGGCGGTGGCCCCTCGGCGGCGGGCCGGGCGGCCGCCGCCGGCCGCGCGCCGGAGGCGACCGCCCCGACCGTACGCAGCGCCGGCGTCGTGTCGTCGTCGGCGTCGGCCGGCCGGAGCAGGGTCACCCGGACCTGCCAGCCGGTGACCGTCGCGCCCGTCACCACGAGGGTGTCGGTGTCCACCCGGGCGTCGGCGTCGCGTTGCCCCGCCAGCGAGGTGCGGCGGAAGTCGTCGTCGGCGGCGGCCCAGTCGCCGAGGACGTACCAGCCGGTGGCAGGGGCGCCGGCGTGCCAGCCGCGCAGCTGCACCCGTAGCCAGCAGCCGTCCGGGGTCTGGCCGGTCCACGAGGGCACGATGTCGCGTACGGCGAAGCCCGTCGGCACGGGCGGGGCGGTCCAGCTGCCCGCGGCGTAGCGGCGGGTGCGGCCGTCGGCGTCGGTGTGGTCGATCCGGTCGACCGGGTCGGCCAGTTCGAGGCCCCGGGGCCCGGCGCGCAGCCCGGCCAGGACTCCCCGGTCCGCGTCGTCCGGGAGACGGAAGCCCCGGTAGGCGACGTCCCGTCCGGCCGTCGGCGCCGCGTCGGTCATGCGTCTCCCCGTCCGATGCGAAGGTTGGTGCCGGAAGCATCGCGTACGGCGAAGGTTTTCTGCAACGGTGGCCGGCGCGGACGGCGGGTGCGGCCCGGGTTGGCGGCCGGCACTAGGTTGTCGGGTGGTCAGGGCGCGAGGAGGTCGGGATGCGGGTACTGGTGGTCGAGGACGAGCGCAACCTCGCCGACGCGATCGCGCGGGGGTTGCGCAAGCGGGGCATGGCGGTGGACGTCGCCTACGACGGCGACAGCGGCCACGAGATGGCGTTCGTCACCCGCTACGACGTGGTGGTGCTGGACCGGGACCTGCCCGGCGTGCACGGCGACCAGATCTGCGCGGAGCTGGCCGCCTCCGGCACGCTCACCCGGGTGCTGATGCTGACCGCCAGCGGCACGGTCGCCGACCGGGTCGAGGGGTTGCAGCTCGGCGCGGACGACTACCTGCCGAAGCCGTTCGCCTTCGACGAGCTGGTCGCCCGGGTGCAGGCGCTCGGCCGCCGGGCCACCCCGGCCGCGCCGCCGGTGCTGGAGCTGGCCGACCTGGTGCTCGACCCGGCGCGCCGGGTCGCCACCCGGGCCGGGCAGCCGGTCGACCTGACCAACAAGGAGTTCGGCGTGCTCTGCGAGCTGCTCAAGGCGCGCGGCGCGGTGGTCTCCAGCGAGGAGTTGCTGGAACGCGTCTGGGACGCCAACACCGATCCGTTCACCACGATCGTCCGGGTGACGGTGATGACGCTGCGCAAGAAGCTGGGCGATCCGCCGTTGATCGAGACGGTGGTCGGCGCGGGCTACCGCACGGCCGGGGTGGCGTCGTGAGTGCGAGGAGTGAGCGGGGTTTGCGAGCCCCGCAGTCGCGAACCGGGGTGGCGTCGTGAGTGCGAGGAGTGAGCGGGGTTTGCGAGCCCCGCAGTCGCGAACCGGGGTGGCATCGTGAGTGCGAGGAGTGCGTCGGGGCCGCGAGCCCGGTTTTCGTGGCCGAGGGACGTGGCCGTGCGGCTGCGGCTGCGGCCCACCCTGCGGCTGCGGCTGACCCTGCTCAACGGCGTGCTGCTGGTCGGCGCCGGGGCGATCCTGGTGCTGCTGGCCTGGCTGCTGGTCCGCGACGCGCTGCGTCCCACCGACGAGCTGCTTCCCGGCACCACGGTCGTGCTGGCCGACGGCCGGTCGCTCGACGCCGCGCAGTGGCAGCGGCAACTGGTCGACGCCGCCAGCACGGAGCTGCTGGTCAAGGGCCTGGTGGCGCTGCTGGCGATCAGCGTCGTCGGGGTGGCCGGCGCCTACGCGGTGGCCGGCCGGGCGCTGCGCCCGCTGCACCAGGTCACCGCCACCGCCCGCCGGCTCGGCGAGACCACGCTGGACCAGCGGATCGGCTACTCGGGGGCCGACGACGAGGTGGCCGAGCTCGCGAAGACGTTCGACGCGATGCTGGACCGGATCGCCGCCGCGTTCGAGGCGCAGAAGCGTTTCGTGGCCAACGCCTCGCACGAGCTGCGTACGCCGCTGGCGGTGATGCGTACCGAGATCGACGTGACGCTCAGCGACGACGAGGCGGACGCCGCCGAGTACCGCCGGATGGCAACCGTCGTCCGGGACGCCTCCGAACGGGCCAACGGGCTGGTCGACGCCCTGCTGGTGCTGGCCCGCAGCGAGGCCCAGGCGGGGCGCCGGCTCGGCCGCCGCGCCGAGTGCGACCTCGCCGCCGGCACCGCCAACGCCCTGTCGGCGGTACGCCGGGAGGTGGAGCGGATCAAGCTGCGCGTGCAGACGTCGCTGGCGCCCGCGCCGGTCGTCGGCGATCCCGGGCTGCTCGACCGGCTGGCCGGCAACCTGATCGAGAACGCGGTCCGCTACAACCACCTGCACGGGCGGCTCTGGGTACGTACCGGCTCCGACGGGTGCCGGTCGTGGCTGGTGGTGGGCAACACCGGCTTCGAGGTGGACCAGGCCGACGTGCCCGGCCTGTTCGAGCCGTTCCGACGGGGCGGCCGGGAGCGTACCGGCGCCCGCGGCTCGGGCCTCGGGCTCTCCATCGTCCGCGCGGTCTGCGACGCGCACGGCGGCACCGTGAAGGTGGTCGCCCAGCCCGGTGGCGGGCTGGAGGTCACGGTGACCCTGCCGGCGGCGGAGGCCGCCCCCGCGGTGACCGCCGACAGGCCGGCCGCCGGGCGGTGACCGTACGGGGTTGCGGGCCGGCCGGTCCCGGTGAAAGGATCATGGTGTCAGCCCGAGAAGCGGAGGGGGGTGCGTCGATGTTCATCGTCATGATCTCCGCGCCCCGTCTCGCCGGCTGACCCGCACGCACGCGGGGCGCCTCCATCCGTAACGGAGGAACCCGTGCATCCACGGATCCACAACATCAGTTTCGACTGTCACGACACCTACGCCCTCTCCGGCTTCTGGTCGGCGGTGCTCGGCTATTCGCGGCACCCCGACGACGCCCCGGGTGACCCCGAGGCGGTCCTGCTGCCGCCGGACGGCGTCGCCCCGTCCGTGTTCTTCCAGCGGGTGCCCGAGGCCAAGACGGTCAAGAATCGGGTGCACGTCTGCCTGGAACCGACCGGTCGGACCCGCGACGAGGAGGTCGAGCGGGTGCTCGGGCTCGGCGCGGTCCTGGTCGACGACCAGCGACGCGCCGACGGCACTGGCTGGGTGGTGCTGGCCGACCCGGAGGGCAACGAGTTCTGCGTCCTGCGTGGCGCGGCGGAGCGGGCGGGTGTCTCCACCGAGGAGGACCATCAGTGAGCGCGATCATCCACAACATCGGCATCGACTGCCGCGACACGTACGCCCTGGCCGGCTTCTGGGCGCAGGTCTTCGACTGCCCCCGGCAGCCGGACGACCTCCCCGGCGACCCGGAGGCCATGCTGCTGCCCCCGGGTGGCCCGGAGGTGCTCTTCCTGGCCGTGCCCGAGGGCAAGGCGGTGAAGAACCGGCTGCACCTCGACCTGGAGCCCGCCGACCGGACCCGGGACGAGGAGGTGGCGCGGCTGCTGGGCATCGGCGCCACCCAGGTCGCCGACTGCCGCCGCCCCGACGGCTCCGGCTGGGTGGTGCTGGCCGACCCGGAGGGCAACGAGTTCTGCGTGCTGCGCAGCGCCGCCGAGCGGGCCGGCGCCACGGCGGCAACCGCCGCAATGGCTGACGCGGCGGGCTGACGCGACGGGGGCCCGACACCTCGCCGGTGCCGGGCCCCCGCCTGTCGTACGGGTCAGGACTTCTGCTCGATCTGCCCGCGCATGGCGGCGAGTTCGGCGTGGGCCTGCGTGCCGGTCTTGAAGTAGATGACGATCATCCCGACGCTGCCCCGGTCGCTCCACACGCAGACGCCCAGCGGCACGTTCTCCGCCTTGGCGTCGCCGCACTTGGCCTCGCCGCCCAGGGGACCCGGGTCCACGGAGGACATCTCGCCGAGCCGTACGTCGCTGGTGCGCGCGCCCCTGATGGTGTCCTCCAGGGTCTTGGCCGGGTTCGGGTTCATTCCGGAGGCGGCGGCGATCATGACCAGGTCCTGCTTGGCCGGGGTGCCGTAGAAGGCGCCGACCGTGCTGCTCGCGTCCGGCAGCGACCTGTTCAGCTCCGCCTCGAGCTGCTGGGCGCCGACCTGGAGGGCGGGGTCGGTGGCCTTCGGCCGGCCGGCGAGCGTGTCCGGCTCGACGACGCGGATCCTGGTGGCGTCGACGGTCTCCTTGACCTCGTCCTTGACGACGAAGAAGGTGATCGCGGCGCCGCCGAGGCAGAGCACCAGCACCCCGGCGAGCACGAACAGGACGATCTTGCCGGCGCTGGACTTCCGCTTCGCCGGCGGGCCGTACGGCGGCACCGGAGCGCCGCCGGGCTGCGCCGGAAGGTGACCACCGACCTGCTGCGGCGGCCCGTATCCGCCGGCCTGCTGTGGCGGCCCGTATCCGCCGGCCTGCTGTGGCGGCCCGTATCCGCCGGCCTGCTGTGGCGGCCCGTATCCGCCGGCCTGCGGTGGCGGGTAGCCGCCGGTTTGCGGGGGCTCGTACCCGCCGGGCTGCGGCGGCGGGCCGTATCCGCCCGGCTGGGAGCCGTACGGCGCGCCGCGCTCGGGTGGTGGGGGGAACGGATTGGCCGGCGGGTAGGACATCGGTCAGCTCCAGGTCTACGCGAGGGGCGGATGGTCTCGGCCGGCCCCGCCCGACGGCAGTGGTGCGACCACGGACGACGGCGCGGGCCGGGGAGTGCGGTCAGGACTTCTGCTCGATCTGGCCGCGGATGGCGACGAACTCCGCCGCGGCGGCGGCCGAGGACGAGAAGAACATCACGATGATCCCGACGCTGCCGTGGTCGGCCCAGGCGCAGACGCCCAGCGGCACCCCGGCGGACTCACCGTCGCCGCACTTGGCCAGGCCGCCGTTCGGGCCGGGGGCGATAGTGGTCAGCCGCTTGACCGCCAGCTCCTTGGAGATCCCCTTCACCGAGTCGTCGAGTTCCCGTTCGGGGTTGAGCACGAAGGTGGAGGCGGCGACCACCATGACCATGTCGCGCTCGTCGGCGCTGCCGTAGAAGGCGCCGACCACGCCCGTCGCCTGGGGCACCGAGGACTTCAGGTCCCGGACCATGTCGTCGGCCAGCTTCTTCAGCGTCGGCTCGGTGCTCTTCGGACGGCCCGCGAGGGTCTCCGGCGTGACGACCTGGATCCGAGGGCTGGACGTCGGCTCGGGGGACGGGGCGGCCTCCGACGACGGGGCGCCGGACGGCGTGGGGCTCGAGACGCCCGTCGCCGTCGGCGTCGGGCCGGGGGTCGGGCCGGGGGAATCCTGCTCCGAGAGGGCCACGTAGCCCACCGCGCCCCCGCCGAGGCAGAGCACCAGCAGCCCGACCAGGCCCAGCGTCAACACCAGGTTGAGCTGGCGTGGCCGCGCCGGCCCGGCGCCCGGGTGGCTGCCGCCCGGATAGGGCTGCGGGTAGCCGGCGTACCCGCCGGCCGGAAAGCCGTCCTGCGGCGTGACGGGATGACCGCCGTACGGCTGGTGGGGGTAGGGCTGGGTGGGGTACGGCTGCGCCGGCGGGGGACCGGAGGTCGGCGCGGCGGACCAGCCGCCGTGGTAGGGCGGCTGCCCGCCCGGGGCTGACCAGGCGTCGGCCGGTGGCACGGGGTGGCCAGGCTGCGGCGGGTGGAAGTCGTAGTGGGGGTCGTGCTCCGGCTGCCCGGACCAGGGATCGACCGGCGGTGAGGACATGTGGTCAGCTCCAGGCGACGTTGCGAACGGGTGATCGTAGCCAGCCACCGGCCCGTCCCGCTGTCCCCTTCCGGACCGGAACGGGCCGCAACGACGATCGCGGTGGTCGCCACCATCCAAGCCGGACGGGGCAACCACCGCGAACGCGGGGGAGCGGTGTGGGATCAGGCGGGCAGGCTGGCGACCCCGTGCGGCAGGAACCGCTTGCCGGTGACCCGCTCGGAGGTGCCGGTCCGGTCCAGGTACGGCGTGACGCCGCCCAGGTGGAACGGCCAGCCGGCGCCGAGGATCATGCACAGGTCGATGTCCTGCGCCTCGGCGACGACGCCCTCGTCGAGCATGAGCCGGATCTCCTGCGCCAGCGCGTCGAGCGCGTTCTGGCGCACCTGCTCCTCGGTGAGCGGCTGGTCGCCGACCACGAGCAGCTTGGCGACCTCGGCGTTGATCTGGTCGTCGACCACGATCGGCTGGCCGGATTCGGCGATGCGCTTGAGGTTCTCGCTGACGCCGAAGCGGTCCGGGAAGGCCGCGTGCAGGGTGCCGCCCACGTGGTACGCGACGGCCGGCCCGACGAGCTGGAGCAGGGCGAGCGGGCGCATCGGCAGGCCCAGCGGGTCCAGCGCGCGGTCCGCCACCTCCAGCGGGGTGCCCTGGTCGACGGCCGCGAAGACCGTGCCGAGGAAGCGGGTGAGCAGCCGGTTGACCACGAACGCCGGGGCGTCCTTCACCAGCACGCTCGACTTCTTCAGCTGCTTGCCGACCGCGAACGCGGTCGCCAGGGTGGCGTCGTCGGTCCGCTCGCCCCGGACGATCTCCAGCAGCGGCAGCACGGCGACCGGGTTGAAGAAGTGGAAGCCGACCACCCGCTCGGGGTGCTCCAGCTCCTCGGCCATGGCCGTGATCGAGAGGCTGGAGGTGTTGGTGGCCAGCACCGCCTCCGGCTTGACGATCTTCTCCAGCTCGGCCCAGACCTGCTTCTTGACCGCCAGATCCTCGAAGACGGCCTCGATGACGAAGTCGGCGTCGGCGAAGACGCCCTTGTCGACGGAGCCGCTGACCAGGCCGTACAGCTTGGCGGCGGTGCCCTTGTCCATCCGGCCCTTGCTGACGGCCTTCTCGATCTGGGCGTGCACGTAGCCGACGCCCTTGTCCACGCGGGCCTGGTCCAGGTCGGTCATGACGACCGGCACCTGGAGGCGGCGGGCGAAGAGCAGGGCGAGCTGGCTGGCCATCAGGCCGGCGCCGACGATGCCGACCTTGGTGACCGGACGGGCCAGGCCCTTGTCCGGCGCGCCGGCCGGCCGCTTGGCCCGCCGCTGCACCAGGTCGAAGGCGTACAGGCCGCTGCGCAGTTCCTCGGAGAAGACCAGGTCCGCGAGGGCCTCGTCCTCGGCGGCGGTGCCGGCGGCGAAGTCGGCGTCCTTCGCCGTCTCCAGCAGGTCCAGCGCCTTGTACGCGGCCGGGACCGCCCCGTGCAGCCGCTGGTCGAGGGTCTGCCGGGCGAAGTAGAGCACGCCCGCCCACATGTCCTTGTCGACCTCGGGCCGGGTCACGGTGACCTCGCCGCGGACCACTCCGGCGGCCCACTCCAGGGACCGCTCCAGGAAGTCCGCCGGCTCCAGCAGCACGTCCGCGATGCCCATCTCGGCGGCCTGCTTCGGCTTGAGCATCTTGTTCTGCATCAGCGGGTTCTGGATGATCACCTGGGTCGCCGCCGGGATGCCGATCAGGTTCGGCAGCAGCTGCGTGCCGCCCCAGCCGGGCACCAGGCCGAGGGAGACCTCGGGCAGGGCGAGGGCCGCCGCGCCGCCGGAGAGCGTCCGGTAGTGGCAGTGCAGGGCCAGCTCCAGGCCGCCGCCCATCGCCGCGCCGTTGACGAAGGCGAAGGTCGGGATCTCGCTGTCCTTGAGCCGGGCGAAGACCCGGTGGCCGAGCCGGCCGATCTCCAGGGCCTGCTCGCGGTCGGCGAGCTGCGGCAGGCTGGTGATGTCCGCGCCGACACAGAAGATGTACGGCTTGCCGGTGACCGCGATGAACGCCGGGTCGGCCGCCAGCGCGGCGGTGATCGCCTCGTCGAGGCTGTTCAGGCCGCCCGGGCCGAAGCTGTTCGGCTTGGTGTGGTCGAAGCCGTTGTCCAGGGTGATGAGGGCGGCCGGCCGGTCCAGCCCCGGTACGTTCACCTGGCGCAGCAGCGCCCTGGTGACGACCTCGTTCGGTGCGGCGAGCGCGCTCACTTGTCTCCACCCTCCCAGTGGGGGTTCTCCCAGATCACGGTGCCGCCCATGCCGATGCCGATGCACATGGCGGTGAGGCCGTAGCGGACCTCCGGGTGCTCGGCGAACTGCCGGGCGAGCTGGGTCATCAGCCGCACGCCCGAGGAGGCGAGCGGATGACCGATGGCGATCGCGCCGCCCCACGGGTTGACCCGCGGGTCGTCGTCGGCGATGCCGAAGTGGTCGAGGAAGGCGAGCACCTGCACGGCGAACGCCTCGTTCAGCTCGAACAGGCCGATGTCGTCGATGCTCAGGCCGGCGATGCGCAGCGCCTTCTCGGTCGACGGGATCGGGCCGACGCCCATCACCTCGGGCTCGACGCCGACGAAGCCGAACGAGACGAGCCGCATGGCGACGGGCAGGCCCAGCTCGCGGGCGACGTCCTCGGAGGCGAGCAGGCTGGCGGTGGCGCCGTCGTTCAGACCGGCCGCGTTGCCGGCGGTGACCTTGCCGTGCGGGCGGAACGGGGTCTTCAGGGTGGCGAGCTTCTCCAGCGAGGTGTCCCGGGGCGCCTCGTCCACCGTGGCCAGGCCCCAGCCGCCGTCGGCGTCGCGGATCGCCATCGGCACCAGATCGTCCTGGAGCTTGCCGTTGGCGTACGCCTTGGCGGTCTTCTGCTGCGAGGCGAGCGCGAAGGCGTCGGTGCGCTCCTTGGTGATGTGCGGTACCCGGTCGTGCAGGTTCTCCGCGGTCGCGCCCATGACCAGGGCGGACGGGTCGACCAGCTTCTCCGCGACGATCCGCGGGTTGGGGTCGACGCCCTCACCCATCGGGTGGCGGCCCATGTGCTCGACGCCCCCGGCGATGGCGACGTCGTACGCGCCCATGGCGATGCCGCTGGCGACGGTGGTCACGGCGGTCATCGCGCCGGCGCACATCCGGTCGATCGCGAAACCGGGGACGGTCTTGGGCAGGCCGGCCAGCAGGGCGGCGGTCCGGCCGATCGTCAGGCCCTGGTCGCCGATCTGGGTGGTGGCGGCGATGGCGACCTCCTCGACCCGCTCCGGCGGCAGCTGCGGGTTACGGCGCAGCAGTTCGCGGATGCAGCGGATCACCAGGTCGTCGGCGCGGGTGTTGGCGTACATGCCACCCGCCTTGCCGAAGGGGGTGCGGACGCCGTCGACGAAGACGACATCCCGAACTTCACGGGGCACTTGAGCCTCCTCTTCGACCACGATTCGGCCGCCGCGCCGACGGGCGGCACTGCGGACGGAACGAAGGTCGCCGGCACGGGCGTGTTCCCCCGGATGCTACTCGTCAGTAACCATTGCCGGCACCCGCCCCGGTGTGTCCAACCCCACACCACCCTGTCAGCGACCGACTGCTTGATCATGAAGTTGTTGCGCCGACACGCCGGGTGCGGCGACAACAACCTCATGATCAACGCGGGGAGAGGGCTGGGGTCAGGGGGTGGGGGGTGGGTCCTGGAGGGCTTCGGTGAGGGCGGGGAGGAGGAGAGTGATCTGCCACTCTCGGGCGTTGAGGCCGCGGAGGGTCTCCGCCACGGTCGACTCCGTGACCTCCTCCGGGGGGACCCAGGCCAGGCGGCGGATCGAGTCGGGCGCGATCAGGTTCTCCGGCGGCAGGTTGTGCGCGCCCGCGATCCGCACCACCACCTCCCGGCACCGGGCCAGCCGGGCCGCCGCCACCGGGTCCCGCTCGGCCCAGCGGTGCGGCGGTGGGGGGCCCTCGACCGTCGGGGCGACCGGCAGCGCGTCATCCGGGAGCTGCCGGGCGTCGTCCAGCGCGGCCAGCCAGGTGCGGGCCAGCCGCCGCACCGAGCGCCCGCCGAAGCCGGGCAGGGTGAGCAGGGTCTTCTCGTCCTTCGGGTCCAGCTCGGCGGCCGCCACGATGGCCGAGTCCGGCAGCACCCGCCCGGGGGCCGCGTCCCGGCGGGCCGCGATCTGGTCCCGCGCGTACCAGAGGGAGCGCACGCGCGCCTGGGCGCGCGCCCCGCGCACGCGGTGGATGCCGGAGGTGCGTCGCCAGGGCTCGGCCCGGACCCGGGGCGGCCGGGCGCCGGTGCGCACGAGCGCGGCGAACTCCTCCGCCGCCCAGGCGGACTTGCCCTGCCGGGTCAGCTCCTCGTCGAGCGCGTCGCGCAGGTCGACCAGCATCTCCACGTCCAGCGCCGCGTAGGTCAGCCAGGACTCCGGCAGCGGCCGGCTCGACCAGTCGGCCGCCGAGTGGTGCTTCTCCAGGCTGTAGCCGAGTAGCTGCTCGGTCAGCGCGGCCAGGCCGACCCGCTCGAATCCGGCCAGCCGGGCGGCCAGTTCGGTGTCGAAGAGCCGGCGCGGGCGCAGCCCCAGCTCGGCCAGGCAGGGCAGGTCCTGGCTGGCCGCGTGGAGCACCCACTCGGCCTCGCCGATCACCGTGTCGAGGGCGCTCAGGTCGGGCAGCGGCAGCGGGTCGATCAACGCCGTGCCGGAGCCGGCCCGACGCAGTTGCACGAGGTAGGCCCGCTGGCTGTAGCGGTAGCCCGAGGCGCGTTCGGCGTCGAGCGCGACGGGGCCGGTGCCGGCGGCGAAGCGGGCCACGACCTCGGCGAGCTCGTCCGGCGTGGCCGCCGGCTGGGGGGTGCCCTCGCGCGGCGCGATCAGCGGAACGGGCCCGTCGGCGTGCGGTTCGGTCCCCGCGTCCGCCGGCTCCGGCCGGGCCGACGGCGGGCGGTCTGCTTCGTTTCCCGTACGGCTTTCGGCGGCCCGACGGCGCAGGGGTGGTTCGTCGGTCACCTGACAACCCTAGTGCGCGACGCGATCCGGTGGGTGCAGCCGGTCCGGTGTGTGTCGGCCGGACGGCCGGCGGGGTCCCTCCGGGACCCGGACATCGGGGAAGACAAAGCCCCTTCACGCAGGTACGGTCCATCGAGCCGTTGCGCCGGTGCGGCATCATCGGGCCCCGGACACTGCGGGGCGTCTACGGGGAGGGCAAGGCGATCATGACTGCTGGCTACGGGTCGGCGGACGCGGGTCCGGCGGGGCCGGGCGACGGGGGCTACCGGCCGGGGCCGCTACCGCCCCGGATCGAGCCGGCCGCGCCGGCACACCCGCAGAACGCCCCCGGGCAGGCTCCCGCCGCGCCGGCGCGGGCCACCTGGTCGCCGCCGCCCCAGCAGGGCCAGTGGGGCGCCGCTCCGGCCGCTCCCGCCCCCGCCGGCTGGGGGCGCGGCCCCGCGCCGTCCCCCGCACCCGCGCAGCAGGCCGGTCAGCCGCCGGCCGGGGCCACCCCGGGCGCCGGCTGGCCGCCCGCCGCCGGGCAGGCGTCCCCGGGCACCCCTGGGCGGCCGCCGGTCCCCGGGCAGCCGCCGGTCCCCGGGCAGCCGCCGGTCCCCGGGCAGGCCCCGGCGTACCCTTCCGGCCCCGCCCAGGCCGCAGCGGCCCCCCGTGGCCGCTGGCTGACCGTCACCGCGCTCGTGCTCGCCGGCCTGCTGACCGTGGTGACCGGCGTGCAGGCCTACCAGATCCACCGGCTCTCCGACCGCCTCGGCGACACCGGCCGCCGGCTCGACGCGGCGCAGGCCGGCGACGGGACCCGGCTCGACGGGCTGGAGAGCCGGACGCAGGCGCTGGAGAAGCAGGCGGGCGCGGCGTTCAACCCGGAGGCCGTCGCCAGCGCCGTGCTGCCCAGCGTGTTCCGGGTCCGGGCCGGCAACTCCACCGGCACGGCGTTCGCGATCGGCAAGCCGGCCGCCGGCGGGGGCACCAACCTGTTCACCAACTACCACGTCGTGGAGTCGCTCTGGGAGTCCGGTGAGCGGGAGGTCTTCCTCGAACGCACCGACCAGCGCTTCCCGGCGACGATCGTCCGGGTCGACGAGGCGAACGACGTCGCCCACCTGCGCACGTCCGGCAAGTTCACCGGCCTGGTCGCCGCGCCGGCCGCGGTGAAGTCCGGGCAGCAGATCGTGGTCGTCGGCGCGCCGCTCGGCCTGGAGGACAGCGTCACCACCGGCGTGGTGAGCGCCTTCCGGGAGGCGGGCGGCGGCTCGGGCCCGGTCATCCAGTTCGACGCCCCGATCAACCCCGGCAACTCCGGCGGTCCGGTGATCAACGGCAGCAAGCAGGTGGTCGGCATCGCCACCGCCAAGGCCCGTAACGCCGAGGGGATCGGCCTCGCCGTGCCGATCAAGGTCGCCTGCGACGGCTTCAAGATCTGCTGACCCGGTCAGCTCGCGCACCGTACCCACCCGGTCCGGCGGATCCAGCCGCCGCGACCAGCTCACGTGGAGGAAGAAAGACATGTCCCAGCCACCGACCGGGCCGGGCGGCTACCCGCCGCCGTACCCGTCGCAGCCGCCGGCCGCGCCCGGTCAGCCGCCGTCGGGCGGTGCCGTGTACGGCAGCACCTACGGCGCCCCCCGCCAGCCCACCCCCGAGCAGGCCGCGCCGCAGCAGTACGGCACCCAGAACCCGCAGTCCGTTCCGCCGGCCGGGTCCGCCGGTTACCCGCAGTCGGCCCCGCCCGCCGGGTCCGGTCACCCGCCCGCCGGCCAGGTCTCCGTCCCGCCGGCCGGTGGGTCCGCCTTCGGGCAGCCGATGTCCGTCCCTCCGGCGTCGGGGCCGGCGTACGGGCAGCCGATGTCGTCCCCGCCCGGCTCCGCCCCGCCCTTCGGCGCCCCCGCGCCGGGCGGCCCCGGCAAGAGCCACAAGGTGCTGATCCTGGCCGTGGTGGCCGGGCTGCTCTTCGTCCTCGGCGGGGTGATGACCGGCCTGTACCTGACCACCAGCAGCGAGCTGGACCGCACCGAGAAGAAGATGGCCAGCGAGGTCAGCCAGCGCGACGGCACCATCGCCGCGAACGGCAAGGAGATCGAGAAGCTCAAGACCGACCTCCAGACGGTCAAGGACAAGCTCGACGACACCGAGCAGGACCTGACCGGTACCCGCAACGACCGGGACGAGCAGGCCCGGCAGAAGAAGGTCATCGCCAACTGCCTCGACAAGCTCACCACCGCGCTCGCCGCGGCGGCGAACAACAACAAGGCGGCCTACGACAAGGCCGTCCAGGGCATGGACAAGGTCTGCAACGAGGCCGAGCGGTATCTCTGAGGGCGTCGCGGGGTCAGGCCGCGCCGGCGGGGCGACGCCCCGGCAGCGCGGTCACCCCGGGCGGGGGCAGCCCGGCGGTCGAGGCCAGCAGCGCGCACCAGGCGAGCAGGTGCGGGGCGAGGTCGTCGTCGACAGGCGTCCAGGAGGCGCGGATCTCGATGTCGCCGGCCGCGGGCGGCCCGGCCAGCTCACCGAACCGGGTCGACAGGGTCTGGGTGATGGTGCCGCCGATCGCGCGGTGATCCGCCTCGTGCGCGTCCAGGGCGTCGGTCAGCCACGTCCAGCCCACCCCGGGCAGCAGCGGGTCGGCGGCCAGGTCGACCTCCAGCTCCGCGGTCACGTAGGTGACCAGCCGCAGGGTGCCCTGCCAGGCCTCGTGCCCCGCCGGGTCGTGCAGCAGGATCAGCCGCCCGCCGGCCACCTCGTCGCCGTCGCGCGCGACCGTGGCGGAGAGCGCGAAGGCGTACGGGGCGAGGCGCTGCGGCGCGCCGACCTCCTCCAGCACGATCTCCGGCCGGGGCGCCGCGGACCGCAGCCCGGCCACCGCGCGGGCGAAGGTCTCGGGGAGCGCGGTCGGGGGGGCCATGTCGGCAGCCTATGCCCGGTGACCATCCAGCGCCGGAAACGGCGCGCCGGTGCCGGCGGTCCGGGAACGCCCCGGCGGCGACCCCACACCCCCGAGAGACCCGCCTGGTTCCCGGGGCCGACGGGGGTCACAAAAGGCGGCGCTGCCCGCTGCCGCGCCCGTGCCGCGTGGCACGATGGCCGCGATGACCACCACCACGACGGGCGACGACGCCCGAGACGACGACCCCCGCCACGGCGGACCGGCCGACTCGCCCTTCGTCCGGGCCTGCCGGCGCCTGCCCGTCCCGCACACCCCGGTCTGGTTCATGCGGCAGGCCGGCCGGTCGCTGCCGGAGTACCGCGAGATCCGGGCCAACGTGGCGATGCTGGAATCCTGCCGCCGGCCCGAGCTGGTCACCGAGATCACCCTCCAGCCGGTACGCCGGCACGGGGTGGACGCGGCGATCCTGTTCAGCGACATCGTGGTGCCGGTCGCCGCCGCCGGCGTCGATCTCGACATCGTGCCCGGCACCGGGCCGGTGGTCGCCGAGCCGGTGCGCACCCTGCCCGACGTGGAACGGATCCGGCCGATCACCCGCGACGACGTCTCCTACGTGGACGAGGCGGTCCGGATGCTCGTCGCCGAGCTCGGCGACACCCCACTGATCGGCTTCGCCGGCGCCCCGTTCACGCTGGCCAGCTACCTGGTCGAGGGCGGCCCGTCGCGCACCCACGCGAAGACCAAGGCCCTCATGTACGGCCAGCCGGAGCTCTGGCACGCGCTGTGCGGCCGGCTGGCCGAGGTGACGCTGGCGTTCCTGCGGGTCCAGATCGCCGCCGGGGTCTCCGCGGTGCAGCTCTTCGACTCCTGGGCCGGCGCGCTCTCCGAGGCCGACTACCGCCGGTTCGTGCTGCCGCACTCGGCGGCGGTGCTCGCCGGGCTGGCCGACGCGGGCGTGCCCCGGATCCACTTCGGCGTCGGCACCGGCGAGCTGCTCGGCGCGATGGGCGAGGCCGGCGCCGACGTGGTCGGCGTGGACTGGCGTACGCCGCTGGACGTGGCGACCCGCCGCGTCGGCGCGGAGCGGGCCGTGCAGGGCAACCTCGACCCGTGCGTGCTGCTCGCGCCGTGGCCGGTCGTCGAGGGCGAGGTGCGGCGGATCCTGGAGCAGGGCCGGGCCGCGCCGGGGCACGTGTTCAACCTGGGGCACGGGGTGCTGCCGGAGACCGACCCGGACGTGCTGACCCGGGTGGTGGCACTGGTGCACGAGCTGTCCGCCCAGCCGGCCGGCCGGGGCTGAGCGACATGCGGACGCCGTGGCGGGTGGCGGTGGTCGGCGGCGGGATCGCCGGGCTGGCCGCCGCGCTCCGGTTGCGTGACCGCGCCCCCGCCGACACCGAAATCACCGTGTACGAGCAGTCGGGCGCGCTCGGCGGCAAGCTGCGCACCGGCGAGCTGGCCGGCTCGGCGGTGGAGTTCGGCGCCGAGTCGTTCCTGATGCGCGACCCGGCCGGGGGCGAGTCCGCCGCCGTGGCCCTGGTCCGCCGGCTCGGCCTGGGCGACCGGATCGTGCACCCCGCCGTCGGGCAGGCCGCGCTCGTCGTCGACGGCGGGCTGCGCCCGGTCCCCGGCGGCACGCTGGTCGGCGTACCGGGAGACCTGGCGAAGGTGACCACGGTCGCGCGCCCGGCGGCGGACGCCGACGTCGACGCCGGCCGCCCGCTGCTCGACGCGGACGACGACGTGTCCGTCGGCGCGCTGGTCCGGGCCCGGTTCGGCGACGAGGTGGTCGACCGGCTGGTCGACCCGATGCTCGGCGGCGTCTACGCCGGCCGCGCCGACGACCTCTCCCTGGTCACCACGATGCCGGCGCTGGCCCGGGCGGCCCGGGTGGAGCACACCCTGGTCGGCGCGGTCCGCGCCGCGCAGGCCGCCGCTCCCCGCGCGCCGGGCGAGCCGGTCTTCGGCACCCTCGCCGGCGGGCTCAGCACCCTGGTCGAGGCCGCGGCGGCGGCCAGCGGGGCGACCGTCCGGCGGGACGCGGCCGTACGCGAGCTGACCCCGACCGGGACCGGCTGGCGGCTGACCGTCGGCCCCACGCGGGACGCGGAGCTGGTCGACGCCGACGCCGTGGTGCTGGCCGTGCCGGCCCGGCCGGCGGCCCGGCTGCTCGCCGGCCCGGCCCCGGAGGCGGCCGGGAACGTCGGCGGGCTGGACTACGCCAGCGTCGCGCTGGTGACCCTGGCGCTGCCCGAGCCGGAGCTGCCGGAGCTGTCCGGCTTCCTGGTGCCCAGCACCGAGGGCCTGCTGATCAAGGCGTCGACGTTCTTCACCACCAAGTGGGGTCACCTGCGCCGTGCCGACGGGCTGGCGCTGGTCCGCGCCTCCGTCGGCCGCTACGGCGAGGAGCGCCAGGTGCAGCGCACCGACGAGGACTTGGCCGCCACGGTGCACCGGGAGCTGTCGGCGGTGCTCGGCGTGCCGCTGCCCGCGCCGGTCGCCGGGCACGTGCAGCGCTGGGGCGGGTCGCTGCCGCAGTACACCCCGGGCCACGCCGACCGGGTGGCCGCCGCGCGGGCGGTCCTGCGGGCGAGCCACCCGACGCTCGTGCTGGCCGGCGCGGCGTACGACGGGGTCGGCATCCCGGTCTGCGTCCGCTCGGGCGAGACGGCGGCCGAAGAGATCATCACTGCACTGGGAGGATCGGGGACATGACCGAGCAGACCAACGCGGCCCGGCTGCGCGAGCTCAACGCCAGCATCCGCTACACCATGTGGTCGGTGTACCGGGCCAGCAGCCCGCTCCCGTCGCTGCGCGAGAACGTCACCGGCGAGGTCGAGGCCCTCTTCGAGGAGCTGGCCGGCAAGGACGTGGTCGTCCGGGGCACGTACGACGTTGCGGGCCTGCGCGCCGACGCGGACCTGATGATCTGGTGGCACGCCGCCTCCAGCGACGCCCTCCAGGACGCCTACCTGCGGTTCCGGCGCACCACGCTGGGGCGGGCGCTCACCCCGGTCTGGTCCCAGATGGCTTTGCACCGGCCGGCGGAGTTCAACAAGAGCCACATCCCGGCGTTCCTCGCCGGCGAGGAGGCACGGCCCTACCTCTGCGTCTACCCGTTCGTCCGCTCGTACGAGTGGTATCTGCTGCCCGACGCCGAGCGGCGCGAGCTGCTCACCGAGCACGGCAAGATGGCCCGCGGCTATCCGGACGTGCGGGCCAACACGGTCGCCTCGTTCGCGCTCGGCGACTACGAGTGGATGCTCGCGTTCGAGGCCGACGAGCTGCACCGGATCGTCGACCTGATGCGCGACCTGCGGGGCTCCGGTGCCCGCCGGCACGTCCGCGAGGAGACGCCGTTCTACACCGGCCGCCGCCGCCCGATCGCCGACATCGTGAACTGCCTGGTCTGACCGGGCCTCCGGCGGCGCTGGACGCGGGGCGGCCGGGAGTCGGGCGCGGGCCGGCCGGCCGGCGGCTGGACGTGGGCCGGCCGGGGCCGCGCCCGGAGGGAGTGGGACGCGGCCCCGGCCGGGGTTCCGGCGTGGATCAGACCACGGTCGTGCAGGTGGGCACCGGTGTGCTGTTGGCGCCGGACCACGAGCCGAGGAAGCCGAAGGTGGTGCTCGCCCCGGGCGACAGCGACCCGTTGTGGGCCGCGTTGCGGGCGACGACCCGTGTGCCGCTGGTGGTCACGGTCGCGTTCCAGGCCGACGTGACCTGCTGGCCGTCGGCGTAGGTCCAGTTCACGGACCAGCCCTTGACGGCCCCGCCGCCGGCGGTGACCGTCACCTCGCCCTGGAAGCCGCCACCCCACTGCCCGGTGACCCGGTAGGTGGCCGTGCAGGCCCCGGCCGGCGGCGGAGTCGTCGGGGGCGGAGTCGTCGGCGGCGGTGTGGTGGGCGGGGGAGTGGTGGGCGGCGGCGTCGTCGGCGGCGGGGTGGTCGGCCCGCCGGAGAAGTCGACGTCGCTGCACAGGTAGTACGACTGGTCCAGGTGGCTGGCCTGCCAGATCGTGTAGACGACGTGCCGGCCGGTCCGCCCCGGCGCGTTCGCCGGGATCTCGATGGACACGCCGCTGGTCTCCGGCTTCCACTGGGACGCCGGGGTGTTGCCGATCTGGCCGACCAGTTCCAGGTCGTCCCAGCCGAGCGGCTCGGTGAGGGCGTCGAAGCCCTGCTTCGTCACGTACACCCGGATGTAGTCGGCGCCGTGACTGGCCTGGTCGTGCAGGCGGACCCGGAAGCTGCTCGAGACCGGGGCGGCCTTCCAGGCGCCGACCGTGTCGAGGGCGTTGTAGCGGCCGCCCTCCGTCCGGCCGGCGGAACAGAGCTGGCCGTTCGGGATGGCGGCCTGGTGGTTGCCGGCGACGCCCTCGCGGAACAGCCCGTTCCAGTTCCACATGGCGTTCGGGTTGGCCTGCCAGGCCTGCCAGCACATCGGGTCCTCGGTGGCCATCCGGGGATTCTGGAAGTCGCTGCCCCAGCGCTGCCAGCAGCCGTAGTTGCGGGAGGCCGGGTCGACCACGGAACCGTGCGCCGAGACGGGGTTGGCCAGGGCCGTGGCCAGCAGGAGGGCGGCGGTCGCCGCGACGGCGAGCAGCCACCCCAGGCGAGATGATCGAAGATGAGTGGACATGGAGCCCCCGGGGGGAGAGGTCGGACGACGACGCCCGGACGGCCGGGAGTTGCCCCTCCCGTGCGCGCTGCGTGGCTCCGCGACGGCTCTGCCCGGAGGCTGCCACATTTATAGGCTCTGGTCAATGCCTTCCCGGCGCATCGGGGTGTGCGGGATGCCGTCCTCGACATACTCCGCGCCGCTGACGGCGAAGCCGTGCCGGGTGTAGAAGGCGACCAGGTGGGACTGGGCCTCCAGCACGCAGGGGCGGTCGCCGACCGCGTCCAGCGCCGCGGCCATCAGCCGGCCGGCGTGTCCGCCGCCGCGCGCCCGCGGCGCGACCACCACCCGCCCGATCCGCGCCACGCCGCCCGTGTCGGCGAGGATCCGCAGGTACGCCACCGGCGCGCCGTCGTCGTCGAGCCACAGGTGCCGGGTGCCGGGCTCGACGTCCCGCCCGTCGAGTTCCGGGTACGGGCACGCCTGCTCGACCACGAACACGTCGATCCGGAGCCGGAGCAGGTCGTGGAAGGTGCGGGCGTCCAGATCGGCGAAGCCGGCCACCCGGACCGGGGGGTGCTGCGATGACATGCGGCGATGGTAGATCGACTCACCGGTCCGCCGTGTCGCCGAGCGACTCCAGCAGCGTCCGCAGGGTGTCGGCAAGGGCGTCGCGCTGCGCCGCGGTGAGCCCGGCGAGCAGTCGCTCCTCGGTGGCGACGTGGTCGGGCAGGGCCCGGTCGATGAGCGCCAGGCCCTCGTCGGTCAGGGCGACCTGCACGGCCCGGCCGTCCGTGTCGCTGCGGGTGCGGGTCACCAGGTTGCGCGCCTCGAGCCGGTCGAGCCGCTGGGTGACGGCGCCCGAGGTGACCATCGACGAGCGCATCAGCTGCGTCGGGGTCAGCCGGTGCGGCGGGTCGCTGCGGCGCAGCGTGGCGAGCACGTCGAAGGACGCCGAGTCGAGCCCGTGCGCGCTGAACGTGCGGTGCGTCTCCGCCCAGGCGAGCCGGTGGAGCCTGGCGAGGCGACCGAACACCCCCATCGGGGAGGCGTCCAGGTCCGGCCGCTGGGCTGCCCACTGCGCCAGCACCCGGTCGACGTGATCGGCCATCCGACCAGCCTAACAAGCGTTGCCTTAGCGGTGAGGTAGCTCACGGGGGATGTCCCCCCGAGTGCCTTAGCGCTGAGATAACTTGTCTTAGTGCTAAGTGATCGGACACTCCTCCTCGGCGTGACGGCGCTGACCCCGGCGATCTGGGGGACCACCTACCTCGTCACCACCGAGCTGCTGCCCCCGCAGCGCCCGCTGCTGGCCGCCGTGCTGCGCGCCCTTCCCGCCGGCCTGCTCCTGGTCGCGGTCACCCGCCGGCTGCCGAAGGGCGCCTGGTGGTGGCGGGCGGCGGTGCTCGGCGCCCTGAACATCGGGTTCTTCTTCGCGCTGCTCTTCGTCGCCGCGTACCGGCTGCCGGGCGGGGTGGCCGCGACCGTCGGCGCCGTGCAGCCGCTCCTCGTCGCCGCGCTCTCCGCCGGCCTGCTCGGCGACCGGCTGACGCCGCGCACCGTGCTCGCGGGCGCCGCCGGGGTGGCCGGGGTGGCGCTGCTGGTGCTGCGGGCGGACGCCCGCCTCGACGTCGCCGGCGTCCTCGCCGCCCTCGGCGGCGCGGTGGTCATGGCCGTCGGGGTGGTGCTCAGCAAGCGATGGTCGTCGTCCGCGCCCCTGCTGGCCACCACGGGCTGGCAGCTCACTGCCGGCGGCCTGCTGCTCCTCCCGGTCGCCCTGCTGGTCGAGGGGGCGCCGCCGGCGTTGACCGCCGGGAACCTCGTCGGGTACGGCTACCTGACGCTCGTCGGCTCCGCCCTCGCCTACGCCCTCTGGTTCCGTGGCATCCGCGGCCTCCCACCGACCACGGTCACCTTCCTCGGCCTGCTCAGCCCGCTGGTGGCGACGGCGTTGGGCTGGCTCGTGCTCGACCAGCGGCTCACCGCCGCGCAACTGCTGGGCGGGGCGGTCGTCCTCGCCGCCATCGTGGCGCAGTCCCGCCGGCCCCGGGACGTCGCCGCCTCGCCCCCGGCCGCCGCCTCGTCCCCGGCCGCCGCCTCGTCCCCGGGTGCCGCCTCGTCCCGGGTCGCCGCCTCGCCCCCGGGTGCCGTCTCGTCACCGGGTGGCCGGTGAGCGGCCGTCCGGTCGGTCGTCCGCCCGTGGGCGGCCGTCCGACGACCCACCAGCCGGCGGGGCGCCGTTCCGCCGCACCGACAGATTCCGACAGGAGAGCCATGCACATCACCGTCTTCGGAGCGGCCGGCAACGCCGGCCGCCGGATCGTCGCCGAGGCGTCGGCCCGCGGTCATCTCGTCACCGCGGTCGTCCGCGATCCGGCGCGCGCCCCGGACCTGCCCGGCGCCGTCGTCGCGCGGGGCGACGCCGCCGACGTCGACGACGTGGTCGCGCTGAGCGCCGGCCGGGACCTCGTGATCGGCGCCACCCGCCCGGCGCCCGGCCGGGAGGCCGACCTGGTCGCCACCACCCGCGCCCTCCTGGCCGGCGTCGCCCGGACGGGGGTACGGCTGCTGCTGGTCGGCGGTGCCGCGACGCTGACCGTCCCGGGCGCTGGCGGCGGCACCGTCATCGACGATCCGGCCTTTCCCGCCGAGTGGCGGGCCATCGCGCTGGCCTGCCGGGACCAGCTCGACGTGTGCCGGGCCGACACCGGGGCCGACTGGGCCTACCTGAGCCCGCCCGCGCTGCTCGTGCCCGGGGAGCGCACCGGCCGCTACCGGCTCGGCACCGACACCCTGGTGGTCGACTCCGACGGCGCCTCGACCGTCTCGTACGAGGACCTCGCGGTGGCGCTGCTGGACGAGGCCGAGCGGCCGAGGCACCGGCGGACGAGGTTCACCGTCGGGTACTGACGGCGGTGCCCGGTCGGCGCGCCGCGCGGGCCACGGTGGCGGCACCCGGCCGGCGCGAGGCGGAACAGGTGCCCGACCGCGTGTTCATCTCGGGTGGGTGCCCGACCGTCTTCATCTCGGGTGGGTGCCCGACCGCGTGTTCACCTCGGGCGGGTGCCCGACCGCGTGCTCATGCCGGCCGGGCGCCCACCGCGTCGCGGATCTCGGCGCCCTGGGCGCCCTCCTCGGCGCGGGCGCAGTGCGCGCAGCAGAAGAACCGGCCGGACACCTCCACCCCGTGCCCGACGATCTTGATCTGGCAGTGCTCGCAGATCGGCGCCATCTTGTGCACCGCGCACTCGAAGCAGTCGAACGTGTGGACGTCGCCGCTGACGGTCCGCACCTCGAACGCCATCCAGTAGTCGTTACCGCAGACCTCGCAGGTTGCCACGACATAACCCCCCGAAACAGGACACGTTTCCCCCAGCCTGCGGCACGGGCGCGGGTCCGTCGGCCGAACAGGGCAACCGGGCCCGGTCGGGCGGCGTGTCGCCCCCGGCGTGTCGGGCGTTGTACCCGGTGACCGCGGAACACCCCTGGAGGAACTCGACATGATCAAGCGGAACAAGCTCTTCGGCAATCAGACCCGGGTCACCTTCAGCCTGCCCCGCGACACCCCGCCCGGCGCCGTCAGCGTGGTCGGCTGCTTCAACGGGTGGGAGCCGGGGCGGCACGAGCTGATGCCGCGCCGCGACGGCACCCGTACGGTCACGGTGCGGCTGGGGCCGGGGGAGTACCGCTTCCGCTACCTCGCCAGCGGCGGCGTGTGGCTGGACGACGAGTCCGCCGACCGGGTGGACGAGCGGGGCGGTCTGCTGCTTCTCTGACGCCCGCTGCTCCTCGTCGGACGGGGGTGCCGGCCGGGCGTCCTGATTTATCGACAGGAGTCTTTACTGTTAACAAAGTTTATTTTATGTTGGGTGGCACCTCACCAGCCGCACCTGCGAAGGAGCTGCCACCATGCGCCGAAGAATCACGATCCCGCTCGTGGCGACGGGCGCCGTCGTCTCCGCCCTGGCCGTCGCGGCACCCGCCCAGGCACACGGCTACGTCTCCGGGCCGCCGAGCCGCCAGGCGCTCTGCGCCCAGGGCCGGGTCCCCGACTGCGGGCAGATCAGGTACGAGCCGCAGAGCGTGGAGGGCCCGAAAGGGCTGCGCAGCTGCCATGCCGGGATCGCCCAGTTCGCCGTCCTGAACGACGACAGCCGGGGCTGGCCCGCCACGTCGGTGGGCTCCTCGGTGACCTTCACCTGGACCAACACCGCCCGGCACGCCACCAGCAACTGGGAGTACTTCATCGGCGGCACCCGCGTCGCCGTCTTCAACGGCGGCGGGCAGCAGCCCGGAGCCACGGTCTCGCACACCGTCAACCTGGGCGGCTGGTCGGGACGGCAGAAGGTCCTCGCCGTGTGGAACATCGCCGACACCGCCAACGCGTTCTACTCCTGCGTCGACCTCCAGGTCGGCGGGGGTGGCAACCCGTCGCCCACCCCGAGCCCGACGCCGCCGGCCCCGTCGCCCACCCCGACCCCCACCGCCGCCCCGACCACCCCGCC
The DNA here is from genome assembly GCF_900090315.1 of Micromonospora citrea. Taxonomy (NCBI): domain Bacteria; kingdom Bacillati; phylum Actinomycetota; class Actinomycetes; order Micromonosporales; family Micromonosporaceae; genus Micromonospora; species Micromonospora citrea. Next base: position 1,722,600 of record NZ_FMHZ01000002.1, on the reverse strand, counting down.
CGCGCCGGGCGGCACGTGGACGGCGGGCCGGGCGTACCAGGTCGGTGACCAGGTGACCTACGGCGGGGCGACGTACCGCTGCCGGCAGGCGCACACCGCGATCCCCGGCTGGGAGCCGCCCCACGTGCCGGCGCTCTGGACCCAGGTCTGACCGTACGGGTGCGGCCCGCCGGCCGGCGTCGGCCGCACCCGTCACCCCACTGTGGATGGGAGTACGCCATGCGACGGCTGCGCACGGTCGCCCTGCTCGCCGCCCTGCTGCTGGTCCCCGGCTGCGCCTCGGCGTCGCCCGCCCCCGCCCCGGCGGCGACGGCCGCGACCACCGGGACCGGGATGAGCGGCCTGGACGTCGTCTTCCTGGCCACGCTGGCGGCGCACACGGAGCAGACGCTGGAGATGGTGCGGCTCGGCCGGGACCGGGTCACCGACCGGAAGCTGCGCACCCTGGTCGCCGCCATCGAGGCCACCGAGTCCGACGAGCTGGCCACGGTGCGCGGCTGGCTGCGGGACGCCGGGCCGGCCGCCGCCGAGGCGGCCCGCCGGCACGACCACGGCGGGCACGGAACCGCCGCCGAGGACATGGCGCGTCTGCGGGCCGCCCGCGGCGAGGAGGTCGACCGGGTGCTGCTCGACCTGCTGGGGCCGCACCAGGACGCGGCGGCCGACCTGGCCCGGGCGCACCAGACGGTCGGCGCCGACCCGCGGGTACGCGACCTCGCCGGGCGCGTCGAGCGGTCCCGCACGGCCGAGGTCACCCTGATGGCCGAACTGGCGGCGGGCAGGCGGACCTGAACGCCTCCGGGGCGCGGTGTCGCGCCGCGCCCCGGGCCCGCCGTCGTCACCGGGCACGGGAGTCGCGCCGGCCCCGCGGGCCGGCCGTCGTCACCCGGGCGCGGGACTCAGGCGTCGGCGCGCGGCTCCAGCCGGATGGAGACGGAGTTGACGCAGTGCCGGGTGTCCCTCGGGGTGAAGCCCTCGCCCCGGAACACGTGCCCGAGGTGGCTGTCGCAGCGGGCGCAGCGGATCTCGGTGCGGCTCATCCCGAGGCTGCGGTCCTCGATCTCCTTGACCGCCCCGGGGACGGCGTCGTCGAAGCTGGGCCACCCGCAGTGCGAGTCGAACTTCGTGTCGCTCGGGAAGAGCTCCGCGCCGCAGGCCCGGCAGCGGTAGATCCCCGGCGTCTTCGTGTCGACGTACTCGCCCGTCCAGGGGCGCTCGGTGCCGGCCTCCCGCAGCACCCGGAACTCCTCGGGGCTGAGCCGGACCCGCCACTCTTCCTCGGTGCGGGGCAGTTCGCTCTCGTCAAGACTCACCCGCCAACGGTACGTCGGGCGTCGGGGGTGTGGCATATGGTCGCGCAATGGGTGGCACGAAGGCCGCGGCCGCAGAGATCGAGGTGGCCGGGCACACCGTACGACTGACCAGTCCGGAGCGGGTCATCTTCCCGCGGCGCGGCTTCACCAAGGCCGACGTCTTCCACTACTACGTGGCGGTGGGCGAGGGCATCATGCGCGCCCTGCGCGACCGCCCGACCACGTTGCAGCGCTTCCCCGAGGGCGTCGAGGGGGAGATGTTCTTCCAGAAGCGGGTGCCGACCCGGGGCGTGCCGCCGTGGGTGCGCACCGCCACCATCAGCTTCCCCAGCGGCCGAAGCGCCGCGGAGCTCTGCCCGGCAGACCTGGCCCACGTCGCCTGGGCCGCCCAGATGGGCACGATCGTGTTCCACCCCTGGCCGGTGCGGGCCGCCGACGTCGACCGCCCCGACGAGCTGCGTGTCGACCTCGACCCCCAGCCCGGCACCGACTTCGCCGACGCGGTCGCCGCCGCCGGGGAGCTGCGCGGGCTCCTCGACGAGCTGGGCGTCACCGGCTGGCCGAAGACCTCCGGCGGTCGCGGCGTCCACGTCTACCTGCGGATCGCGCCGCGCTGGACGTTCACCGAGGTGCGCCGGGCGACCATCGCGCTGGCCCGGGAGCTGGAACGGCGGCGGCCGGAGCTGGTCACCACCGCCTGGTGGAAGGAGCAGCGGGGCGCCCGCGTCTTCGTCGACTACAACCAGATGGCGCGCGACCGCACGATCGCCTGCGCGTACTCGCTGCGGGCCAACGCCCGGGCCACCGTGTCCACCCCGGTCACCTGGGACGAGCTGCCCGACGTCGACCCCGACGACTTCGACCTGCGCACCGTCCCGGCCCGGCTGGCCGAGCGCGGCGACCCGCACGCCGGCATCGACGACGCGGGGTGGGACATCACCCCGCTGCTCGAGTGGGCCGACCGCGACGCCGCCGCCGGGCAGGGCGACATGCCGTACCCGCCGGACCACCCGAAGATGCCCGGCGAGCCGAAGCGGGTGCAGCCCTCGAAGGACCGCGACCGCCCACGCTGACCGGCCGGGCCGTTGCGGCGCCGGCGTGCGTGGGCTGCCCCGTTGGCGAGCGCGGGAACCGCTCCGTCGACTGCCGCTGGAACTCGTCCGGGGTCAGCCCGGCCCGCCGCCGTGGCGCGCCCGGTCGCCCGGTCGCCCGGTCGCCCGGTCGCCCGGTCGACGGTCGACGGTCGACGGTCGGCGGCGGTGCCGGAGGTGAGGGCGACGCCGGGGCGGGCCCGGCGCGGCCGTCACCGCTGGCCGGCGAACCCCTCCACGGCCTCCTTGGCCGAGCGCAGGTCGGCGCCGGTCGCCTTCCGGTACGCCGCGATGGCCTTGATCTTGTCGCCCCGGGCCAGGTGGTCCCGGACCTCCGGCGGCACCGGCGACCGGTCCACCACGCCCAGGTGGTCCATGACGAGTTGCAGCCGGCGCTCGATCTCGGTGAGCCGGTAGGCGGTCCGGGCCTGCTGGGCGGTGCCCGGCAGCTGGGCGGCGAGCAGCGTGACGACGGCCACCGAGAGGGCGGTGAGGGCGATCTCCATCCGGCGATGGAAGCACACCGCCGCCAGCCGCCGCCCGCAGACCCGCGCCCGCGCCGGCGTCACCGGCGGCCATGCCGTCGGCGCGTCCCGTCCGTCGCCAGGCGGATAACGATCATGTAACGGGCGCGAACCTTTCCCGGCCCGTCGCCGCTTTTCCTGATCGTCGGCCCGAGGGGCCAGGGGAGGGCGTCGGATGAAGCTGGTGTGGAGGCGGGCCCGAGAGGCACGAGGGCTGCTGCTCGCCGCGGTGGTCGCGGCCCTGGTGGCGGTGGCGTTGGTCACCGGGCTCTCCGACTACAACCGCCGGGCGGCGGAGGCCGGCCAGCGTGCGCTGCTCACGGGTGCGTCCATGGAGGAGCGCAGCCTGCTGGTGAGCGGCACGGCCGGCCGGGACGCGGCCGAGTTCGCCACCCGGGACCGGGCGGTCCGTGACGGCTTCGCCGCCGGTCTCGGCGGTGCGCCGGTCACCGTCGACGCCGGCCGGTACGGCGACGGCCGCGAGCTGACCGGCAACCTGGGGCCGGTCGTCCGCGAGGGCGACGACCCGATCTTCGCCAACCTCGCGACCCTCGACGACCTGCCCCGGCACGCCGAGCTGACCAGCGGCGCCTGGCCCGCCGCCGGGGCCACCCCGGTGCAGGTGACGCTGCCCGAGAAGGTCGCGGCCGCGCTCGGGATGACCGCCGGCGACCGGGTGCCGATGCTGGACCGCAGGTCCGAGCGGGCCAGCGAGGTGGTGCTCGCCGGGACGTGGCGCCCGCGCGACCCGACCGACCCGTACTGGCGGCTGGCCCCGGGGGTGGGCGCCGGCAGCGCGGCGGATTCCGGCACGTCGTACGGGCCGTTCGTGCTGGACCGGGCCGACTTCGTGGCGACCTACCCGGGCGCGGTGTCGGCGTCCTGGGTGGTCGAGCCGGACCTCGCCGCGGCGGCCCGCGCCGGCCGGCTGCTCGACGTGCGGGAGGCGTTGGCCACCGCGGCCGCCGAGGTGCCCGAGGCAGCCGGGCTGGGCACCTCCGCGCAGACCGTCACCGCGATCGACGGGCTGCTGTACCGGGGCGCCCGGGCAGACCTGGTCGGCCGCTCCTCGCTGACCACGCCGCTGCTGCTGATCGTGGTCCTCGGCGGGTACGCGCTGGTGCTGGTCGCCGCGCTGCTGCACGAGGACCGGCGGGCCCAGACCGCCCTGCTGCGGGCCCGCGGCGCGGCGCGGCGGCAACTGGCCGGCCTCGCCGCCCGGGAGGCGACGCTCGTCGTCCTGCCGGCCGCCGTGCTGGGGCCGCTGGTCGCCGACGAGGCGCTGCGACGCGTGGGCGCCGCCGGGCCGGCCGGGCTGGCGCTCACCCCCGGCGACACCGCGCTGGTCTGGGCGGCAGCCGCCGCCACCGCCGTCGGCTGTCTGGTCGCGATGGTCGCCCCCACGCTGCGCGGTGCCGGCACGTATGTCGCCGACATGTCGGCCCGGTCCCGTCCCACCCGGGCCGCCACCGTGCAACGGGCCAGCCTCGACCTGGTGCTCGTCGGGTTCGCGGTGCTGGCCTGGACGCAGCTGCGCCAGTATTCTTCGCCGCTCACCGGCGCGGGCGGACGCCTCGGCGTCGATCCGCTGCTCGTCGCCGCGCCGACGCTGGGCGTGCTCGCCGGCGCGGTCGTGGCGCTGCGGCTGCTGCCGCCCGCGACCCGGTTCGCCGAGCGGTTCGTCGACCGTCGGCCGTGGACGGCGACCATGTTCGGCATGTGGCAGGCGGGCCGGCGCCCGCACGCCGGCCCGGTGCTGCTGCTCGCGCTCGCCGTCGGCGGCAGCACCCTCGCCTGGTCGCTGGTGACCACGGGCGAACGGTCCCAGGCCGACCAGGCCGACCACGGCGTCGGCGCCGACCTGCGGGTGGTCGAGCGCACCGGCGTCGCGCCCGACGACCGGGCCGGCCAGCTCGGCGCGCTGCCCGGAGTCGACCGGGTGCTGCCCGCCTGGCGGGACGAGATCCGTGTCGGCCGCGCCGACCTGCCGACCACTGTCGTGGGCCTCGACGCCGCGGGAGCGAAGGACGTGCTTCGGCTCAACGAGCGGCTGACCGACGAGCCGGTGCCGGCGCTGCTGGACCGGCTGATCCGGGCGCGCGCCGCGCCGGCCGGCGTCGACCTGCCCGCCGGCACCCGGTCGCTGACCGGCACGGTGCGCACCCCCGTACGCGACGCGGTCGGGCCGCACCAGGTCACCGTGTGGGTGCTGCTGACCCGCGCGGACGGGCTGACCATCCGCCTTCCGGTGGGCAGCGCCGGCAGCGACGGCCGGCCGGTGCCGTTCACCGTCGTCGTGCCCGAGGTCGACGGCGTCGTGCGGCTGTCCGGGTTCGAGGCCGACGCCGGGGACGCGTTCGGGCGCGCGTACCGCCTGGAGGTGGCCGACCTGCGGCTCGTCGGCGCCGACGGCGCGGCTCGGCCGGCGCCGCTCGCCGGCGAGTGGATGACCATCGGCGGCCAGGAACGTCCCACCCCCGCGAAGGCCACCGCCACCGGCCTGAGCGGCGAGCGGGAGATCGACTTCCGGGCCGGCGGCCGGTTCGCGTTCCAGCCGACCTCGCGCCTCGTGGTGGTGCCCGCCGGCGAGAACCGGCCGGTACCCGCGCTGATGACCCCGGCGGTGCGCGACGCGCTCAGCCTGAACATCGGCGACACGGTCGAGGTCGCGCTGTCCGGCGCGACGGTGCCGGTGACCCTGGTCGGCGAGGTGGACGAGGTGCCGTCCACGGCAGGCGAGGGCATGCTGCTGGACCTGTCGGCGGCCACGGACTGGCTGATCCGGGACCGGGGCGCGGTGCGCCCGGTGTCGGAGTGGTGGCTCGGGACGGACGCGGGCGGGCACGACGCGGCCGTCCGCGCGGCGGCCGAACTGCCCGGCGTCACGCTGCTCGACCGGCGGGAGGCGGCGGAGCGGGCCGCGGCCGACCCGTACTGGCAGGGCACCCGCACCGGCCTGTTCGCCGCGGCCCTCGGCTCGGTGCTGCTGGCCCTGGTCGGGTTGATCGTCGACGTCTGGGCGACCGCCCGGCACCGGCTGGGGGAGTTCGCCGTGCTGCACACGCTCGGCGCCAGCCCTCGGCTGCTGGCCCGGGCCCTGCTGGCCGAGCAGACGTTCCTGGCCGGCATCGGCGTCGGCGTCGGGCTGCTGCTGGGGGCGGCGGTGGGCGCCACCATGGCCCCGCTGGTCATCCTCACGCCGTCCGGTGGCCGGCCGGTGCCCGAGGCAGCGTTCGTGCTGCCCTGGACGCCGATCGGGTTGACCGCGCTCGGCCTGCTGCTGGCGGCCCTCGCCTTCAGCGCGTTCATCGCCTTCGGCATCCGGCAGCGGGTGGCCGTGGCGCAGTTGCGGATCGGGGGAGAGCGGTGACCGGGCGGCAGGCAGGCAACTCCACCAGGAGGGCGGGGACGTGGTGAGCATCGGCGCGGTCGCCCGGCGGGTACGGGCGTACGGCGGGCAGTTCCTGCTGCTCGCGGTGCTGACCCTGATCGTCACGCTGCTGATCAGCGGGATGCCCCGGGTCGTCAACCACCTCGCCGAGCAGGGGCTGCGCGAGCACCTGACCGGCCAGCCGGCAGCCCGACGGGACCTGACCTACACCAGTGCGCCGCTGGCGCCCGTCCCCGACGGCGGCTCCCTGACGCAGGCGCGGCAGGCCGAGCTGGACGCGTTGCAGGCCGCCATGCCGCCCCGCATCCGGGAGGCGGTCGACCGGCGCTGGTTCGTCGCGGAGGAGTACGCCCCGCGCCGGTTGACCGGCCCGGACCTGGCGGCGAAGAACCTCCTGGTCGACCTCGGCCTGCGTGCCGCGCCGGGGATCAGCGAGGCCGGCAGGCTTGTCGAGGGGCGCTGGCCCGACGACGCCTGGGAGCCCGGTCAGCCGGTGCCGGTGGCGCTGAGCGCGGAGGTCGCCGGGCGGTTCAACGTGCGGGCCGGCAGTCGACTGGTGCTCCGCCCGCCCGGCGTGGACGGCCCGCAGGTGGTCACCCCGCTGGTCGTGGCCGGCGTGTACGAGCCCGTCGACCCCTCCGACGGGATCTGGGCCGGGCTGCCGTCGTTGCTGGAGGTCGTCGAGCCACCCGGTGACGCCCAGCCGTTCGTCGGCGTCGGGGTGACCACGCCCGCCGTGCTCGACGCCCTGGCCGCCGCCGGGCTGCCGCTGCGGTTCACGTGGCGCTACCGGATGGCCGCCGACGGCATCGGCATCCTGAACCTGACCGAGGCGATCGACAGCCTCCAGCAGATGTCCCGGGAGGTCCCGGCCGACCGCACCCTCGTCCAGGGCTTCGACATCCCGCTGCGGGAGTTCGCCGCCGCCGTGGCCGCCGCCCGTACCGTCCTCGCCGTCATCGCGGCCGGCGCCCTGGCCACCCTGGCCGGGCTGATGGCCCTGGCCGCGACGCTGGCGGTGCGACGACGGCGCGACGAGTACGTCCTGCTGCGCGCCCGCGGCGGCGCCGCCACCGCGGGCGCCCGGCGGAGCCTGGCCGAGTCAGGGCTGGCGATCCTGCCGGCGGCCCTCCTGGGCTGGCTGCTCGGCACGCTGCTGCCGGGGCCGGCCGGGGACACGACGCCGTTCCTCGTCGCGGCGGTCGTGCTGGCCGTCCTGGTCCTGCCGGTGACCACCCTGCTCGCCGCGCCGGCCGGCGCGGTGGCCCGCCGGGACCTGATCCGGCTCCGCCCGTCCGCCCGCCGGCTCACCGTGGAGGTGTTCCTGCTCCTGCTGGCCGCGCTGGCGGTCGTCCTGCTGCGGCGGCGCGGCCTGACCCTCGGCGAGGTCGACCCGCTGCTGGTCTCGGTGCCGGTGCTGCTCGCGGCGGCGGCGGCGGTGCTGGCGTTGCGGGCGTACCCGTGGCCGCTGCGCCTGGTGAGCCGGCTCGCCGCCCGCACCCGCGGCAGCGTCGCGTTCCTCGGCACCGCGCGGGCCGGTCGCTCGGCGGCGGCCACCCCGCTGGTCGTGGTGGTGCTGGCCGTGGCGACCGCGGCGTTCTGCGCGGTGGTCGCCGCCGGCATCGAGTCCAGCCGGGACCGGGTCGCCACCCGGGTCGTGCCGGGGGACGCGCTGGTCAGCGGCGAACGGCTCGCCCCGGACACCGGCGCCCACCTGGAGCAACTGCCCGGGGTGCGGGCCGCCGCGGCGGTGCTGGAGGAGCCGGCGCAGCAGGTGGCGGTGGACCAGGTGGGCACCGCGGCCCGGATCGGTTCGGCGAACGTGCTGGTGGTCGACGGCCCCGCGCTGGAGCGGCTCGTCCGGTCGGCGGGTGTCGACGTGGCGGTGCCCGAGGCGCTGCTCGCCCCGGCCGGCGGGACCGGCCCGCTGCCCGCGGTGGTCTCCCCGGCGGTCGCCGCGGACCTGGCCGAGGCGGGGCTGGAGGACTCTGCCTTCGTCACCGTGCAGGGCCAGCGGTACGAGTTCCGGGTCGCCGACCGGGCGGCGAGCTTCCCGCTGGTGCGACCGGGCAGCGACCGGTTCGTCGTCCTGCCCGGGCAGGCGCTGCCGTCCCGCGCCGCCGACCCGGTGCCGACCGGCTTCCTGGTGGCCGGCGACGACCTCGACGTCGACGCGCTGCGCCGGGTAGGCGACGAGGGCCAGTCCCGCTACCAGAGCGGCGGCGCGGTGACCGGCGGCGAGCGGCCGCGCGGCGTCGACGTGCTCACCTGGGCCGACACCCGCCGCCGGTTGGGCGACGGCGGCGCGAACGGGCTGCTCGCCTTCGGCTTCGTCGCGGGCGCGGCCGGCGGGACGGTGCTCGGTCTGCTCGCTGTCGCCTTCACGGTGCTGGCCGGCGCCCGGGCGCGCGGCCAGGTCCTGTCCCGGCTGCGCACCCTCGGCCTGTCCCGCCGACAGTGGCGAGGGCTGCTGCTGGTGGAGCTGGCCCCGCTGGTGGGCGTGTCGGTGCTCACCGGCGCGCTGGTCGGGGCGGTGCTGCCGCTGCTGCTCACCCCGGTGCTCGGCCTGTCCGCCTTCACCGGCGGCGGCGAGGTCCGGGTGTCGTTCGAGCCCGGCCTGGTGGCCGCGATCGTCGCGCTCGGGGCGGTCGCCCTCGGCTTCGCGGTCGCCGTCGAGGCCCTGAACAACCGCCGGATGCGCCTCGGCGAGGTGCTCCGGCTCGGAGAGGAGAGCTGACATGACCGCTACCGCGGAGACCACGGCAGTGCCGGACCTGGCCGCCCTGCAACAGCGGGCCGCCCAGCGTGCGGCGGAGCGGGCCGGCGGCCGGGACCGGCTGCGCGGCCACATCGTCTGCGACGGCCTGGTCCGGATCTTCAAGACCGAGGGGGTGGAGGTGGTCGCCCTGCAGGGGCTCGACCTGGTCATCGACCGGGGCGAGCTGGTGGCGATCGTGGGGGCCTCCGGCTCCGGCAAGTCGACCCTGCTCAACATCCTCTCCGGGCTCGACACCCCCACCGCCGGCATCGCCCGGGTCGGGGACTACGACCTGCTCAACCTCTCCGCGCGGCGGCGGCTGAGCTATCGGCGCGACATGGTCGGATTCGTCTGGCAGCAGACGGGGCGCAACCTGCTGCCGTACCTGACCGCGCGGGAGAACGTCGAGTTGCCGATGCGGCTGGCCCGCCGGCGGGGTGGCCGGCGGGCCCACCGCGAGCGGGCCCGCGAGCTGCTCGACATGGTCGGCGTGGGCTACTGCGCCGACCGGCGACCCGGGCAGCTCAGCGGCGGCGAGCAGCAGCGCTGCGCGGTGGCGGTCGCGGTGGCCAACGATCCCGAGGTGCTCTTCGCCGACGAGCCGACCGGCGAGCTGGACGAGGCGACGGGCGCCGAGGTGTTCGGGGCGCTGCGCACCATCAACGCCGAGCTCGGCGTCACCGTCGTGGTGGTGACCCACGACCACGCCGTGGCCGGCCAGGTTCGCCGGACCGTCGCGATCCGCGACGGCCGGACCGCCTCCGAGGTACGCCGGACCGCGCGGATCGGCGCGGACGGCAGCACCGACCTGGTCAGCGAGGAGTACGCGGTGCTGGACCGCACCGGCCGGATGCAGCTGCCGGCGGCCTTCGTCGACGCGCTGTCGCTGCGGGACCGGGTGCGGCTCAACCTGGAGCCGGACCACGTGGAGGTCCGGCCGGGCGACCACCCCGGGGACGAGCGGGAGGCCGCGCGGTGAGCGGGCCTGGAACGAGTCGGTACCGCGCGGCCGAGGCGGTCGGCCGCGCCGAGCACAGCGGGGCGGAATCATGAGCGAGCGGGACGTGGTGACGGACGGGCGATCCGACGGGACCGGGACGGGTGCCACCGTCACCGACGAGGTGGTCCGGGTGGAGGGGATCAGCCGCACGTTCGGCCGCGGCGAGCACGCGGTGCACGCCGTGCGGGACGTGTCGTTCTCGGCCGGGCGGGGCGAACTGGTCGCCGTGCGGGGCCGCTCCGGGGCGGGCAAGACCACCCTGCTGAACATGGTCGGCGGCCTGGACCGGCCCGACGAGGGCCGGATCGTGGTGGCCGGGCACGACGTGACCGGCGCCGGCGAGCGGAAGCTGCTGGAGCTGCGGCGAGGCACGGTCGGCTTCGTGTTCCAGACCTTCGGGCTGGTGCCGATCCTCTCCGCCGCCGAGAACGTGGGCGTGCCGCTACGGCTCGCGCGCGTGCCGGCGGCCGAGCGGGAGGAGCGGGTGGCGGTGCTGCTGGAACTGGTCGGTCTCGGCGCGCACGCGGCGCAGCGGCCGTACGAGCTCTCGGGCGGGCAGCAGCAGCGGGTGGCGGTGGCGCGGGCCCTGGTCAACGAGCCGGACCTGCTGATCGCCGACGAGCCGACCGGCCAGCTCGACTCGGAGACGGGACGGTCGATCATGGACCTGCTCCGGGCGGTGGTGCACGCGCGCGGGATGACCGCGCTGGTCGCCACCCACGATCCGACCCTGATCGACCTCGCCGACCGCGTCCTCACCCTCCGCGACGGCCGCCTGGTCGACGGCTGACCGGGGCGGGTCGGGGCCGCTTCGGTCGACGGCCGACCGGGTCGGGGCCGCCCCGGCGCGTGGTGCGGGCCCGCCCCGGCTACCGGAGCGAGGCGGCGTCCGGGCGCGGGCATCGGATGTCTCGTGCGGACCCGCCCGGGTGGCCGGGGCGGATCGGCGTCCGGGCCGGGGGTTCGCCGTCCGGCGCGGGCCGGCCCCGGCGACCGGGGTGGGGCCATCCGGGCGCGGCGTCACGCGTCGTGCTCAGCTGCGGCAGCGACGCCGGTGGTAGGCCACGGTGAGCGCGAGCAGCAGCGGACCCCAGAGCAGCAGCGGGGCGTAACAGGTCACCAGCAGCGCCATCCCGCCGGGGGAGAACTCCATCTCGTCGCCGTGCAGGAGCACACCGATCGCGGCGTACCCCCAGATCAGGATGAGCGCGACGCCGCCGGCGGTGGCGGCGGTCTCGGCGAACGGCGGCGGCACCCGCCGCCCGCCGACCAGCGGCAGCCAGCGTGGGAAGACCTCGCCCCACGGCCGGACCAGCCCGAGCGAGAGCAGCGCCAGCGCCTCCTGGGTCACCGACAGCGACAGGATGTACGCGGCCTCCCCGCCGCCCACCCGGACCGGCTCGCCGTCGATGAACGCGCCGATGGGGATCCCGAGCACCAGCGCGACGCGCCACAGCCCCGACGGGAGGGTGACCAGGGGAATCAGGTGAGCGACCCGCACGGCCCACCGCGGCGCCGGCCGACCGTCCCGGACGTGACCCGGCGGGGTGGGGGCGACAGCGGTGGTGGTGCTCATGACGGACTCCGTTCCTCGGCGGCTGCTCCAGCCTCGCCGGCCGAGGACGGCCCGACACCCCGCTGGCGGGTGAATCGACTCCCCTGCACGGGGGAGCGCCCGGAGTCGCCGCGCGGATCGCGGTCGGTCGGGGCCGGCGGGCAGGTGCCGGGATCAGAGGGAGAGCTTCATGCCCTCGTGGCTGGGGGTGAAGCCGAGGCCGACGTAGAAGCGGTGCGCGTCGGGTCGGGACTTGTCCGTGGTGAGCTGCACCAGGGCGCAACCCCGCTGCTTCGCCTGGTCGACGGCCCAGACCATCATCTGCCGGCCGAGCCCCTGCCCGCGCAGGTCGGAGCGGACCCGGACCGACTCGACGAGCTGCCGCTCGGCGCCGTGCCGGCTGAGGCCGGGAATGTACGTGAGCTGCATGCAGCCGACCAGTTCGCCGTCGGCGTCGGCCACGATGAACTGGTTGCGCGGGTCGGCGGAGATGTCGGCGAACGCCTTCTCGTACGCGGCGTCGACCTCCGTGAAGTCCCGGGACCTGCCGAGCACGTCGTCGGCGAGCAGGGCGAGCACTGCGGGAAGGTCGGCCCGGACGGCCTCGCGGAAGATCACGTCGCTCATGCCGCCAGCGTGACACAGTGGCACGGACCGATGCGCGGGCGGCGCTTGCCGGCACGGGGCAGCATGGTTCCTCATGGACGTCCTGCTGCTGCCGTTCCGGTGGATCTACCGGGGCCTGGTCTGGTTCGCCAACTCGCCGCGGACGCTGATCATCTCCTACCTGCTGATGATCGTGGTGGCCGGGGTCATCTACGGCGAGGTGGAGAACCGCAGCCCGGCTGACGCCGTCTGGTGGGCGGTGGTGACCGCCTCCACCGTCGGGTACGGCGACATCTCGCCGGTCAGCTGGCAGGGCCGTACCCTCGCCGCGTTGCTCATCTCGACCATGGTGCTGCTGGTCATCCCGCTGATCACCGCGCACTTCGCCAGCCAGTTGATCGTCGACGACGACGCCTTCGAGCATGAGGAGCAGGAACAGCTCAAGGCCGACGTCCGCCGTATGCGGGCCCTGCTGGAGGAGATCGCCCTCCGGCAGGGCATCGAGCTGCCCGACCTGCCGCCCGAGCGGCCGGTCAGCGGGCCGGGCAGCGCAGGCCCTCCCTGGGAACGGCCAGGTCGATCAGGTAGGCGTCGACGGCCTCGGTGATGCAGGAGGTCTGCGGGTAGGCGGTGTGCCCCTCGCCCTCCCAGGTGAGCACCCGGCCCACACCGAGCATCTCGGCCAGCTCGCCGGTCTGCTCGTAGGGCGTCGCCGGGTCGCCGGTGGTGCCCACCACCAGGATCGGCGGCGCCCCGTCGGCCCGGCCCGTCGGGTAGGGGTCGCGCCCGCCCGGCCACTCCGTGCAGGAGAGCATGCCGACGGCCAGGGACGGGCCGAACAGCGGGTACTTCGCCCGCCACTGCGACTGGAGCTGACGGATCCGCTCCCGGCTCGGCTTCTGCTCCTCGTCGGCGCAGTTGACGGCGAGGTTGGCGTCGAAGAGATTCGAGTAGCGCCCGTCGGATTCCCGGTCGGCGTACGCGTCGGCGAGGCGGAACACGTCCGCCGGGTCGCCGCCCTCCAGCTTGTCGATGGCGCGGGCCAGCTCCTGCCACCCCTGCTCCGTGTAGAGCGAGGAGATGATCGCGTAGAAGACCCAACCGGCGGTGGCCTCCCGGCCGTCGTCGCCGCGCACGGGGGACACCCGCGCCCTGTCGATGGCCGACGTGACCGCGGCCCGGGCGTCCGGGGCGATCGGGCAGCGGCCGGCGTTGGCGGCACACCACCGGGTGAAGTTGCCGAAGGCCCGCTCGAAGCCCTTGGCCTGGCTCTCCGAACCGGCGATCAGATCCTGCTTCGGGTCGATCGCGCCGTCGAGCACCAGCGCCCGGACCCGCTGCGGGTAGAGCTGCGCGTAGGTGGCGCCGAGCAGGGTGCCGTAGGAGTAGCCGAGGTAGGTCAGCTTGTCGTCGCCGACGGCCGCGCGGACCGCGTCCATGTCCCGGGCGGCCTGCTCGGTGCCGTAGAGCGGCAACTGGTCGCCGTAGCGGTCGCCGCAACCGCGCCCGATCCGCTGGCTGAGCTCCACGAACCCGTCGAAGGACCGCTGGCTACGCGGGTCGGGGTCGTAGCCGAAGTTCGCATCCAGGTCGGCGTCGGAGATGCACTCCACCGGGCTGGACCGGGACACCCCGCGCGGGTCGAAGCCGACGATGTCGAACCGGTCGGTGATCGAGGTGGGCAGCCCGCCGAACGCCGGACCGAAGGAGAGGTAGACCGCGGTGTCCACCCCGGAGCCGCCGGGCCCGCCCGGATTGACCACCAGCGAGCCGATCCGGTCGCGTTGCGCGCTCGACCGCGCCCGCAGCAGCGCGATCTCGAAGGTCTGCCCGGCACCCGGGCCGGCGGCGGCCCCGCCGCCCGTGCCCCAGTTGCGCGGCACCTTGATCCGGGCACACTCGTAGCGCATGTTCGGCGCGCCCCGGCCGACCAGGTCCTCGGCCACCTCGGGGCAGGCCCGCCAGGTCGGCGCGGCGCCCGGCGCGGCGGCCTCGTCCTCGGCCTCCGTCCGGGGCGCGAACGCCGGCAGGGTGCAGCCGGCGACGAGCAGCGCGGCGGCGGCCAGGCCGGCCAGGGCGGGCCGGAACCGGCGGATCCGGGCGAGAGTGCGGGTCACGAGCGGGCCTCCGTGGTCGGGTCGACGGCCAGGCTACGCCGGGCCGGCGGCGGGCTCCGCCGTCACCGTCGGGTCGCCGCGGAGCACCTGGTCCACGTCGAACCGGACCGGCCGATCGAGCTGGTCGTAGCGGCAGGAGCGGGGATCGCGGTCGGGCCGCCAGCGGACGAACCGGGCGGTGTGCCGGAAGCGGTCGCCCTCCATCGCGTCGTAGCCCACCTCGACCACCAGTTCGGGGCGCAGCGGCTCCCACTCCAGGTTGCGGGTGCCCGTCCAGCGGCTGACCCCGCCGGGCAGGCGCTGGCCGCGCTCGTGGTCGCCGTGCACCCACGGATGGTCGGCGCCCACGTCGCGGTAGGGCTCCAGCTCCTCCAGCAGCTCCGCGCGCCGCGCCATCGTGAACGAGGCGCTCACCCCGACGTGGTGCAGGACGCCCTCGTCGTCGTAGAGCCCGAGCAGGAGCGAGCCGACCACCGGACCGGACTTGTGCCACCGGAACCCGGCGACCACCACGTCGGCCGTGCGCGCGTGCTTGACCTTGAACATCAGCCGCTTGCCGGGCTCGTAGGGCAGGTCGGCGGGCTTGGCGATCAGGCCGTCCAGACCGGCGCCCTCGAAAACGTCGAACCAGCGGTGTGCGGTGTCGACGTCGGTCGTGACCTGGGTGACGTGCACCGGCGGGCGCACCTTGGCCAGGGCCGCCGCCAGCCGGGCCCGGCGCTCCGGGTAGGGCCGGTCGAGCATCGCCTCGTCGTCGAGGGCGAGCAGGTCGAAGGCGACGAAGTCGGCCGGCGTGGTCTCGGCCAGCAGCCGCACCCGGGACGCGGCCGGATGCACCCGCTGGGCCAGCAGCTCGAAGTCGAGCCGGGGCTGCCCGCCCGGGCCGTCGCGCCGGATCACGATCAGCTCACCGTCGACCGCGCACCGCTCGGGAAGCTGGCGGCGCGCCTGCTCGACCACCTCGGGAAAGTAGCGGGTCATCGACTTCCCGCCCCGGCTGGACAGCTCCACCTCGTCGCCGTCGCGGAACACGATGCACCGGAAGCCGTCCCACTTCGGCTCGTAGGTCATCCCGGACGCGGTGGGGATCCGCGGGACGCTCTTGGCCAGCATCGGCTCGACCGGTGGACTGATCGGCAGCTTCACGGCGACAAGTCAACCAGACGGCACCGACAGTCGTGAGGCACATCACGGTCGGTTGCCGGGCGGCGTGTCCGCCCGCGACCCGCTCCTGCCTCGCCGGGCGAATCAGAAAACCGCAGGTCAGAGCTACTTTCGCGGGGTGTCGGAGTGGGTCTGCGGCTGCTGCGGTCGGTGGCGGGTCAGCGTCGAGCTGATCCGGGGCCGGCACCGCTACCGGCTGGTGCGCCGCTATCCGGCCCGGTTCGGCGGCGGCAAGGACGTGATCGGTGAGGTCGGCTCGGTGGCGGAACTGGAGGAGCTGCTGCGCCGGCGTACCCCCCTCGGGCTGGCCGACCTGCACGAGGCCGCCTGACCCGACGGCGCCCGACCGGCCGCCGCGTCGCGACCGGCGGCCCTCGCCTGGCCCACCATCGCGCCGCCTCGCCTCGCCTCGCCTCGCCTCGCCCCGCCCCGTCCCGCCCGCTCGGGCGGGTTGACCGCCGAACAGGGCTGGCCGCTCGGGTGTGGCCGGCCGGGCGGGCCGGTCGCGAACCGACCGGCCGGAGGATGCCGCGGTGACGATCCGGCGGGCAGCGTCGTTCCGTGGGAGCGGCGCGCGGGCGCCGCCACGGGGAGGGCGCGCTGATGCGGTTCGAGGCAGGTACGGAGGTGGCCGCCGAGGCCGGACGCGTCTGGGCGGTGCTGGTAGACGTCGAGCGGTGGCCGGAGTGGACGCCCTCGGTGCGTCGCGCCCGGCGGGGGGAGGCGGGGCCGCTGGCGGTGGGTGCCACCGCCCGGCTGGAGCAGCCGAAGCTGCGGCCGGCCGTGTGGCGGGTCACCGAGCTGACCGACGGAGTCTCCTTCTCCTGGGTCTCGCGCAACCCAGGGGTGAGCACCCTTGCCGAGCACCGCGTGCTGCCGCTGGCCGCCGGGCGCACCCGGGTCGACCTGGTCCTCACGCAGTCCGGGCCGCTGGCCGGGCTCGTCGGCTGGCTCTACGGCGACCTGACGCGCCGCTACCTGCGGATGGAGGCCGACGGGCTCAGGCGTCGCTGCGAGCAGGACTGACCACGGCCTTCTCCAGCAGGGCGAGCCGGATGCCGTTCGGGTCCGGCCGGTGCCCGACCACCCGGTAGCCGTGCCGGCGGTACAGGCGGAGGTTCTGCTCGCTGTCGGCGCCGGTGAAGAGCGCGAAGCGGCGCAGCCGGCCGACGCCGGGAGCCGCCGGGGCGGGCTCTCCGGCCGGGGCGGGCTTTCCGGCCGGGGCGGGCTTTCCGGCCGGGGTGGGCTTTCCGGCCGGGGTGGGCTCTCCGGCCGGGGCGGTTTCTTGTGCCAGGCAGGCCGCCTCGACCGCCAGCAGCAGCCGCCCGCCGACGCCCCGCCCCTGCTGGTCGGGTGCGACGGAGAGGCGGCCGACGTGCGCGGTGTCACCGTCGACGTGGGCCCGCACCGAACCGACGAGCCGGTGGCCGAGCCGGGCGGTGAGCACCGTCGCCGGCCCCGCGAGCACCGCCCGCACCTCGTCCAGAGTCTCGGTCAGCGGCGGCAGGAACGGGTCGGCGTAGCGCTGTGCCTCGACGAGGTAAGCGGCACGCTGCACGGTGAGGATCTCCCCGGCGTCCGCCACGCCGGCCGAGGCGATGCGCGGCTCGATGATCACGCCGACAGCCAACCACAACCGGACTCCGCAGACCCCGCCGCACCCGCTCGCCCTCCCCGCCCATGCCCTTTCCGCGTCCCGCCCGGCCGACTCAGCCACCAACCTGGCCGCTTGCAGCCCGGTCGCCGTGGCCCGGTCGGTGTCCGGCCTCGTCCGGCCTCCTGGGCCTGTGCCAGGGCCGTGCTTCCGCGGCCCTGTGCCGGGGCCGTGCTTCCGCGGCCCTGTTTCGGCGGTCGTGCTCCGCGGCCCTGTTTCGGGGGTCCGCTTTCGGGCTCCGCTCCGCGGTCCTGTTCCCGGGCCCGAGCTTCCGGGCACTGCTCCCGGACTCCCGGGCCTTGCTTCCGGCCCTGCTTTGCGCTCCTGCCACTGCTTGGGCGCCCGCTCCCGGGCCGTGCTCCTTGGCACAGGCTCCCGACCTCCTCACCCGGCCTCGCTTCGACGAGATGCGGACAACTTCCCGGAAATAGTGGCTTCCGCACGCCAGGAGGCCACTATTTCCGGGAAATTGCGTACCCGGCTGCCGCCCGCCGCTGCGTACGCGGCTGCCGCCGACGCGGCTGCCGCCGGACGGCCTCGCCAATGCCGGCGTTGGCGTCGTCAGGACGCGTCGGGCCTCTTGCCGACAGTTGAGTTGCCCGGTGCGTACCCCGTCGGCGCCGGCCGTACGCTGGCGTTGTTCCGTCGAGCCGTGGGGGTGCGCGCCGTGCCGGCACTGACCTATCCGCACGTCGGTGCCACCCGCACCGGGGACCTGCCGCCCGGCTGGCGGCACGTGCGGCACCGGGTGCGGCTGCCCGACTCCTGCTTCGGCCCCGCCGGGGCTGCGGTGCTCGGCTGGCGCCTGCACCGGGCGGCCGGCATCCGGATCGACGCGGGCGCCGACCGCGCCGCGCCCGGGGTGGGGGTGGTCTCCCGGCTGGGGGTCGGACCGTTGCGGCTGGCCGCGCCCTGCGAGGTGGTCTGGGCCGTCGACGACGACCGGCGGGCCGGTTTCGGGTACGGCACGTTGCCGGGGCACCCGGCCAGCGGCGAGGAGGCCTTCGTGGTCAGCCGCGACGACGCGGGCCGCGTCTGGTTCGAGGTGATCGCGTTCAGCCGGCCCGACCGCTGGATGATGCGCGCCGCGGGGCCCGCCGGCAGGGCTTTCCAGCATGCGTACGCCTGGTGGCTCGGCCGCACCCTGCGCCGCCTCTGCGCC
Organism: Micromonospora citrea; assembly: GCF_900090315.1. Classification (NCBI taxonomy): domain Bacteria; kingdom Bacillati; phylum Actinomycetota; class Actinomycetes; order Micromonosporales; family Micromonosporaceae; genus Micromonospora; species Micromonospora citrea. The sequence goes on along the minus strand of NZ_FMHZ01000002.1, from coordinate 1,704,265 downwards.
CGCCCCTGACCCGGGGGCGCGGGAGGCGCATCGCCGCCGGTGAACGGAAGGCCAGGTGGGAGCCCTCCGGCCGGTGGGAGGCAGCGGCTCGTGGACGGCCCCGGCCGGTGGGAGGCAGCGGCTCGTGGACGGCCGGCGCCGGTGGAAGCCGGCGGCCGGCCGACGCAGGGGACCGGTGGGAGCGAGGCGGTCAGAACCTCGCGAAGGAGCGGATGGGCATCCGGGGGCCGTACTTCGGGGCCTGGACGCCCGCTGCCTCGAGCAGCACGCAGACCCGGCCCCGGTGCCCCCGGAACGGCTCCAGCAGCGCCAGCATCCGCGCGTCGTCGCCGCGTGGCTCGCCGGCGAGGGCCCAGGCGACCGTGTTCGGTACGTGGAAGTCGCCGACGCTCACCGCGTCCGGGTCCCCGTACGCGATCCGCACCACCTCGGCGGCGGTCCACGGCCCGATGCCGGCGATGGCGGTGAGCCGGCGGGTGGCCTCGGCGGAGTCCACGCAGCGCTCCAGTCGGTCCGCGACGGCGGCGGCGCGGCGCAGCGTGTCGGCCCGGCGCTGCTCCACTCCGAACGGGTGGAACACCCAGTACGGGGTGGCGGCCACCGCCGCCGGCTCGGGCGGCAGCAGCAGCGGCTGCATCGGCCCGGGCGCCGCCTCGGCGAAGTGACGCACGGTCGCGGCGTACGCCCGGTACGCCTCCTTGCCGGTCACCTTCTGCTCGAAGACCGCGCGGAGCAGCCGGGGGAAGACCTGCCCGGTGGCCGGCATCCGCAGCCCTCGGTGCCGGGCCGCCAGCCGGGCCACCACGGGATGGCCGGCGGCGAGTTCGGCGAACCCGGTGAGGTCGTCGCGCAGCCCGGCGACGGCGTCCGCCCGGTCCACCACCCAGCCGGCGCCCGGGCCGAAGCCCTCGGCCAGCAGGCCGCCGTCGGCCGGTCGCAGCGCGAGGGTGGCCGGCCCGTCGGGGGTACGGGTGGCCCACCAGAAGGTGCCCGCCGCGATCCGCGCGCACGGGTCGTACGGGCTGAAGGTCAGTGCCCGGACCGACGCGGCCAGCCGGTACCCGGCCGGCGGGCGCAGCTCCCGGCGCGCGGCGGGTTCGGTACCGGTCACCCCGCACATGCTGCCACGTCCCGCCGCCGTGGCCGACGGGCACCGCCGTCGCGCGGGCCACCGCCGACGCCGCCCGGCCTGACGAACGGCCGACGCCTGGCGGACCGGCCGACGCCCGGCGGACCGGCCGACGCCCGGCGGTGCCGGGACGCTGGGCGGGTTGCTCTTACGCCCGGTACCGCTTGGCCCGGTGGGCCGGCCGCCGCCCGGCGGTGTCGCGCCGCCCGGCGGTGTCGCGCCGCCCGGCGGTGTCGCGCCGCCGGGCGGTCCGGTGGCCGGCCGCGCCCTCCCCGACGGCGACCGGCCACCGGGCCCGGTGGGGTCAGTACGAGTAGCCGGAGCCGCCCTGCTGGGCCTTGTCGTCCGCGGGCGGGGCGACCGGCTTGGGGGTGCCGGTCGGCAGGCAGCTCAGGTTCTTCTTGCCGTCCGGGGCGACCACGAACCAGGTACCGCCGACGCCCTGGCCCTTCCACTGGCCGGGCTTCTTGTCGCCGATGTAGCGGTAGAGCGGCCAGCCGTCGAGGGTGAGCTGCCGGGTGCCGTCCTGGCGGGTGACGGTGCCGACGTCGTCGTCGGACACGCCGTTGAGCTCCGGGTTGCCGTCGGTCAGCGCCGGCGGCCACACCTGGGCGCACTTGTCGACGCAGTTCGAGGTCGGCGGGTTGTTGGTGTCCTTGTCGAAGCGGTAGAGGATCCAGCCGTCCTGGTCGGTGACCACGCTGCCCATCCGGGCCACCTTCCTGCCGTTGAGTTCCTCGGTGAGTTCGACGTCGGCCGGGGGCGGGGCGTCGGCCGCCGGAGCCTCGGGGGACGCCGAGGTGCCAGGCTCGGCCGACGTGCTGGGTTCGGCCGCGGCGACGGCGACCGGCTCGGCCGCGTTCGGGTTGGCCCCGTCGTAGCCCGCGGGAGCGCAGGCAGTTAGTGCGACCATCGCGCCCGCGACGATGACGGTCCGCTTCAGCTGTGCCACGTGCCCTCCTCATTCTCGGCAGTACGCCGGGTAATACGGCGTGGCCACTGTCAAGGTTGAATGCGGAGTCGTGGTCAATTTCACGAGGACTGGTTGAACCGATGCGGCCCGGAATCCGTGTCCCGGAGTGGGATGACGACTGCCGAGACGGAGTGGGATGACGACTGCCGAAAACTGCACCAACGATTGACTCGGGTCATTGCGGCGGGGCGGCGGCGACCGGCCGGCAGGGGCCGTGTCGCGGGGCGGCGGCGACCGGGCGGTGGGGCGTATCGGCACGGCGAGCAGCGGGCCACATCGCCATCCCGGTGGCCACGTCGCCACCCCGGACGGCTACATCGGTACGGTGACCAGCGGGCTCGCCACCCCGGAGGCGTCCACCGACTGCACCTGGAACTGCTTGATGTCGGCCTTTCGGGTGGACGTGGTGGCCGACAGGGTCAGGGACTCGGAGTTCGCGTTGGTGCCGTAGCCGGCGGTCGGCACCGACCAGGTGGAGATCACCTCGCTGGTGTTGTTCTTCCGCACCACCACCAGCCGGCAGGCCCGCGGCCCGGGCAGTTTCGCCAGGGTGAAGTTCACGCTGGTGCCGAACTGCTTCGAGGCGACGAAGAAGGTGGCCCGCACGCCGGTCGTCTGGTCGGTGACGTTGGTCTGCTCGCCCTCCGCCGGGACGGGGCCGCCCAGGTTCGGGTCGTTCGGGTCGCGGGAACTGGTCACGGTCGGCGGGTCGACCGGCGCCGTCAGGGTCGGCTCGGCCACCACCTCCGGCGCGCTGTCGCGGGCGACGGCGGCGAAGCCGAGGCCGGTCGCCCCGCCGAGGACCACGACCGCGGCGGCCGTGGCGAGCAACTGCCGGAACCGGGCGCGCCGCCGGTGGGTGCGTACCGCGACAAGCGTCCGGTCCAGCAGGGCCGGGTCGGTCTGCGCGTGCTCCATCGCGGCCATCGTCTCGCCGTCGATGTCGGAGAGCATGCCGACGACCGGCACCATCGTCTCCAGCTCGGCAGCGCACGCCCAGCAGGTGGCGAGGTGCTCCTCGAACCGTGCCGTGTCGTGCTCGTCCAGCACGCCCAGCGCGTACGCCGCGACGTCCATGTGGTCCGCCCGGCTCATTCCGTCACCCCCCGTTCCTGCAGAGCCGTGCGCAGCGCGCGCAGCGCGTAGTAGACCCGAGACTTGGCGGTGCCGAGCGGAAGGCCCAGCTCCTCGGCCGCCTCGGGCACCGTTCGCCCCCGGAAGTACGTCGCCACCAGGATCTCCCGGTGCGACTGGCTCAGCGTACGCAGCGCGTCCGCCACGGTCATGGTGCGCAGCACCCGGTCGGTGCTGTCCGCCTCGGCGAACGCGGTCAGGTCCCGGTCGTACGTCTCCGCCGGCCGGGCCTGCTCGCTGCGGTGCTCGTCGATGGCGATCCGCCGGGCCACCGTGACCAGCCAGGGCCGCAGCGAACCCTGCCCCTGCGCGCCCAGCCGGTGCGCGTTGCGCCACGCCCGCAGCAGGGTCTCCTGCACGATGTCCTCGGCGCGCTGCCGGTCGCCGCCGGTGAGTCGCATGACGAACGCCAGCAGCGGACCGGCGTGCTCGGCGTAGAGCAGCCGGATCAGCCGGTCCGAGTGGCCGGCCTCGGCCGACGGCGCCTGGTGGCGTCCGGGGGCGGGGCGCGGCGTCACCGGCCCATTCTGGCGAGGCGCCGGGCAGGCGTCGACCCCGCGGGCCGACGCGCCCGGGCGGGACTGGGACCGCGCGGACATCCAGTCCGGCTGCACCCTGTCGCCGTGCCAACCGGCCGCCACCGCATGCATGCAGACCTCCGGGTGTCCGATGACATCGGCCGTCCCACGCGGGCACGGCCGCCCGTTGGTACGCAGCGCCCCCGCGTACGGATCAACGGCGCACGGAAAAAATTCCGGGCGGCGGCGGGGTCGAGTCGGTCGCGTCGGCGTCGCGGACCACCGGAGCGCCACCGGCGAACCGGTCGAGCTCCTCGCCGGCCAGCACCCGGCCGGGGAACCAGTCCCCGGCGGCGCGCCGGGTCAGCTCCGGCACCGGCGGCTCCACGCGGCCCGCCACCAGCACCAGGTTGCCGTAGCGCCGCCCCCGCAGCACCGCCGCGTCGCCGACCAGGCAGGCCCGGGGCAGCACGGAGCGGACCGTGGCGACCTGCGCCCGCGCGTAGCGCAGCGGCGGGCCGTCCGCGACGTTCGCCAGGCAGAAGCCGCCGGGGCGCAGCACCCGGGCCACCTCGGCGGCGTACTCCACCGAGGTGAGGTGCGCCGGGGTGCGCGCGCCGGCGAACACGTCGGTGACCACCGCGTCGTAGCCGGCGTCCCGGCTGGCGGCGAGCACCTCGCGGGCGTCGGCCACCCGAACCCTGAGCCGGAAGTCCGCCGGCCAGGGCAGCTCCCGCCGGACCAGCTCCACCAGGGCGCCGTCCACCTCGACGATCCGCTGGCCGGATCCGGGCCGGGTGGCCGCCACGTAGCGGGGCAGGGTGAGCGCGCCGCCGCCGAGGTGCAGCACCCGCAGCGGCGCGCCGGCCGGGGCCAGCAGGTCGATCGCGGCGGCGAGCCGCCGGACGTACTCGAACTCCAGGTGGGTGGGGTCGGTCAGGTCCACGTGCGACTGGGGGGCGCCGTCCAGCAGCAGGGTCCACGACCCCGGCCGGTCCGGATCGGGCACCAGCTCGGCCAGGCCGGTGTCCACCCGCGCGGTCACCGTGTCGGCGGCCCGCCGGCGCCCCATCAGCGCCGGGCCCGGGCGGCGGCGGTGAGCACCCGGTGCAGCAGCCGCGCGTCGCCGAGCAGCGCCCTCAGCCGGCGCTCCAGCCCGGCGATCGGGATCAGGTTCTGCGGCGCCCGCGGGTCCTTGTAGGGGGTGGAGGCGAACCGGGGCAGCGTCACCAGCGACAGGTCGGCCAGCTCCACCGCCTCGTCGACGGTCAGCTCCGCGGAGCACTCCATCCGCACGATGCCCGCCCACGGCGCGCCGAGCGCCACCGGCAGCCGCAGATACCACGACCAGCCGCCCCACGCCGTGCCGAGCCTGAACACCGGTGAGCGCTCGCCGGCCGCGAGCCCGGTGACCACCGCCGTCAGCCGGGCGTCCAGGTATTGGCTGTGCTGCGTCTTGATGTAGCCGAGGGTGCGGGGCAGCTGCCGTCGGTTGCGCAGCGGGCCGTCGACCACCAGCAGGTCGCCGTCCGTGCGGGCCGCACCGGAGACCTCCACCTCCAACGCGGTCAGCGGCCCCTGCACGGCGGCGGGGAGCTTGTTCAGCTCGCCCGTGCCGCTGACCCGGTGCACCGGGTAGCGGACGCTGCCCGCGACCACGTCGACCGCCGACGGGCTGGCGGTGAACAGGCCCCGGCCGACCTTCGCCCCGGCGAGCTGCGCCGCGCCGCGCTCCAGGTCGCAGCGGACCACCCCGGCGGCGTACGACGCGGCCAGGCCGGGGAAGGAGGCGCCGTCGTCCTCGGCCGTCCAGACGCTCGCGTCGATCCGGCGCACCCCGTCGACCAGCAGCACCACGTCGGGGGCGCGGACCCCGGGGCGCGGCCCGATCGCCCGCCAGTCCACCGCCGGCAGCTCGGCGTCCGCGTCGACCTGAGCGCTGCTCGGCGCGGCGGGACCGCCGCCCCCCGCCTCGAACGAGGCCCCGTACGCCGGGTCCCAGGCGTCGACGAAGAACCGGGGATCGGTCACCGGAGCGAGCCTCCCGTCACGGACGCCGGGACGCCGCGGCCCCCGCTCACCGGCCGGTCCGCTCGACGCGGGCCGACCGGGCGTCCTTGCTGACCTCGTAGCGGACCGGGATGCGTTCGGCCAACGCCGGCACGTGGGTGACCACCCCGACCATCCGGTCGCCCCGGGCGGCCAGACTCTCCAGGGTGGCGGCCACCGTGTCGAGGGTCGCCGCGTCGAGCGTGCCGAAGCCCTCGTCGAGCACGATCGACTCCAGGCTCGCCGCGGTGGTGGACATCCCGGCGAGCTGCTCGGACAACGCCAGCGCCAGCGCCAGCGACGCCTGGAACGTCTCGCCGCCGGACAGCGTGCGCACGCCCCGGCGCAGCCCGGCGTCGTGGTGGTCGACGACGAAGAACTCGCCCTTGTCGTGGACCAGGTCGTACTGCCCGCCGGAGAGCTCCCGCAGGATGCCGGAGGCGCCGTCGACCAACAGGTCCAGCGCCTCGGCGAGCAGCCAGCGCTCGAAGTTGTTGGCCCGCAGGTGCCCCGCGAGGGCCCGGGCCACCTGCGCCTCGCGCTCGTAGCCGGCTCGCTGCTCGCGCAGCCCGCCGGCCTGCTCGCGGCGGCGCTCCAGCTCGCGCAGCTCGGCCTCGGCGCGCTCCAGGGCGCGGTCGGCGGCGCGTACCGGATCGTCGGTGGCCGGCAGCCCGGCGGCGGTGAGGATGCCAGCGATGCGCTCGCCGACGGCGGCGGCCAGCGCCTCGGCCTCCGCCACGGCGGCGGCCCGTCCCGCCCGCTCCGCGCGGCGGCGTTCCGTCTCCGCGTCGGCCCACCCGGTGAGCGCGGCCCACGCCGCGCCGAGGTCCTCGCGGTCGGCGGCCGGCGGCCCGAACCGGGCCAGCCCGTCGCGGGCGGCGTCGAACGCCCGCCAGGTCGCGCGCAGCCGCTCCTCGGCGGCGTCCACCGCCGCCCGGGCCCGGCGGGCCGCCTCCCGGCCGGCCCGCACCGCCGCCGCCGACTCGTCCAGCGCCCGGCGCAGCCGCGCGTGGTCGTCCAGCTCGCGGCGCAGCACCGCCGGCTCGGCCGCCCCCGCCAACTGCGCGTCCAGCTCGGCCAGCCGGGCGTCCACCTGGTCCTGCCGGGCCCGCGCCCGCACCAGCACCCGTTCCAGGTCGCGGGCCGCCGCGTCGCGCTCCTGCACGACCGCCTGGGCGGCCTTGGTGGCGGCCCGCGCCGCCCGCCCCGCCGCCGTCGCGGCGGCCACCGCCGAATCCGCCGGCACCGCCGGCACCCGCGCCACGGTCTGCTCGCAGACCGGGCAGGTCGACCCGTCGCGCAGATGTGCCCGCAGCGCCACGGCCTGGTCTGTCGCCTTGGCCTCCTCGTGGGCCCGGAAGGCGGCCTCCAGCTCGGCCTCGGCCCGCTCGGCCGCCGCCCGCGCCTGCGCCAGCGCCGCCACCGCCGCGCCGTGCTCGGCCTGCGCTCCGGTCACGGCCGCGCGGACCGTCTCCGCCTCGCCGGCCAGCTTCTCCCGGTCGGTGTACGCCAGCAGCAGCAGCCGCAGCGCGCTCTCGTCGCCGGCGGCGGCCAACTCGCCGCGCAGCTTCTCCTCCCGTTCCTCGGCCAGCGACACCGCCGTCGCCGCCTCGTCGGCGTCGGCCCGCGCCGCGGCCACCGCCCGGGCGACCTCGGCCACCCCGTCGGGCGCGCGGACGGCGGCCAGCACCGCCAGGTCGGCGTCGAGGGCGGCCAGCGCCGCGCCCGCCTCGCGCGCCGTCGCCCGGGCCGCCGCCAGCTCCGGTACGGCGCCCGTCACCGCCCCGACCAGCTCCCGCATCCGGTCGACCTGCCCGGCGGCGGCCTCCAGCGCGGCGTCGTCGACGTCGGCGAGCCCGGCCAGCGCCTGGTCGACCGCCTCCAGCTTCGCCTCGGCCTGGACGGCCCGCGCGGTGGCCCGCTTCTGCACCTCCTCGTAGACCCCGAGGCCGAGGAGGTTGACCAGGATCTGCTGGCGGGTGGCCGGCTTGGCGTGCAGGAAGTCGGCGAACTGCCCCTGCGGCAGCACCACGCAGCTGGTGAACTGCTCGTACGGCAGCCCGACCGCCTCCAGCACCGCCTGCTCCATCTCGGCGGGGGTGCCGGCGACCACCTCGCCGAGGTCGTCCGGGCTCAGCCCGGTGTCGAGCTTGGTCACGTCGAAGCCGGCCGGCATGAGCTGCAACCCGGCGTTGGCCGTCTTCACGCTGCCCCGGCCGTCGCGGCGGACCACCCGGGTCGCCACGTAGCGGGCGCCGCCGGACTCGAAGACCAGCCGGACGCGCGCCTCGGTGGCCGACGGGGCGAGGGCGTTGGCCAGCCCTCGCGTGCCGCCCCAGCGGGGCACCGTGCCGTAGAGGGCGAAGCAGATCGCGTCCAGCACCGTCGACTTGCCCGAACCGGTCGGCCCGACCAGGGCGAAGAAGTCCGCGTCGGTGAAGTCGATGGTGGTCTCGTCCCGGAAGACGGTGAAGCCCGCCATGTCCAGCCGCATCGGCCGCATCAGTGGTCGACCTCCTCGAAGAGCTCGTCGAAGAGCTCCCGCACCCCGTCGTCGGTGTGCCCCCGGCTGTCCAGGTAGTCGGCGAAGAGCTGGCGGGGCGAGCGCCCGGCCCGCTGCGCCACCCGGGTGCCGCTGCCCGGGGCGGGCACCAGCTCGGGGTCGATCCGGATCTCCAGCGCGCGGGGCAGCAGCTCCTGGACCTCCTCGCGCAGCCCGGCCCGCGGCTGCTCCCGCACGAACACCCGCAGCCAGGCGTCCGGCACGTCCATCTCGGCGAGCTGGGCCAGGGTGCCCCGGACCGTCCGCAGGGTGGCCGCGGCGGCCACCGGCACCTCGCGGACCTGCGCCGCCGTGGTCGCGGTGACCTCGACGACGGTCACCGACGGCACGTTCTCCTGCTCGCCGAAGTCGACGGCGAGCGGGCTGCCGCTGTAGCGGATCGGGCACGGGCCCTGCACCCGCTGCGAGCGGTGCAGGTGGCCCAGCGCCACGTAGTGGGCGGTGCCCGGGAAGACGGTCGCCGGCACCGCGTAGCCCAGCACGGTGTGCGCGTCGCGCTCGCCGCCGCCGGTGGTCGCGCCGACCACCGTCAGGTGGGCGGTGACCAGGTGCACCCGGTCGGGCTCGGTGAAGCTCTCGGTCAGCCGGCCCAGCACCCGGCCCAGGTGGTCGGCGTAGGTCTGGGTGGCCTCGGCGGCGGTCAGCTCGTACATCTCCACGGCTCGGATGGCGTAGCGCTGGGAGAGGAACGGCAGCGCGGCCAGCCGCCAGCGCTCCCCGCCGGCGGTGGTGCCGTCGATGACGTGCTCGTCCGGATTCTCCCGGACCCCGCCGCGCAGGGTGATCCCGGCGGCCTCGGCCCAGGGGCGCAGCGCGTCGAGGGCCTGGCCGTTGTCGTGGTTGCCGCCGATGGCGACCACGTCGGCGCCGGTGCGGCGCAGCGCCGTCAGGGCCCGGGTGACCAGCCGGGTGGCCTCGGGCGTCGGCGCGGCGGTGTCGTAGAGGTCGCCGGCGACGATGACCAGGTCGGGCCGCTCGGCCCGGGCGACGTCGATCACCCCGGCGAGGACCTGCTTGTGCTCCTCGGCCCGCGACTGGCCCTTGAGGACCTTGCCGACGTGCCAGTCGGAGGTGTGCAGGATCTTCACGGGTCGCCTCCTGCCCCTAGAACGGGATGTCGTCGTCGCTGGTGCCGCCGCCGGAGCCGACCACCGCGAAGGGGTCGGCGGAGCCGGTGATCGACCGGAGCGTCTGCGACGGCGCCCGGCCGGCCTCGGAGACCCGGGTGGCCCAGGCCGGGAACGGGAACTCCAGGCAGAGCGGCACCGGGATGTCGGGCTGGTTGACGAACATCGTGCCGGGCTTGGCCAGCAGCGCGCGCTGGCGCTGGGCGGGCGGCAGGAAGCCGTATTCCGGGCGGGACGCCTCGGCCGGGTCGAGCCGGCCCACCACCCGGATCGCCGAGTTGGTGACGATCCGGCGCTCCACCTCGCTCGCCGTCTGCTGGGCGCCGACCAGGATCACCCCGAGCGAACGGCCCCGCTCGGCGATGTCGAGCAGCACCTCCTTGATGGGGGAGGAGCCCTCGCGGGGGGCGTACTTGTTGAGCTCGTCGAGCACGACGAAGAGCAGCGGCTTGGCGGTGCCGGACTTCTCCTTGCGCTCGAACTCGCTCTTGAGCGTCACGCCGACCACGAACCGCTGCGCGCGGTCGGGCAGGTTGTGCAGGTCGACCACGGTGACCTGGGCGCTCTCGGCGGTGTTGATGCTGTGCGGGCGGCGGGTGGCCAGGTCGCCCCGGATCAGCCGGGACAGGTCCTTCTTGCTGCCGATCAGCCGGCGGGCGAACGCGTTGACCGTGCCCAGCCCGACCGCGCTGCCGGCCCAGTCGGAACGGGTCTCGTCGTCGTTGAGCTGCTCGACGACGTGGTCGACCAGGTCGGCGTAGGACCCCAGCCGCACCCCGTCGATGCTCACCCCGCCGTCGGCGGGCTGGGCGTGCCGGGCCAGGTGGGCGGCGACCGAGTGCACGACCATCGTGTATTGCTGGCGCTCGTCGTCGGCGTCGGCGAAGACGTAGGGCAGCAGGCGGTCGGCGCAGAACTCGGCGAGCGTCCAGTAGAAGCTGTCCACCCCGGTGAGGCGGCTGCTCACGTCGGGCGTGCCGGAGGAGTCGCCCACCCGGGGCGGGGCGTAGACCCGCACGTCGGGGAACGCCCCGGCGCTCAGGCCCAGCTTCGCGTAGGCGGCGCGGGTGGCGTCGTCGAGCCGGGTGTTGGGGTGGTCGAGGAAGAGCAGGTCCTCGCCCTTGACGTTGAAGATGAGCGCCTTGGCGTTGACGGCGTCGCCGCCGAGCACCCCGGAGCGGAAGACCGAGTAGAGCAGGAAGGTGGCGAAGCTCGTCTTCGTGGCGACGCCGGAGATGCCGGAGATCGACACGTGGGCGCCCCGGCTGCCGTCGAGGAAGTCGGCGTTGAGGTAGACCGGCACCCCGTCGCGGCCCATCCCCATCGGGATCCGCCGCTCCATCCGGTCGAAGTGCAGCGCCCGGGCCCGGGCGTCGCCCTCGGCGCGGTGCACCACGGCGCCGGGCGACGGCGGCACGTAGAGCTCCGGGTCGACCCGGGTGGTGGTGATCTCGGCGGCCTCCTGCACCTGGGCGGGCAGCGTGCCGTCGGCGATGGCGAAGACGTCGGAGTCGAACTGGGCGCCCTCGTGCCGGGCGCGCACCTGGGTGACCACACCCGCGATGGTCACCGGCTCGCGGTCGGGCAGCTCCCGCCGGGTCACCACGACGTCGTCGAGCTGCAGGTAGCTGCCGGGGGAGACCGCCGTCCAGAACTGCAGGGGGGTCGCGTCGGCCGTGCCCAGCACCCGGCCGACCTCCTCGCCCGGGCCGTCGAACCCGTCGTCAGTCATCGGGCAACTCCGGTCGGCTGGTCGTCGCGGTCGGGGCACACGCCTGCATCCTGCCCGAGGAGTACGACAGGTTGCCACGCGACGCGGCGGACGCCACGCACCCGGCCGGCCACCCCGTCGCAGGGTGCCCGACCGACCACGCTCAGTCGCGGGCGTAGCGGAGCATGAGGACGCCGTCGGCGGCGGCGAGCACGTGCCGCAGCGGCAGGTGGCGCACCTCGCTCGGGCCTCCGGCGGTGATCCGCCCCGGGCCCGCCCCGGCCAGCAGCGGGGCGACGGTGAGGCAGACCTCGTCGACCAGGTCGGCGGCGGTGAGCGCGCCGAACAGGCGCGGCCCGCCCTCGCAGAGCACCTGACCCAGGCCGCGGCGGCGCAGCTCGGCCAGGCCCGCGGCGAGGTCCACCCGGTCGTCGCCGCAGCGCACCACGTCGGCGACGTCGGCCAGGCCGGGCGGCGCCGTGGCGTCACCCCGCGTGAGCACCACGGGCCGCGTCGGCGCGTCGGCGAACGCGGCCTGCGCCGGGTCGAGGTCGAGGGAGCCGGAGACGACGACCAGCGTCGGGTACTCGGGCAGGCCGCGCTCGCGGCGCCACGCCCGGCGTCGCTCGTCGAGGCGGACCGCGCGGTAGCCCTCCTGCCGCAGCGTGCCGGCGGCCACGACCAGCGCGTCGCAGAGCATCCGCAGCAGGCCGAAGACGCGCTTGTCCGGCTCGCCGGAGAGCCCGGCGGAGTAGCCGTCGACGGAGACCGCGCCGTCGACGCTGGTCACGAAGTTCACCCGCAGGTGGGGGCGGTCGGCGCGGCCGTAGCGCGCGGCGAGCGCGGCGTCGTCCAGCGGCCGCGCCGACGGCTCCGGCCAGAGGGCCGAGATCGGGATTCCGACGCTCATTCGCCGGCCGGACCGGTGACCGGAGGGGTGGGTCGGGGGGTACGGTGCTGGCAGTCGCACCAGTTCCGGCCCGGACACTCGTCGTGCCGCCTGGCCCGGCACGCTCGGCAGATCATGCCCGCAGCCTATGCCGAGGAAGGATGGGACAGCATGCCGCGTCAGATCTTCCGGCTGAAGATTTCCCTGGCCGGGGTCCGGCCGCCGGTCTGGCGGCGGGTGCTCGTCCCGGGCGGCTACACCCTGGACCGGCTGCACCGGGTGGTGCAGCACGCGATGGGCTGGCGGGACTGCCACCTGCACTCGTTCGACATCGAGGGCCGGCAGTACGGCGAGCCCGACCCCGACGGCGAGCTGGCCCTGCACGACGAGCTGGACGTGCGGCTCGACGCGGTGGTCGGCAAGGGCAGCCGGTTCCACTACACCTACGACTTCGGTGACTGGTGGGAGCACGACCTGGTGGTGGAGGACGCCTTCACCGCCGACCCGGACGAGCGCTACCCGTCCTGTGTGGGCGGGGAGCGGGCGTGCCCGCCCGAGGACGTCGGCGGCCCGGTCGGCTACCAGACCCTGCTGGCCGCGCTGGCGGACCCCGGCCACCCCGAGCACCGGTCGATGCGGGACTGGGTGGGCGAGGGCTTCGACCCGGCCGGCTTCGACGCCGGCCGGGCCGGCACCCTGCTGCGCCGCTTCTGCTGACCCCGGTCGCCTGAACCGTTTCGGCGGCCCCGGGCCGCCCTGTCGTTCCGTACCGGCACCGACCGGCGGCGGCGTCGCCCGGACCGCCCGCTGAACCGTTTCGTCCGGGTGCGCCTCCCGGCGCTGCGCTGGTCAGCGGCGAGGCGGTCGTCCCGGCATCCTCGGAGCGGTTCCGGCGGTAACGATCTGGGAACGCTCCCATAGGCCTATTGACACCCCTCACACCCCCCGGCAATCTCATGGGAGCGCTCCCGGGGACGTGGCACGGCTCACCCGCGCCCGCTCCGGCCGCCGACAGCCGGTTCCGCCCGGCGCCGGTGGCGCGCACGGCACCCCCCACCACACCCGAATCAAGCCTCACCACCGAAAGAGGGGTCAGGATGAGCCTCACCACGCGGCGCACCCGCATGGCGGCCGCCGCCCTGGCCGCGATCACCGCCCTCGGCGGGCTCGCGGCCTGCGGCAACGACGACGACGCGCCGGCGGCCGGCGGGAAGCCCGCCAAGCTGGTCGTCGACACGTTCGGCGAGTTCGGCTACGACGAGATCATCAAGCAGTACGAGAAGGACACCGGCATCAAGGTCGAGCTGCGGAAGGTCGCCCAGCTCAACGAGTACCGGCCGAAGATCGTCCGGGCGTTGGCCACCGGCCGGGGCGCGGCCGACGTGGTCGCCCTCGAAGAGGGCATCCTCAACGAGTTCAAGGCCAACCCGGCCAACTGGGTCGACCTCGCCCCGCTGGTCGCCGACCACAGCAAGGACTACCTGCCCTGGAAGTACGAGCTGGGCAAGGCGCCGGACGGCCGGCTGATCGGCCTGCCCACCGACGTCGGCAGCCTCGCCGTCTGCTACCGGCGCGACCTGTTCCAGGCCGCCAAGCTGCCGGTCGAGCGGGACCAGGTCGCCGCCCTCTGGCCGGACTGGAACGCCTTCATCGAGACCGGCAAGAAGTACCGCGCCGCCACCGGCAAGGGCCTGGTCGACTCGGTCACCACCGCCGCCAGCGCGGTCATGTTCCAGCAGGGCGGCGAGCTGTTCTACGACAAGGACGACAACATCGTCGCCGACAAGAGCGCGGCGGTGAAGACCGCCTGGGACACCGCGGTCGCGATGGCCGACGCCAACATCACCGCCGAGACGGCCACCTGGTCGCCGGAGTGGTCGGCCGGCTTCAAGCAGGGCACCTTCGCGGCGACCTTCTGCCCGTCCTGGATGCTCGGCATCGTCTCGGACAACTCCGGCCCCGAGAACAAGGGCAAGTGGGACGTCGCCCCGGTGCCCGGCGGCGCCGGCAACTGGGGTGGCTCCTGGCTCGGCGTCCCGAACCAGAGCAAGCACCAGAAGGAGGCGGCGAAGCTCGCCGAGTACCTGACCAACGCGCAGAGCCAGGTGGCGGCGTTCAAGCTCAAGGGCCCGCTGCCGACCAACCTGGAGGCGCTGAAGAACCAGGAGTTCCTCGCCTACACCAACGAGTACTTCAACAACGCGCCGACCGGCAAGATCTTCGGTGACAGCGTTGCCAAGATCCAGCCGCTGCACCTCGGCCCGAAGCACCAGGCGGTGAAGGAGAACGCGTTCGAGCCGGCGCTGCGCTCGTACGAACAGGGGCAGGCCACGAAGGAAAAGGCCTGGGAGCAGTTCACCAAGGACGCCAAGACGCAGGGCGCCTTCTGACCCACCCCGTCGCCAGGTGGCGCCCGGGTCGACACCCGGGCGCCACCGGCGCCGTCCCGTTCCGCGTACCACCGCCTGGGCGTCGGAGCGCGCCCGCGCCGACGCCGGGAAAGGACCCCGCATGAGCCTCTCGGCCACGACGGCGCCGCCGTCGCCCGCCGCACCGCCGCCCCGCCCGCCGTCGCGGCGCCGGTCCCACTCGCTGACCCGGCTGGACCTGAAGTACTCGCCGTACCTCTACATCGCGCCGTTCTTCGTGGTCTTCGGCATCTTCGGGCTCTACCCGATGCTGCGGACCGCCTGGATGTCCCTGCACGACTGGAACCTGATCGGAGACCACAGCTTCGTCGGGTTCGACAACTACGTCGCCCTGGTCAAGGACGACTACTTCTGGAACGCCACGCTCAACACGTTCGGCATCTTCCTGCTGTCGACCATTCCGCAGCTGCTGCTCGCCCTCTTCCTCGCGAACCTGCTCAACCGCACCTTCCTGCGCGCGCGCACGTTCTTCCGGTTGGCGATCTTCATGCCGAACGTGGTCTCGGTGGCCGCCGTGGCGATCGTCTTCGGCATGCTCTTCCAGCGCGACTTCGGCG
Source organism: Micromonospora citrea (assembly GCF_900090315.1). Classification (NCBI taxonomy): domain Bacteria; kingdom Bacillati; phylum Actinomycetota; class Actinomycetes; order Micromonosporales; family Micromonosporaceae; genus Micromonospora; species Micromonospora citrea. The sequence continues at coordinate 1,689,186 of NZ_FMHZ01000002.1, read as the reverse complement.
TGATCAACTGGCTGCTGGGCTTCGTCGGGATCGACGCGATCGACTGGGACGCCGAGCGCTGGAGCTCCTGGACCGCCATCGCCTCCATGGTCAACTGGCGGTGGACCGGCTACAACACCCTGATCCTGCTCGCCGGCATGCAGGCCATCCCGCGCGACCTGTACGAGGCGGCGGCGCTCGACGGGGCCAGCCAGTGGAAGCAGTTCTGGCGGATCACCCTGCCGATGCTCACGCCGACCTTCGTCTTCGTGGTGATCCTCTCCACGATCGGCGGGCTCCAGCTCTTCACCGAGCCCCTCGTCTTCGCCAACGGCAACATCATCGGCGGCGACCAGCGCGAGTTCCAGACCCTGGCCATGTACATGTACGAGCTGGGCATCGAGAACCTCAACACGGCCGGCTACGGCGCGGCGGTCGCCTGGGCGATGTTCCTGATGATCGCGCTCGTCTCGGGGATCAACTTCCTGCTCGTCCGCCGTACGGTGAAGTGAGGAACGCCCAGATGAACTCGGCCTCCCGGCGCCTGTGGCGCACCAGCCCGCTGACCTACGTCGCGCTCGTCCTTGCGACGCTCTTCTCGATCTACCCGTTCTACTACATGGTGGTGATCGCCACCCGCAGCCTGGACTCGATCAACGACGTCCCGCCGCCGGTCGCGCCCGCCGGATCGTTCGGCGACAACTTCGGCCGCGTGCTCGACAACGAGGCGGCGAACTTCCTCACCGGCCTGCTCAACTCGGTGATCGTCTCCGGCATCGTGACGGTCTCCGTGGTGATCACCGGATCGCTGGCCGGCTTCGCCTTCGCGAAGCTGCGCTTCCGTGGCCGCAACGCCCTGCTACTGACGATCATCATCACCATGATGATCCCGACGCAGCTCGGCCTCATCCCGCTGTGGGGCATGATCCAGGACCTGAACTGGTTCGACACCCTCTACGCGGTGACCGTGCCGTTCCTGGTCAGCGCGTTCGGCGTGTTCATGATGCGGCAGTACGCCACCCAGGCCGTCTCCGACGAGCTGATCGAGGCGGGTCGGGTGGACGGGGCGAGCACGTTCCGGATCTACTGGAGCATCGTGCTGCCCGCGCTGCGCCCCGCGGCCGCCGTGCTCGGCCTGCTCACCTTCATGGAGACCTGGAACTCGTTCCTGTGGCCGTACGCGGTGCTCACCTCGGAGAACCCGACGTTGCAGGTCTCGCTGGCCTTCCTGTCCTACGCCTACTACACCGACTATTCGCAGGTGTTCGCCGCGACCGCGATCGGCACCCTACCGTTGGTGATCGTGTTCATCCTGTTCGGCCGCCAGATCGTGGGCGGCATCATGGAAGGTGCCGTCAAGTCGTGAGCAACCCCGCCACCCCGCCCGCCGTCGGCGTCCTCGACGACCGTCCGCCGCTGACCTTCCCGCCCGGCTTCCTCTGGGGCGCGGCGACCGCCGCGTACCAGATCGAGGGCGCGGCGGCCGAGGGCGGCCGGACCCCGTCCATCTGGGACACCTTCAGCCACACCCCCGGCCGGGTGGTCGCCGGGCACACCGGCGACGTCGCCTGCGACCACTACCACCGGCTGAGTTCCGACGTCGCGCTGATGGCCGAGCTGGGGCTGAGGTCCTACCGGTTCTCGGTGTCCTGGCCCCGGGTCCAGCCCGGCGGCGCCGGCCCGGCCAACGCCGAGGGGCTCGACTTCTACTCGCGGCTCGTCGACGAGTTGCTGGCGCACGGGATCGAGCCGTGGCTCACCCTCTACCACTGGGACCTGCCGCAGCCGCTGGAGGACGTCGGCGGCTGGCCGGCCCGGGACACCGCCGCGCGGTTCGCCGACTACACCACGCTGGTCGCCGACGCCCTCGGCGACCGGGTGCGCTACTGGACCACGCTGAACGAGCCGTGGTGCTCCGCGTTCCTCGGCTACGGCTCCGGCGTGCACGCGCCGGGCCGCTCCGACGGGGCCGACGCCGTCCGGGCCGGGCACCACCTGATGCTCGGCCACGGCCTCGCCGTGCAGGCGCTGCGCGCGGCCCGGCCCGCCGCCGAGGTCGGGGTGACGGTCAACCTCTACCCGGTCACCCCGGCCAGCGACGCCCCCGCCGACGTCGACGCCGCGCGCCGCATCGACGGGCTGGCCAACCGGTTCTTCCTCGACCCGCTGCTGCGCGGCTCCTACCCGGCGGACCTGATGGCCGACCTGGCCGGCGTCACCGACTTCGGGCACGTGCGCGACGGCGACCTGGCGACCATCGCCACCCCGCTGGACCTGGTCGGCGTCAACTACTACAGCCGCCACGTGGTCGCCGCCGCCGTCGAGGGCGCCGAGCCGGAGCCGTACTGGCGGTCGCCGTCCTGCTGGCCGGGCAGCGAGGACGTCCGGTTCGTCACCCGGGGCGTCCCGGTCACCGACATGAACTGGGAGATCGACGCGCCCGGCCTGGTGGAGACGCTGCGCCGGGTGCACGAGGAATACACGGACCTGCCGCTCTACGTCACCGAGAACGGCTCCGCCTTCGTCGACTCGGTGGTCGACGGGCGGGTCGACGACGCCGACCGGCTGGCCTACTTCGACGCCCACCTGCGCGCCGCGCACGAGGCGATCGAGGCCGGGGTGCCCCTGCGCGGCTACTTCGCCTGGTCGCTGATGGATAATTTCGAGTGGGCCTGGGGCTACACGAAGCGGTTCGGGATGGTCTACGTCGACTACGACAGCCAGGTCCGCATCCCCAAGTCCAGCGCCAGGTGGTACGCCGAGGTGATCCGACGCAACGGTCTGGCCGCACAATAGGCGAGGGCCAGCCATCAACGGGCGGCCCCGGCCCCACCCCGCGCGGGGTGGGGCCGGGGCCGGCCCGCCGTCGGAGGAGCAGACGATGACAACGCAGCGCACCCGGTCGCTCGGGCGCCCGACCCTCGACGCCGTCGCCGCGCGCGCCGGCGTCGGCCGCGGGACGGTCTCCCGCGTGGTCAACGGCTCGCCGCAGGTGAGCCCCGAGGCGCGCGCCGCGGTGCAGCAGGCCATCGCCGAGCTGGGGTACGTGCCGAACCGTGCCGCCCGCGCCCTGGTCACCCAGCGCACCGACTCGATCGCCCTGGTGGTCTCCGAGTCCGGCGACCGGGTCTTCACCGAGCCGTTCTTCGCCGGCATCGTCCGGGGCGTCAGCTCCGGCCTGCTGGAGACGCCCCTGCAGCTCTGGCTGGCGATGGTGCAGTCGCCGATCGAGCGGGAGCGGGTCGAGCACCACCTGACCAACCAGCACGTCGACGGGGTCCTGCTGCTGTCGCTGCACGACTCCGATCCGCTGCCCACCCTGCTGGAGGAGCGCGGCCTGCCCACCGTGCTCGGCGGGCGGCCGGCGCGGATGCTGCAGCCCGGCGCGCAGCCCGCGTACTACGTCGACGTGGACAACGTCGGCGGCGCCCGGCGCGCCGTCGAGCACCTGGCCGGCCGGGGGCGGCGGCGCATCGCGACCATCGCGGGCCCGCAGGACATGGGTGCCGGCCTGGGGCGGTTGACCGGCTACAAGGAGGCCGTCAGGGCCGCCGGGGGCGGGGTCAACCCCGACCTCGTCGCGTACGGGGACTTCAGCGAGGGCAGCGGGGCGGCCGGGATGCGCCGGCTGCTGGAGGTCTGCCCCGACCTGGACGCCGTCTTCGTCGCCTCCGACCTGATGGCGTTCGGCGCGTTGCGCGCGCTGCGCGAGGCGGGCCGGCGGGTGCCGGAGGACGTGGCCGTGGTCGGCTTCGACGACGCGCCGATCGCCCGGCAGTCCGACCCGCCGCTGACCACGGTCTTCCAGCCGGTGGAGGAGATGGGTCGGCAGATGGCCCAACTGCTGGTCTCCCGCATCCGCGGCGACGAGCTCCCGTCCCCCCACATCCTCCTCGACACCCAACTCGTGGAACGCGCCTCCACCTGATCCCGGTTCGCCGCACCCGCCTGACCCGGGCCGCAGCCGCAGCGCGCCGCAGCGGCGGTCTCGTCCGGCTGGACAAGCCGGCCGCCGCCCACCGCGGGCTCCCGCCGCCGGCCACTGCGGGCCCCCCGCTGCTGGCCACTGCGGGCTTCCGCCTCCGGCCACTGCGGGCCCCCCGCCGCTGGCCACTGCGGGCCCCCCGCCTCCGGCCGTGGCCTTGCCCCCGGCTGCCGGCCCTGGGCCACCGCCTTCGCCGGTGACGACCGGCCTCGCGCCGCACCCTCCGCCCGGGGCGATATCCCGCCGGGGTGCCTGTCGAGCTGAGTCGTCCACGACATCACTGGCGACTGGCGAGGTTCTTGTCCGGCGGATGGGGCGGCGGTGTCTCGCGGGTGTGCCTGTCGAGCTGAGTCGTCCACGACATCACCGTCAACGCTCGCCGGCGACTGCTGCGGTCCGGGGACGAGGACGGCGGCTCCGCGAAAAGGTCACCCGTCCTCGGTGAGTCGTTTGTGACATCAGCTCGACAGCGCCGATACGGCAGCATGCCCGCCGCCTGTCGTCCGCCGCCTGTCGTCCGCCGCCTGTCGTCCGCCGCCTGTCGTCCGCCGCCTGTCGTCCGCCGCCTGTCGTCCGCCGCCTGTCGTCCGCCGCCGCCTGTCGTCCGCCGCCTGTCGTCCGCCGCCTGTCGTCCGCCGCCTGCCGTCCGCCGCCTGCCGTTCGTCTGTCGGCCCGTCCGGCCGCCCGGACAGCCAGGAGGGCTGTGGCGTGGGCTCGGTCGGGGCCGGGCGGGCGGGCCGGTCGGCGGGTGGCGGCGCGGGTCCGGTCGGTGTCGTGGTCAGTCCGACCAGCGGCGGAGTTCGCGTTTGGCGAGTGAGGCGCGGTGCACCTCGTCCGGGCCGTCGGCCAGGCGCAGGGTGCGGGCCTGGGCCCAGAGGGCGGCCAGCGGGGTGTCCTGGCTGACGCCGGCGCCGCCGTACGCCTGGACGGCCTTGTCGATCACCCACTCGGCCATCGCCGGCGTGGCGATCTTGATGGCCTGGATCTCGGTGTGCGCGCCCTTGTTGCCCACGGTGTCCATCAGCCAGGCGGTCTTGAGCACCAGCAGGCGGGCCTGCTCGATGCGCACCCGCGACTCGGCGATCCACTCGCGGACCACGCCCTGCTCGGCCAACGGCCGGCCGAACGCCACCCGCTCGGTCACCCGCCGGCAGAGCAGTTCCAGGGCTCGCTCCGCCATGCCGACCAGCCGCATGCAGTGGTGGATCCGCCCCGGGCCGAGCCGGGCCTGCGCGATCGCGAATCCGGCGCCCTCGGCCCCGACCAGGTTCTCCGCCGGCACCCGCACGTCGGTGAAGTCGATCTCGGCGTGGCCGCCGTGCGGGGCGTCGCTGTAGCCGAACACCGTCATGCCGCGGCGGACCGTCACGCCGGGGGTGTTCCGCGGCACCAGGATCATGCTCTGCTGGCGGTGCCGGTCGGCCCCCGGGTCGGTCTTGCCCATCACGACGAAGATCTCGCAGGCCGGGTCCATCGCCCCCGACGACCACCACTTGCGCCCGTTGACCACGTAGTGGTCGCCGTCGCGGACGATCCGGGTGGCGATGTTCGTCGCGTCCGAGGAGGCGACCTCCGGCTCGGTCATGCAGAACGCCGAGCGGATCTCGCCCTCCAGCAGCGGGCGCAGCCAGCGCTCCTGCTGCTCCGGCGAGCCGAACTCGGCGAGCAGCTCCATGTTGCCCGTGTCCGGTGCGGCGCAGTTGACCGCCTCCGGCGCCAGGTGAGGGCTGCGCCCGGTCAGCTCGGCCAGCGGGGCGTACTGGAGGTTGGTCAGCCCGGCGCCGTGGCGCGGGTCGGGCAGGAAGAGGTTCCACAGGCCGCGCTTGCGCGCCTCGGCCTTCAGCTCGGCCATCACGGGCGGCCGGGCCCACGGGTCGCCGGCAGCGGCCACCTGCTCGGCGTGCACCGGCTCGGCGGGGTGGACGTGCTGCTCCAGGAAGTCGGTCAGCTCGGCCCGCAACTGCTCCGTGCGGGCGTCGTACGCGAAGTCCATCACCGCTCCCTGGCGGCGGTCAGCCCGTGCTCGACCAGCGGTGCCACCATGTCGCCGATCCGGTCGAAGCCCTCGCCGAGCGTCTGCCCGAGCGTGTGCCGGTAGTGGATGCCCTCGCAGATCACCGCGAGCTTGAAGCAGCCGAGCGCGACGTGCCAGTGCAGCGGGCCGACGTCGACGTCGCCGCGCCCGGCGTAGCGCTCGATGAGCTCCGAGCCGGTGGGGAAGCCGGCGTTCGGGCCGAGCCCGTCGGCGACCGGGTTGCCGGCGGCCGAGTCGCTGCCGCCGAGCACGTCCCAGTAGGTCAGCAGGAGCCCGAGGTCGGCCAGCGGGTCGCCGAGGGTGGCCATCTCCCAGTCGAGCACGGCCCGGACGGCCACCGGGTCGACGGTGGCGAGGAGATTGTCCAGCCGGTAGTCGCCGTGCACGATCCGGCCGGCGTTGGCGCCCTCCGGCGCGGTGGCGGCGAGCAGGTCGCGCAGCTCCTCGATGCCGGGCAGCGGCCGGCTGCGGGACCGGTCGAGCTGGCCGGACCAGCGACGGACCTGCCGGGCGAGGTAGCCCTCCGGCCGGCCGAAGTCGCCCAGGCCCACCGACGCCGGCTCGACGGCGTGCAGCGCGGCGAGGGTGTCCATCATCGCCATCGCCAGGCCCCGCCGCTGGTCCGCGGTCAGCGGGTCGGTCTGGGCGCGGGTGCGGAACACGTCGCCGCGCACCCGTTCCATCAGGTAGAACGGCGCCCCGATCACCTCGGGGTCCTCGCAGAGCAGCAGCGCCTCCGGCACCGGCACGTCGGTCGGCGCCAGCGCGGAGATCACCCGGTGTTCCCGGGCCATGTCGTGCGCGGTGGCCAGCACGTGCCCGAGCGGCGGGCGGCGCAGCACGACCTCCCGCCCGCCGGCGTCGAGCAGGTAGGTCAGGTTGGACTTGCCGCCGGCGATCAGCCGGGCCCGCAGCGGCCCGCCGGCCAGCTCGGGCCGGTGCCGCGCCAGGTGGCCGGCGAGGCGGTCGAGATCCAACCCGCGGGGGGAGGCGGCGGGGGCGGCGGCGCTCCCCGGCCCGTACGCGTCGACGGCCGGCTCGGTCATCCGATTAGTTGATGGCAGCTCCGCCATGTTGTCAAGGTCGGATTTGACCCCCGGGACATGGCACTGCAACAGGGGCGAAACGCCCACGGGCCAGGCTGGTGCCCAGCCTGCCGGCGGATGGCGCCGGCCCGCCGAGCGGAGGGACAGACATGTTGCTGCGAGTTCGGGTCACCCTGCCGGACCGTCCGGGCACGCTCGGCCAGGTGGCGCGCACCATGGGCGTGTCCGGTGCGGACATCGTCCAGGTGGTCGTGCTGGAGCGGCTGGGCGGGCGGGCAGTGGACGACTTCACCGTGGTCTGGCCGGGTGCCGCGCGGGTCGAGCGGCTGCTGGCCGGGCTGGCCGCCGTTCCGGGCGTACGGGTGGACGGGGTGTGGCGGGCGATCGGCGCGCCCACCACCACCGGGCAGGACGCCGAACTGCTGGCCCAGGTCGCGGCCAACCCCGCCGAGGGCGTGGCCACCCTGGTCGACGCCGTGCCGGGGCTGCTCGCCGCCGACTGGGCCGTCGCCGCCGTGGTGCCCCTGGACTGGGCCGCCCGCCGTGGCGCCGCCGGGCAGGCGACCGTCGGGCCGGCGAGCTGGCGGGCCCCCGTACCGCCGCCGCTGCCGGAGGTGACGCCGCTGCGCGCCCGGGCGATGACCGCGCCCGACGGCGAGCACTTCGCGGTCGCGCCGTTCGGCCGGGCCGGCCTGGTGCTGGTGGTGGCCCGCGAGCGCGCCGGGACGCCGGGCGCGGCGGCGTTCCACGCCACCGAGGTGGACCGGCTGGCGCAGCTCGTGCGGGCCGCCGCCGTGATCCTCGGCGACCGGCTAGACCTGGTCGGGGCCCCGCCGGTGGTCGTCAACCCCTGAGCCCGGGCCGGCCCGGGCGGGGGCGGTGTGGCGCAGGTCGCGCCGCCCGGACCAGAGCCGTCACCGCCGGGCAACCGGCCCGCAACAGCGACCGGCGAGGGTCGTACGGGAAGGGAGGCCACCATGACGCTGTGGCGGATCCGGGCGACCGTGGACGACCGGCCGGGCTATCTGTCGGTGCTCACGGCCAGCCTGGCGTTGCGCGGGGTCAACATCCTCGCCGTGCAGGTGCACACCACCGAGCGGGGGGCGGTCGACGACTTTCTGGTCGACGCGCCCGACGCGCTCGACGAGGCCGACCTCGTCGCCGCCGTGGAGCGGGGGCGGGGGCGGGACTGCTGGGTCGCGCGCAGTGAGGCGCGCGGGCTGGCCGACCAGCCCACCCGGGCGCTCGGCCTGGCCAACCGCCTGGCGCGGGACCCGGAGGCCGCCGGGGAGGTGCTGCGCGCCCTGCTCGGCGCGGACACGGTCAGCTGGCGGCCCACGCCGGCGGCCGGCGGGATCACCGAGACCACCATGCTGCTCGCCGACCCGGGCGGGGGCTCGTTCGCGCTGCGCCGCGCCGCGCCGGGCTTCACCCCCGCCGAGTACGCCCGGGCACAGGCCCTGGTCGAGCTGTCCGCCACCGTCGCGCGCCGGGCCGCCGAGCAGGTCACCCTGGTGCTGCCCGACGGCGCCGAGGCGACCGTACGCCCGGCGACCGCCGACGACCTGCCCGGCGTGGTCGAGCTGCACGAGGGCTGCTCGGCGCGCAGCCGGCACCGCCGTTACCTGGGTGGGGCGGCGGCACCGTCGCCGGCCCGGCTGCGCCGGCTGCTGGAGCCGGCCCGGGGCGTCACCCTGCTCGCCTCGACCGGCGACGCCGGGGCGACGCAGCCGGCCGGGGCGGCGGGGTCGGTGGTGGCGATGGCGAACCTGCTCGCCGAGGGCGACGAGGCCGAGGTGGCGCTGCTGGTGCGCGACGACTGGCAGTGCCGGGGCCTCGGCTCCGCCCTGCTGCGCCGGCTGGTCCGGCACGCCGAGCGGGCCGGCTACGCGGCCCTGCTGCTGCACGTCCACGCGGAGAACGCCCCGATGCTGCGCACCCTGCGGCGGCTCGGCCGGCCGACCCCGGCGGAGCGGGACGGCGCCCTGCTCACCTTCACCGTCCCGCTCACCACCCACGCTGCGCCGAAGGGCACCCTGTTGACGCCTCCGGTCTAGGAGGTGCCCCTCTCCGCACCTGTCAGGTGGCCGGGTAGCTGCTGTAGTCGGGGAAGTTGCCGTAGAGCCGGCCGTCGCCGCCCTGGGTGACCGCCTGCACCAGCAGGTCGCCGCCGACGAAGGCGCCCTTCCAGGACGCGCCCCGGCCGCCGAACGGCTCGTCGCGGTCGCCGCGGGAGCGCGGCTTGTTGATGCCCACCTTGAACGCCTGGAGGTCGACCGCGAGCTTGCCGGCCAGCTCCTCGTCGTCGCAGGCCAGCGAGGCGACCAGCGCGCCGTTGGAGGCGTTCATCGCGGCCAGCAGCTCGTCGGTGGTGTCCACGACGACGATGGTGTCGACGGGGCCGAACGGCTCGGCGTGCATCAGCCGGGACCGGCCGGGCGGGGCGAGCAGCACCGACGGGGCCACGTACGCCGAGGTGTCCTGCCCGTCCAGGAACGGCGCGCCGTCGAGCCTGCCCCGGTGCAGCGGCACCGCGCCGCCGCGTACCGCCTCGTCGACCTTGCGGCGCAGCTCGTCGGCCTTGGCGGCGCTGATCAGCGGGCCGAAGTCCAGCTCGGGCAGCGGGTCGCCGGCGGCCCAGTCGGCGTCGACGGCGAGCGGGTGACCGAACCGGACGGAGCGCACGACCGGCAGGTACATGTCGAGGAACTGGTCGACGAGGTCCCGCTGGACCACGAAGCGCGGGTACGCGGTGCAGCGCTGCTTGCCGTACTCGAAGCCCTTCTTCAGGTGCCCGGCGAGCAGGTCCCACTGGGAGAAGTCCCAGATGCCCCAGGCGTTGAGGCCCTCCTGCTCGATGAAGTGCCGCTTGTCGGAGTCGAGCAGCGCGGCGGCCACCTTGCCGCCGTTGGAGCGCCCGCCGACGAACGCCACCGCGCCGATCTCCGGCGCCCGGACGAGCACCTCGGACAGTTCCTCGCCGCCGCCGGAGACCAGGGTGGCGGGCAGCCCGGCCCGGCGCATCAGGGCGTGCGCGACGGTGAGGCAGACCGCCCCGCCCTGCGACGGGGTCTTGGCGATGACGGCGTTGCCGGCCAGGAGCTGCACCAGTTCGGCGTGCACGAGCACGCTCATCGGGTAGTTCCAGGACGCGATGTTGCTGACCGGTCCTGGCAGTGGCTCCCGGCCGTCGGCGAGCATCCGGTCGATCTCGCCGACGTACCATCGCACGCCGTCCAGCGCGCGGTCCACGTCGGCGCAGGCCAGTCGCCACGGCTTGCCGATCTCCCAGACCAGCAGCAGGGCGAGCAGGTCGCGGTGGGCGGTGAGCGCGTCCAGGGCGTCGACGACCCGGGCCTTGCGCTCGGCGAGCGGGGTCTCGGCCCAGGCGCGGTGCGCGGCGGCGGAGTGCGCGACCGCGGCGCGGGCGGTCTCCGCGTCGAGGCGGGGCAGGTTGACCAGCACGGTGTTGTCGACCGGCGTGCGGACGGGGCTGGGCGTGCCCACCGCGTGCCAGTCGCCGCGTACGAGGTTGTGCAGCGTGGTGACGCCGTCGACCGGGGCGCCGAACGCCTCCGGTGCGGCGGCCACCGCGCGGGCGAGGGTGTCGGACCAGGCGGTGCCGTCGGCGAGTCGTAGAGCCATCGCGATCTCCTCAGGGTCGGCCGGGGGAGCGGCGGCGTCGATGGCACCGCTGGTGTCGCGTACTGTCGCGCGGCCGAAAGCGGCGCGGCAACAGTACGTTCGTATGCCGGAACGCCCGGCCCCCGCCCCGCCGCCGCCGGCCCGCCTCGCCGACCCGCGACATCGGCCCTGAGCTGCCCATACGCGGTCAATGTATCGACAAACTTAGATGATGTGATGAATGTCCGGCCGGGAAACGGCGACCGGCCGCCGGACGGGTGTCCGGCGGCCGGTCGGGCGCTTCGGTGGGTCAGCTGGTGAAGGTGACGTTGTCGCGCCGACGGCGCAGCATCAGCAGCGCGCCGCCGCCGATCAGGGCGACACCGGCCAGCGCGATGCTGGTCGTCGCCACGCCGGTCAGCGGCAGGCCGCCCTCGTCCTCGTCGCCGCCGCCGCTGCCGCCGGTGCCCTCCGACGGCGTGACCGACGGGGTGACCGACTCCGACGGCGACACGGACCCGCCCGGGGAGGTGGACTCCGACGGCGACGCCGACGTCGAGGGTGACACCGAGGTCGACGGCGACACCGACGTCGACGGCGACGGCGAGGTCGACGCCGACGGGCTCGGGCTCGGCGACTGCGTCGCGACGGTGCCCGCGCAGGTGTGGCTCAGCTTGAAGCTGTCGGCCGTGCCCGTGATCGTGGCGCTGCCGCCCAGCAGTGTCCACCCGGCCGGGGTGAAGACGTAGGCGTGCTTGACCTGGCCTTCGCCGCCGTTCGCGGAGAGGAAGTCGGGGTAGGAGTCGGTGGGGTCCGGAATCTTCACCGTCACCGTGGCGCCGGCCAGGTTCTCGAAGGTGAGGGTCAGATCCTCGAAGTCGCCCGAGGTCTTCCTGCTGCCGTCGAGGACGAAGTGCCAACCGTCGTGGTCGGCCGGCCGGTCCTTGAACCTGGGGTCGCCGCACTCCTGTTGGAAGGTTGCCGTCTTGCCCTCGTGCGGCTTGTGCAGCGGGATGGTGCTGGACGCCCAGGCCGGGGTGGCGAGAGCGAGACAGGCCGTGGCGGCGACTGCGGAAACGGCCGCGCGCGCCACGCGCCGACGGTGTGCCATGAGGATTCCTCCGGAATTGATCGAGGGGACAGCACATGATGGCACGGTGCGTGACGGTGGCGGGCATCGGGCGATCGGCTTGAGCTGCTGCGACGCGGCGGCCTCGCGGGCTGCACGGCGAAAATAACTACTCTCCGCAGGGCGTGTCGATGTAACGCCATTGCCCTCTGTGGCGCAGCGTCGGCCGCGTTGCGGCTCCGTCCATCCTGGCCGGTCTTCACAAACCGGCGACGGCCCATCTACATTGGCAGGCATCCATGGGAGCGCTCCCGGTCCCAGCGGAACCCACCCCACCACCACCTTCGCCGGCGGCCCGCGTCGCCTCCACGGCCGCTCCGACGCCGTTGCGAGTCCTCCCCGGACGCCGTCGGCGACGTCACCGACAGGAGCACCGTCATGCGCCACCCGAGACGCCCGCGCCGGCCCGGCGACCAACCCTGGTCACGGCGCCTGCTGGCCGCCGGCGCGGCCCTCGCCACCGGGCTCGCCCTCACGGTCACCGCGCCCGCCGCCGGCGGGCCAGCCGCCGCCGCGCCCGCCGCCGGGCCGGCCGCCGCCGCGCCCGCCTTCAACTACGCCGAGGCGCTGCAGAAGTCGCTCCTCTTCTACGAGGCGCAGCAGTCCGGCCCGCTGCCCGACTGGAACCGCGTCTCCTGGCGCGGGGACTCCGCCCTCACCGACGGCGCCGACGTCGGAGTGGACCTCACCGGCGGCTGGTACGACGCCGGTGACCACGTCAAGTTCGGCTTCCCGATGGCGTTCAGCGCCACCATGCTCGCCTGGGGCGCGGTCGAGTACCGCGACGGCTACGTGGCCAGCGGCCAACTGCCGCACCTGCTCAACAACCTGCGCTTCGTCAACGACTACTTCGTCAGGGCGCACCCCGCGCCGAACGTGCTCTACGGGCAGGTCGGCAAGGGCGACGACGACCACAAGTGGTGGGGCCCGGCCGAGGTGATGCCGATGGCGCGGCCCGCGTACAAGATCGATGCGAGCTGCGGCGGCGCGGACCTGGCCGGCGAGACGGCGGCGGCGATGGCCGCGTCGTCGATGGTCTTCCGCCCCACCGACGCCGCCTACGCCGACCGGTTGCTCGGGCACGCCAGGCAGCTGCACACGTTCGCCGACACCGTGCGCAAGAGCTACCACGAGTGCATCACCGACGCGACCAGCTTCTACCGCTCGTGGAGCGGCTGGCAGGACGAGCTGGTCTGGTCCGCCATCTGGCTGTACCGGGCCACCGGCGACGCCGCCTACCTCGCGAAGGCCGAGAGCGAGTACGACCGGCTCGGCACCGAGAACCAGAGCACCACCCGCTCCTACCGGTGGACCATCGCCTGGGACAACAAGCAGTTCGGGGCGTACGTGCTGCTGGCCAACCTGACCGGCAAGCAGAAGTACGTCGACGACGCCAACCGGTGGCTCGACTACTGGACCGTCGGCGTCAACGGGCAGCGGGTGCCGTACTCGCCCGGCGGGATGGCCGTGCTGGACTCGTGGGGCGCCCTGCGCTACGCCGCGAACACCGCCTTCGCGGCCCTCGTCTACAGCGACAAGACCACCGACGCCACCCGCAAGGCCCGCTACAAGGACTTCGCCGTCCGGCAGATCAACTACGCCCTCGGCGACAACCCGCGCGCCTCCAGCTACGTCATCGGCTTCGGCACCAACTCCCCGAAGAACCCGCACCACCGCACCGCGCACGGCTCCTGGTGGGACAGCCAGACCGTGCCCGTCGAGACCAGGCACACCCTCTACGGCGCGCTGGTCGGCGGCCCGTCGGCGGCCAACGACGCGTACACCGACAACCGGTCGGACTACGTGATGAACGAGGTCGCCACCGACTACAACGCCGGCTTCACCTCCGCGCTGGCCCGGCTCACCAAGGAGTACGGCGGCACCCCGCTCGCCGGCTTCCCCCGCGCCGAGACGCCCGACATCGACGAGCTGACCGTCGAGACCACGGTCATGCAGGCCGAGCCGCGCGCCACCGGCCTCAAGGCCATCGTCTACAACAAGTCGGCGTTCCCGGCCCGCGCCCTGACCGACGGGAAGTTCCGCTACTACTTCCGTCCCGACGGCACCGGCCCGGTCACCGTCACCCCCGGCTACACCCAGGGCTGCCCGTCGCCGTCCAGCGCCAGGCAGTTCTCCGGCGACGTCTGGTACGTCGAGGTGGACTGCACCGGGCACACCATCGCGCCCGCCGGGCAGTCGCAGCACCGGATGGAGGTGCAGTTCAAGATCGGCGTGCCCGAGGGCGGCACCTGGGACCCGACGAACGACCCGTCGTACCAGGCGACGGCGGGGCCGAACCGGAAGGTCACGCTTCACTCCGGCGCCACCCGGATCTGGGGCGAGGAGCCCGGGCCGGCCACCCCGGACACCACCGCGCCGACCGCCCCCGGCACCCCCGTCGCCTCGGCGGTCACCGCCACCGGGCTGACCCTGACCTGGCCCGCGTCCACCGACGCCGGCGGCAGCGGGCTGGCCGGCTACGAGGTCACCCAGGCGCAGGTGGGCAGCGACGCGCTCGTCCTGCTCAACTCGGCCACCAACACCCTGGCCGTGACCCGGCTGCTGCCCGAGCGGACGTACCGGTTCACGGTGCGGGCCCGCGACGGCGCCGGCAACCGCTCGACCGCCTCGCCCGTGGCGGAGGTGACCACGCCGGCCGCCCCGGCCCCCGACACCGTCGCGCCGACGCGCCCCGGCACCCCCGTCGCCTCGGCGGTCACCGCCACCGGGCTCACCCTGAGCTGGGCGGCGTCGACCGACAACGTCGGGGTCACCGGCTACCGCGTCTACCGGTCGGCCGCCGGCGGGGACACGCTTGTCGGCTCGCCCACCGGCACCACGCTCGCGGTGACCGGGCTGACCGCCGCGACGGCGTACCAGTTCCACGTGGTGGCCGTGGACGCGGCCGGCAACGCCTCGGCGGCGTCCGCCCCCGTCGCGGTCACCACCGCCGACCCGCCCGCGTCCGGCGGCTGCGCCGTGACCTGGACGGCCAACAGTTGGGACACCGGCTTCACGGCGAACGTCACCGTCACCAACACCGGCACGACCACGATCGACGGCTGGACGCTCGCCTTCGCCTTCCCCAGCGCCGGGCAGAAGGTCGGCCAGGGCTGGTCGGCGACCTGGGCCCAGACCGGCACGGCGGTCACCGCCACCAACGTCTCCTACAACGGCAGGCTCGCGCCGGGGGCGTCGACGAGCTTCGGTTTCAACGGCACCCACACCGGCACCAACCCCGAACCCTCCGCCTTCACCCTCAACGCCACCCCCTGCACCCTCTCCTGACGCCCCGATCTTGGACAGTTGCCGTGCGCCGGGAACGGCAACTGTCCAAGATTCACCCCACGGGGCGCCAGCCGGCCGCCGTCAGGGCGCGGCGGAGGGAGGCGGCGACCTCCTCGGGGCGGGCGCGGACCAGCCACGCCGGGAAGCGCAGGATGCGGTCCCCGGCGGTCCAGACGTCGTTCTGGCGTCGCATGTCGGCCGCCCACTGCCGGACGTCCATGTGGTGCGCCCCGTCGATCTCGACGTGTAACCCCCACTCCCGCCAGTACGCGTCGAGCCACCGCGTCCGCCCCGAGGCGTCGGCGCGCCGCTGCTGGAGGCGGGGCGCCGGCAGGCCGTGGCGACGGCAGAGCTTGACGAAGTCGATCTCCGAGAGCGCCTCCGCGCCACCGGCGATGTCGGCCACGGTCTGCCGGATCAGCGCCCGCCGAGGGGCCCGGGGCAGGGCGTCCAGCACCGCCGTCAACTCCGTCGGCACGACCCGGCGCTGCTGGCAGCCGGCCGCCAGCGTCGCCTGCGCCTGGTCGACGGTGCGGGCCCAGCCGGCCGCGTCCACCAGCGCCCGGGCGGTGGTGGTGCGCGGCGGTCGGGCGAGCTGGAGATGCGCCGCCGGCAGCACCGACGTGCGGTGCACGACCACCGCCGCCATGTCGATCGGCAGCCGGCCCGGCAGCGTACGGCCCGCCCTCCGGTGCGCCGGCACGAGCACGTGCAGCGGTTCGCGCCCCCCCGTACGCCCGCCTCGGCGGCAGCCGTCGGGCCGGCCAGGACGGCACCGGGACCCGCGGCGAGCACGGCGACCCACAACTGTTGGTCCCGGGTCAGCCGGCCGTTGCCCATCAGCACGACGCCCCGGCAGATCGAGCGCCACCGCCCGGAGCGCACCCGTCCGCGTACGGCGCCCTCGGTGAGCGACCGGGTCGCCTGGGCGGTGGTGACGACGCCGGCCTGTTCGAACGCCAGCCAGTCGAGCGCGTCGGCCTCGTCGGCCGGGAGGTCGGGGTACACCCGTCGCAGCCTCGCCGCCGGCCGCGCCGCCCGCCGCCCCGCGCGGGAATCCCGGGCGGTAGCCGGCCGCGTTTCGGGGCATTCCCTCCTCGTGGAGCTGGTGACGGTGGGACACGGGGCGGCGGACCGGACGAGGCTGGGGGAGCTGCTGACCGCCGCCGGGGTCGCGCTCGTCGTGGACGTGCGGCGGTTTCCGGCCAGCCGGACCAATCCCGACGTACGCCGGGAGGAGCTGGCCCGCTGGCTGCCGGCGGCCGGCGTGGACTACCGCTGGGAGCAGCGCCTCGGCGGCCGGCGGCACACCCCGGCCGGGGTCGACGAGCCGGACACCTGGTGGACCGTCCCCGCCTTCCGGGCGTACGCGGCGTACACCCGTACCGCCGACTTCCGGGCGGCGCTGGACGCGGTGCTGGCCGACGCGGCGGCCCGGACCACGGCGGTGATGTGCAGCGAGAGCGTCTGGTGGCGCTGCCACCGGCGGCTCATCGCCGACGTCGCCGTGCTGGGCCGCGACGTGCCGGTGCGCCACCTGATGCCCGACGGCCGGCTCGCCCCGCACCGCCCCGCGCAGGGCGCCCGCCGCGTGGCCGACGGGAACCTCGTCTGGGACGGGTGAGGACTCCGCCCACCCCTACCGGTGCTGATCGGCTGCGGTCGCCCAGACCCCGGCGCGCGCCGCGGCGAGGGCGGCGTCGGCGGCGTCGTGGGCGTCGGCCTCCGTGAGGGGCGCGCCCGTGTTGAGCAGCGCGTAGTAGAGCGGGGCGGAGACGGCGGCGATGACGCGACGGGCGTCGGTGCCGGCGGGCAACTCGCCGCGGCGGACGGCGTCGGTGACGCAGCCGGCCCACTCCTCGATGCGGGTGGCGTAGAAGCGGTGGAGCGCCTCGGCGGCCTGTCCGTTGCAGAGTGCGGCGGCGATCAGGGCCTTGAACAGCCGCCCCTGCCGGGGGTCGGTGAGGGTCTCGACCACCAGGCGCGCGTTGGCGCGCAGGTCACCCTCGACGGAGCCGGTGTCGGTGCGGGGCAGGGACTGGGCCGCCATGTCGTCGAGCAGGTCGGCGGCGAGCGTGCCGGGGGTGCCCCAGCGGCGGTAGACCGTCGTCCGGCCGACCCCGGCCCGGCGGGCCACCTCGGCCAGGTCCAGGGCCTCGAAGCCCGCCTCGGCCAGCACGTCGGCGGCCGTCTGGAGGACGGTCTCGCGGACGCGGGCGGTGCGGCCACCGGGCCGGACGGTGCCGGGGGCGGGGGTGTCAGCCATGAGCGGATCTCCTTCGTGCGGCGCTTCACGATGCCACAGGACACCTTATCGGGATTGTGGTTCCGTTACGGCCTCGCAAGGTGGTACGGTCTGCCTCGTAACGGTACCGAGGTCCCGTTAGTGGTTCGATCGTCCTCGGGCCGCGCCGCCTCCTCCGCCGGTTCCGACCCGGCGGACCGAAAGAAACGAAGGTCATGTCCGCAATCAGCGTCGCGCCGCAGCGCACCACACCCCTCGCCGCTCCCGCCCCGTACCGGCTGACCGGCCGGCTCCGGCTGGTGCTCGCCGTCCTGCTGGTCACCCAGTTCATGCTGGCCGTCGACTTCTCGATCCTCAACGTCGCGCTGCCGGCGATCGGCGACGGGCTCGGCTTCTCCCTCTCCAACCTCCAGTGGATCGCCACCTCGTTCGCGCTGAGCGCGGCCGGGTTCACCCTCCTCTTCGGCCGCATCGGCGACCTGGTGGGCCGTAAGCGGATCTTCCTCGGCAGCATCGGCCTGCTCGGGGTGGCCTCCCTGGTCGGCGGGCTCACCAGCAGCCCCGAGGTGCTGATCGTCGCCCGCGTCCTCCAGGGCCTGGCCACCGCGGCCGCCACCCCCGCCGGCCTCTCCCTGCTGACCACCTCCTTTCCCGAGGGGCCGCTGCGGCAGAAGGCCCTCGGCCTCAGCGGCGCGTTGATGTCCGCCGGGTTCACCACCGGCGCCATCCTCGGGGGCGTCCTGACGGACGTGCTGTCCTGGCGGTGGGCCTTCTTCATCAACGTGCCCGTCGCCCTCGCCGTGCTGCTGGTCGCTCCCTCGGTCATCCAGGAGTCGAGGCCGGCCGGCCGTCCCAGGCTCGACCTGCCCGGCGCACTCTCCGTGACCCTCGGCCTGCTGGGACTCGTCTACGGTCTGACCCAGGCCGGCGAGCACGGCTGGACCAACCCCCACGCACTGGTCGGGCTGGTCGCCGGCACCCTCCTGCTCGTCGTCTTCTACCTCGTCGAGCGGAAGGTGGCCCAGCCGCTCGTCCCGCTGAAGGTGCTGCGTCGCCGCAACGTGGCCTGGGGCAACGTGCTGGGTCTGCTCGCCTTCGTCACGGAGACCTCGTTGGTCTACCTGCTCACCCTGTACATGCAGAAGACCCTCGGCTTCTCCGCCCTGGTCGCCGGGATCTCCTTCGGCGTCCTGGGGCTCGGCACCGTGGTCGGCGGGCTCCTCGCCCCGAAGCTGATCGCCCGGACCTCCACCCTGACCACGCTGGTCGCGGGCGGCCTGATCCAGGCCGTCTTCACCGCCGCGCTGATCTTCCTGGGCACGGGCACGGCCTCCTCGATGGCGCTGCTCCTGCCCGCCACGTTCCTCGGCGGCGTCGGAAACATGCTGGTCATCGTCGGGTTCATGGTCACCGCCACCAGCGGGCTGCCCGACCGGGAGCAGGGCCTGGCCACCGGGCTGGCCACCATGTCGCAGCAGGTCGGCATCACGATGGGTACGCCGATCATGTCCGCGATCGTCACCGCGGTCACCGCGGGAGCCGTCACCGCCACCGCGATCCTGGACGGCGTCACCGTCGCGATCGCCGTCAACACCGCCCTGGTGGGGCTCGGGGCCCTCATCGCCGCCGTCTTCCTGCGTGTCAGGCGCGCCTGACGCACCCCCGGCCGGCCACGACCGACGCGGCGCCTGACGTCGACGGTGCGACACCCCGACCTGGAACCCCACCCGACCTGAATCTCACCCCGGCACCGTCGGCTGGCTCGCCGGCACCGTCGGCTGGCTCGCCGGCGCCGTCGGCTGGCTCGCCGGCACCCGATGGGCGGACCGACCCCGCCGTTCGCCCGTCGGGTCCCCCCTCCCAACCAGAAAGGAAAGACATGGATCTGCGGCTCACCGGCAAGGTCGTCCTCGTCACCGGCGCCACCAGCGGCATCGGCCTGGCCACCGCCCGCCTGTTGGCGGACGAAGGGGCCCGCGTGGTCGCCGTCGCCCGCGGCAGGGCCGACTCCCGCGCCCTTCCGGAGGGCGTCGACCTGCACCGCGCCGACCTCACGGACGCTGGGGCCGCCGCCCGGGCCGTCGCCCATGTGCTGGACAGACACGGCAAGCTGGACGGACTGGTCAACAACGCCGCCGTCCTCGTCTCCCGCGACAGCTTCGCCGACATCGACGACGCCCAGTGGCACGCCACCTTCGAACTCAACCTGCACGCCGCCGTACGTCTCACCCGTGCCGCCCTGCCCCTGTTGGCGGCGAACCCCGACGGCGGCAGCATCGTCCACGTCGCCAGCGAGGCCGCGCGGCTGCCCGACGCCTCGATCGCCGACTACGCCGCGGCCAAGGCGGCGCTGCTGTCGGTGTCCAAGTCCCTGGCCACCTCCCTGGGGGCGAGCGGCATCCGCTCCAACGTCGTCTCGCCGGGCCCCACCCGGACGGCCCTGTTCGACGCCCCCGGAGGCTTCGCCGACCAGCTCGCCAGGCGCCTCGACATGCCGGCCGACGAGGCCGTGGAGCACTTCGTCCGCAACGAACGTCGCCTGCCCACGGGCCGCCTCGGCACCCCGGAGGAGGTGGCCGGCGTCATCGCGCATCTCCTGTCCCCACGCGCCGGCCAGGTCACCGGCGCCGAGTGGAGCATCGACGGTGGCGCCCTGCGCCAGCTGTAGGCGCGGACAGGGCGGCGGGCGCCGATCCCGGTCGCCGGCCCGCCGGCCGGTCGACGCCGATCCGGCCGCAGGGGCAGCGGAACCGGTCGGTGCGCCGTCGCCCGGGAGCGGCGTCGGCCGCCGGACGGTCAGTCGGCGAGTTCGTCGGCGAGCAGGTCCATCAGCAGCCCGTCGTGCCACCGCCCGTCCTCGCCGCGCTCGTAGCGGCGCAGCACCCCGACGGGACGGAAGCCGACCTTCGCGTACGCCCGGACGGCAGCCGTGTTCGCCGCCGCCGGGTCGATGGTGAACCGGTGGTGGCCGTGCTCGTCGATCAGGTGTCGGACCAGGGTGCGGATCGCGTCCCCGCCCAGCCCCGCGCCGCGTACCGCCGGGTCGAGGAAGACGTCCATGCTGGCGTGCCGGTAGTCCGGGTCGTCCTCGGCGTACCACTGGATCGCGCCGACCACCCGGCCGTCGTGCTCGATCGCGTACACCGACAGGGCCTCGTCGGCGAGGTCGGCCCGGACGGCGGCGGCGAGGTCGTCGCCGCCGCGCCACCAGCGTCGGACCTCCGGGGTGGCCCGGATCGCGGCGAGCGCCGGCACGTCCCCGGCCGTCGCCGGCCGCAGGGTCACCGCCCGGCCCCGCAGCATCGCCCTCAGCCCTGGATCTCGCCGTGCTCGACGCAGACCGCCGCCCAGCCGACCGGCAGCACCTGCACCTTCATCCGGCGGCGGCAGTGCGCGCAGAAGCGCGGCGGCTCCAGCACCCGGGCCGCCGCGCACGCGTCGTGCGGGCCCGCCGCGGCGGCCTCGCCGCAGCGGTCGCACCAGGCGGCCGACGCGCCGCCGGCCGCCGGCACCGCGTCACTCGTCGTCACCGGGGTGGTCACAGCGTCGCGGAGAGCGCCTTGACCGGCATCTTCAGGTCGTCGAGCAACTCCAGGTCGGCCGTGGCCGGCCGGCCCAGCGTGGTCAGGTAGTTGCCGACGATGACCGCGTTGATGCCGCCGAGCAGGCCGTCGCGGGTGCCCAGGTCGCCGAGGGTGATCTCCCGGCCGCCCGCGTACCGCAGAATGGTGCGCGGCATCGCCAGCCGGAACGCGGCGATGGCGCGCAGCGCGTCCTTGCCCTCCACCACCGGCCGGTCGCCCAGCGGCGTGCCGGGGCGGGGGTTGAGGAAGTTCAGCGGCACCTCGTGCGGGTCCAGCTCGGCGAGCTGCGCGGCGAACTCGGCCCGCTGCTCCACGGTCTCGCCGAGGCCGAGGATGCCGCCGCAGCAGACCTCCATGCCCGACTCGCGGACCATCCGCAGGGTCTCCCAGCGCTCCTCCCACGAGTGCGTGGTGACCACGTTGGGGAAGTAGGAGCGGCAGGTCTCCAGGTTGTGGTTGTAGCGGTGCACGCCCATGTCGACCAGCTCGTCGACCTGCTCCTGGCTGAGCATGCCCAGGGAGGCGGCCACCTGGATGTCGACCTCGGCCTTGATCGCGGCGACACCCTCACGCATCTGCTTCATCAGCCGGGCGTCGGGGCCGCGCACGGCGGCCACGATGCAGAACTCCGTGGCTCCGGTCGCCGCGGTCTGCTTCGCCGCCTCGACCAGCGAGGGGATGTCCAGCCAGACCGAGCGTACGGGGGAGGTGAACAGGCCGGACTGCGAGCAGAAGTGGCAGTCCTCGGGGCAGCCGCCGGTCTTCAGCGAGACGATCCCCTCGACCTCCACCTCGGGGCCGCACCACCGCATCCGCACCTCGTGGGCGAGCTGGAGGGCGGCGGGCAGGTGCTCGTCGGGCAGGTTCAGCACGGCGAGGACACCGGCCTCGTCGAGACCGACGCCGTTCTCCAGCACCTGGGTTCGGGCCTGGTCGAGGATCTCTGGCATGGCTCGTACCCTACAAGGCCGCCCGAGCGGGGAGAACGCCCCGCGTGTCGGACCCCCGACGCCGGGGTGGACACGCCGGCCCGGGACGGGCGGGTGGTAATTTCGCCCGGCGGAAGCGGTCGACGACGGTCGGCGCGGGCAGCGTGGGGGTGACGGTGGCGGACTGGCTGGCGGCGCTCGACCGCCGCGCCGAGCTGCGCGCGAAGGCGGGACTCACCCGCCGGCTGCTGCCCCGGGCCGCCGGCGACGCCGTGGTCGACCTGGCCGGCAACGACTACCTGGGCCTGGCCGCCCACCCCGAGGTCACGGCCGCGGCGGCGCGGGCGCTGTCGGCGTACGGGCTGGGGGCCACCGGGTCGCGGCTGGTGCGCGGCTCCACCGACGCCCACCACGCGCTGGAGGACGCCCTCGCCGACTGGCTCGGCGCCGACCGGGCACTCGTCTTCTCCTCCGGCTACCTGGCCAACCTCGCGGCCGTCCGGGCGCTCGCGCAGCCGCGTACGCTGCTCGTCTCCGACGCCCACAACCACGCCTCGCTGATCGACGGCTGCCGGATCTCCGGGGCGCAGACCGTGGTGACCCCGCACGCCGACGTGGCGGCGGTGGCCGCCGCGCTCGCCGCCGCGCCCGGCCGGCCGGCGGTGGTCGTCACCGAGTCGGTCTTCTCCGTCGACGGCGACCTCGCCCCGCTGGCCCGCCTGCACGCCGTCGCCCGCGAGCACGGCGCGCTGCTGCTGGTCGACGACGCGCACGCCCTCGGCGTGACCGGTCCGGCGGGCGCGGGGGGCGTCGCCGCCGCCGGTCTCGCCGGCCAGCCCGACGTGGTGGTCACCGCCACCCTGTCCAAGGCCCTCGGCGGTGCGGGCGGGGTGGTCGCCGGTCCGGCGGAGTTCGTCCGGCACGTCATCGAGACCGGGCGGACGTTCATCTTCGACACCGCGCTGCCCCCGGCCGTCGCGGCCGGCGTGCACGCCGCCGTCGGCCTGGCCCGCGTCGGTGACGACCTGCGCGCCGAGTTGGCGGAGCGGGCCGCCCTCGCGGTGCGCCGGCTGACCGCCGCCGGCCTGACCGTCTCCGAGCCCGACGGGGCGGTCGTCTCGGTCACCGCGCCCGGGCCGGAGGCGGCGACGGCGTGGGCGGCCGACTGCCGCGACCGGGGGGTGGCCGTCGGCTGCTTCCGCCCGCCGTCCACGCCCGACAGCCGGTCGCGGCTGCGGCTGACGATCGGCGCGGGAGTGCCCCGGCGGGACTTCGAGCGGGCCCTGGAGACCATCGTGGAGTGTGCGCCGTGAGCGCGAGGAGTGAGTTGGCCCCGCGAGCCCCGCGGTCGCGGACCGAGGTTGGTGTCGTGGGCGCGAGGAGTGAGTTGGCCCCGCGAGCCCCGCGGCGGCGGGCCGGGGTGCGGCCGTGCCGGTGCGAGGTGCGGCCGTGACGGTGCCGTGGCGGGGGCCGGTGCTGGTCACCGGCACCGACACCGAGGTCGGCAAGACCGTGGTGACGGCGGCGATCGCGGCCGCCGCGCAGGCCGCGGGCCTGCGCGTCGCGGTGGTCAAGCCCGGCCAGACCGGTACGGCCAGCGGCGAGCCCGGCGACGTCGACGCCGTCAACCGACTGGCCGCCCCGCTGACCGGCCGCACCCTGGCCAGCTTCCCCGACCCGCTCGCCCCGCTGGCCGCGGCCCGGGTCGCCGAGCTGGAGCCGCTGGAGCTCCACACCGCCGTCGACGCGGTCCGCGAGGAGGCGGAGAAGCACGACCTGGTGCTGGTGGAGGGTGCCGGCGGGCTGCTCGTGCCGATGGGGCTGCGCCCGTCGGGGGAGCCCTGGACGGTGGCCGACCTGGCGGTCTCGCTGGGCTCCCCGGCCGTGGTGGTGGCCCGGGCCGGGCTGGGCACCCTCAACCACACGGCGCTCACCCTGGAGGCCCTGGAGCGCAGGGCGGTGCCGGCCGGCGTGGTGATCGGCGCCTGGCCGGCCGAGCCGGAGCTGGTGCACTGGGCCAACCTCACCGAGCTGGTGCCGAACCTGCTGGGTGCGCTGCCGGCGGGCGCCGGGTCGATGGATCCGGGGGTGTTCCGGCGTTCCGCGCCCGGGTGGCTCACCCCGGCGCTCCACGGGGTGCTCGACGACTGGCGCGCCTGGGCCGAGGAGATCAGCTGAGCACCTGACTTTCGTCGGTGCCCGCCCGCGTCGGGCCTGGGTAGCCTGGCCGCCGTGGAGAGCGAGCGGGGCGGTGGGTGGTGGTCCCGGGCGGAGGTCCGGCGGCGTTCCGGTGACGTGCTGCTGTGGCTGGTGACCGGCGCCCCGATCGGGTACGCGGGCGCCACCCCGCCGCACTCCGGGCGGACCGTCGCCCTGACGGCGGGCGCGCTGCTGTTGCTCGCCGCGGCGGTCGCGCTGAGCCGGCGCTGGCCGGTGGCCGCCCTCGTCGTGGCGGTGTTCGGGTCGCTGCTGGACGGCAACTTCCTCTTCGCGATCCCGGTGTTCAGCTACCTGACCGGTCGCCGCAGCGCCACCGCCGTGCCGGCCGCCCTCACGTTCGCCGCGCTGGCGGCCGGCGGCACCGTGCTCAACCTGGGGCTGCTCGGCACCGGCGCGGCCACCTGGTACCTCCTGGCCTCGGTGCTGCTCTTCGCCGGGGTGTTCCCGTGGCTGGTCGGCCGGCACCGGCGCCAGCAGGCCGCCCTGGCCGATGCGGGCCGGCGGCACGCCGAGGCGCGGCACCGCGAGCAGCGGGGTGCCGCCGAGCGGATCCGGCTGCGGGAGCGGGCCCGCATAGCCCAGGAGATGCACGACTCGCTCGGCCACGACCTGAGCCTGATCGCCCTGCGCGCGGCGGCCCTGGAGGTCGCCGACGACCTCGCCCCCGCGCACCGGACCGCCGCCGGCGAGTTGCGGGCCAGCGTCGCGGCCGCCACCGAACGCCTGCACGGCATCATCGGGGTGCTGCGCGAGGAGGGCGGGGCGGCCACCGTCCGTCCGGCGGACGAGACCGTCGCCGACCTGGTCGACCGGGCCCGCGAGGCCGGCATGGCGGTCGACGTCGACCCGCCGGACGGGCTGCCGGACCTGCCGGCGGCCACCGCGCACACCGTCCACCGAGTGGTGCGTGAGGCGCTCACCAACGCCGCCCGGTACGCCCCCGGCGCGGCCGTCACCGTCGCGCTGACCAGGGACGGCGACCGGCTCGGGGTGTCCGTCGTCAACGCGCCGCCGCCGGCCGGGCCGCTGCCCGGCCCGCCGTCCACGGGCTCCGGGCTGCTCGCTCTCGCCGAGCGGGTCCGCCTGGCCGGCGGGGCCCTGACGGCCGGTTCCGAGGGTGGCGGCTTCACCGTCCGCGCTCGGCTGCCGGTGGGCGACCACCCTGCCGCCGACCTTGCCGCCGCCGATTTCCCCACCGGCGACCTTGCCGCCGCCGATTTCCCCACCGGCGACCTTGCCGCCGCGTCCGTCGCCGTTTTCTCCGGGGACCTCTCCTGGCATGCCGACCCGGCGGTCGACGACCCGGCGGGGGAGCGGCCCGGCGAGGCCGAGCGGCGGCTGCGCGACGCCCGCCGCCGGGTCCGGCGCAGCCTGCTGACGGCGCTCGGCGCCCCGGCGGGTCTCGCACTGGTTCTGTCGCTGGTCTACTACCCGGTGGTGACCGCCGGGACGGTGCTGGACGCCGAGACCTTCGCGCGGATGCCCCTCGGCGCGGAGCGCGCCGCGCTGGCCGGGCTGCCCCGGCGGCAGCTCGACCCGCCGGACGCGGTGGTGCGGCCCGGCTGCGAGCACTACACCGACGGTAACTTCCCCCTGGCCGAGCCGACCTGGCGACTCTGCTTCGCCGACGGCCGGCTGGTCAGCAAGGAGCGGATAACGGATGAACGCTGACACGGGGAACCCGGTGCGGGTCGTCCTCGCCGACGACGAGGCGATGATCCGGGCCGGTGTCCGGGCCATCCTGGCCACCGACCCGGGGATCGAGGTGGTCGGGGAGGCCGCCGACGGTCGGGCCGCCGTGGACCTCGTCCGGGCGCACCGTCCCCGGGTGGCGCTGCTGGACATCCGGATGCCGAGGCTGGACGGGCTCAGCGCGGCCGCCGAGATCCGCCGCCTCGTGCCGGAGACGGCGACGGTCATGCTGACCACCTTCGGCGAGGACGACCACGTCGCCCGGGCCCTCGGCCACGGCGCCAGCGGCTTCCTGCTCAAGGCCGGCGACCCGCGCGAGCTGATCGCCGGGGTGCACGCCGTCGCCGACGGCGGCGCCTACCTGTCGCCGAGGGTGGCCCGCCGGGTGATCGAGCTGGGCGGGGACCGGGTGGCCCGCCGGCCGGTGGCCCGGGACCGGCTCGCCGGGCTGACCGAGCGGGAGCGGGAGGTGCTCGCGCTGGTCGGGGCCGGGCTGTCCAACGCCGAGATCGCCCGGCGGCTGCACCTGGTCGAGGGCACCGTGAAGAGCTACCTGACCAGCGTCTTCACCCGGCTGGAGGTGCGCAACCGGGTGCAGGCGGCGATCCTCGCGTACGAGGCGGGGCTGGTCGAGCCCACCGGCTGAGCCGCCCGCGCTTCGGTGCGGGGGTCCCGGTCGCAGCGGTCGGTTCAGCCGCGGCGCACGACGAAGGCGTCGGGCATCCGGAAGGTGAGGTTGTCCGGGCACCACGGCGCCCGCACCACGGTGACCTCGTCCAGCAGCGGCGCGGTCTCGCCGACGACCACCGCCGCCTCCATGCGGGCGAGCTGGTCGCCGACGCAGCGGTGGGCGCCCGCCCCGAAGGCCAGGTGCCGGCGGGAACCGCGCTGGCCGGGCCGGAACTCGTCGGGCGCGGCCACGGCGGCGGGGTCGCGGCCGGCGCGGGCCAGCCACAGCACGATGCTGCTCCCCGCCGGCACGGCTGTGCCGCCCAGCGTGGTGTCCACGGTGGCCACCCGCCGCCAGGTGACGATCGGCGGCTCCAGCCGCAGCCCCTCCTCGACCACGTCGGCGGCCGCGACGGTGCCGGCCCGCAGCCCGGCGCGTACCGCGGGCTCCCCGGCCAGCCGGTGCAGCAGGAGCGTGAGGAACTGCGAGGTGGTCTCCTGGCCGGCGACCAGCAGGAAGAACAGCGCTCCGACCACCACGTCGGGCGGGTGCCCGGCGGCCCGCAGCGACCCCGCCAGCCCGCCCCCGGTCGCCGCGAACTCCCGCAGCACCCGGTGGAACCGGCCCACCTCGGCCGCCAGCACCGCCTGCCGGTCGGCGTCCAGCGGCGCCCAGAACAGCTCCAGCGCCGCGCGGGCGAACTCCTTCACCGCGCCCACCGGGGCGTCGGGCAGCTCGACCAGCCGGGCCAGCACCAGCAGCGGCAGGTCGGCGGCCAGCTCGGCGTGGAGGTCGACCGGCGCGCCCGCGTCCAGGGCGGCGCCGACGGCGGCGAGGCGTTCCCGGACCAGCGCCGTCAGCCAGGGCCGCTGCGCGGCGACCCGGGTGGGGTGCAGGGCGTCGGCGACGACCGCCCGGATCTGCGGGTGGCTGTCGCCGCCGTTGTTCGCCAGGGTGGGCGGCAGCCGGAACCGGTGCCCGGCCAGCACCCGCAGCGCGGCCACCGGGACCGGGGTCACCGCGTCGAGCGCGTTGTCCGGCCGATAGGTCACCGGGTCGGTCAGCACCTGGCGGACCAGCGCGTGCCGGGTCACCACCAGATGCTCGACGCCCACGTGGTCGGGCACCCGGGCCACGTCCGGCCAGTGCGCGTCGGCGGTCTGCGCCCAGCTCCGGAACAGCACGCCGACACGCTAGCGGGCGGCCCCCGGCAGCCCGGCCCGCAACTGCCACACCGTGGTGCGCTTCACCCGTACGCTCTCCAGCGTCTCGGGCACCGGCACGTCGTAGGCGGCCAGCTCGTCGAAGCGGTCCCGGGGCAGGAACGCCCGACCGGGGTCGCCGACCAGCACCTGGGCCCCGGCGCGGGCGGCCCGCAGCAGGAAGCGCAGCACCCGGTTGGTCATCGCCTGGCTGTAGAAGACGTCCCCGGCGAAGACCACCTCGGCCCCGCCGGCGTCGCCGTCGAGGATGTCCCCGAGTTCGGCGTCGACGCGTACCCCGTTGGCCTCGGCGTTGACCGCCACGGCCGCGACGGCCAGCTCGTCGATCTCCACGGCGCGGACGTTCGCGGCGCCGGCCCGCGCGGCCGCGATGCCGACCAGGCCCGAGCCGGCGGCGAGGTCGAGCACCCGGCGGCCGGCGACCAGCTCGGGGCGGTCGGTGACGTACCGGGCCAGCGCCTGCCCGCCCGCCCAGGCGAAGGCCCAGAACGGCGGCGGCTGCGCGCTGCGGAACTCGCCCTCGGTCAGCTCCCACAGCCCGATGGCGTCGTCCGCCTGGTGCAGCCGCACCTCGGGGACGAAGGCGACCGGGGCGAGGCGGGCGTGCAGCCGGACGAACGCGGTGGAGAGGTCGGACACGCCACCGATTGTCCCCGCCGACCGGCGCCGGCGTGTCGCGGGGCGGCGGTGACCGGTTCACCACGGACGGTGAAAGCCGCCCCCGCGCTTGGCGACCGGTGCGAACACGCCCGTCTACCGGCCGGCCGGCGGGGCTGGCAGCGTTGCGGGGCAGGGGGGAGACGACGGGAGGCGACGGTGGCGACGGTGTGGCGGTACGCGCTGCGGACCGGGGCGGTGGCGGCCTGCCTGACCGGGGCGACCCTCGCCGCGCCCCCGCCCGCGTCGGCGGCCTTCAGTACAGAGCTGAGCGGCCTGCCGGACGAGTTCACCGGCGGCGGCCGGGTGACGACCGTCTCGGCAGTGGTCTCCCGCGACGCCGGCGGCTGCGTGAAGGTCCGCTGGTCGATGGTGCTGCGGGTGCGGGGGATCCGCCTCGACCAGGTGCGGATGGACCGGATCGAGGAGACCGGCTCGTTCCCGCTGGAGATCCGCACCGACGGGGACGTGGCCCGGCTGACCGACCGGCGGCTCGACCCGGGCACGCTCTGCCCCGGCCGCACGGTCACCGCCCGCTACCGGCTGGCCTTCGCCGAGGAGATCACCCGGGGGCGGATCACCCTCGAGGCCGAGGCGTACGACCGGAACCTGCGGCTGCTGTCCCGGCAGACGGCCACCCGGTCGGTGGTCGGTCCGGCCGGCGACCCGACCCCCACTCCGGAGCCGGATCCCGCCCCGAGCGAACCGGGCGAACCGGCGACGGAGCCCGCCGGGCCGCCCGCCGCCGACGAGCCGGCCACCGACGCGGCGCCTTCGGCGGCCGGGGCGGGACGGCCGGTCGCCCGTTCCGGCGGGTTCGGGGTGGTGCAGGCCGCGTTCCTGCTCGGCGGGCTGCTGCTCTCGCTCGGGGCCGGCCTGCTGCTGCGGCTGCGTCAGCTGACCAGGGCGACCGGCCCGGACGGCGACGACGGCCCGGTCGACGACGTCGGGCCGGCCCGGCGGTGGGAGCGGCCCGCCGTGGCCCGACGGTGGCGGCCGGCCGGCCGCTGATCGTGCACCGGCCTGTCACCGCGGCTGCCGCACCGGCCCGCCGGGGCCGGCCGGCACGCCGACCGGCCCCGACGGGGCGGTCACTTCGAGAACGCCTGGAACTCGGCGATCCGCACCTGGGTACGCGCCGGGCTCGCGGTCGCGCAGTCGGTGGTGGTCGCCGGGTCGTCGTCCTGCTCGCCGGCGTAGTCCGGCCCGCCCGTGCACTGGCTGGCCAGCACCTCCAGCCGCAGGTGCGTGGCGAGGGT
The DNA here is from genome assembly GCF_900090315.1 of Micromonospora citrea. NCBI lineage: Bacteria > Bacillati > Actinomycetota > Actinomycetes > Micromonosporales > Micromonosporaceae > Micromonospora > Micromonospora citrea. The sequence continues at coordinate 1,659,621 of NZ_FMHZ01000002.1, read as the reverse complement.
GGTCGGCACCGGGAACGAGCGCAGGCTGATGTCCCGCACGTACGCCCGGTAGGCCCCGCCCGGGAACGCGTCGGGCGCGCTGGTGTGGATCCGCCGCCAGTTCGCCGGGTCGGCGCAGTCGGTGGTCTTCGCGTTGCAGGCGGAGACCGCGAACGAGCGCAGCGCGCTGAGCGAGTTCTGGCTGCCCGGGTCGGCGTCGCCGGGGATCGTCGGGCGCAGCATCGCGCTGACGTTCACCCGCTTGACGACGTGCGGGGCGTCCCCGGGCAGCGCCACCGTGACCTGCCGGCCGGCCACGCCGTCGAGGGAGGCCCAGTTGGTCGCCTCGGTGTCGTCGGCGATCCGGTCCAGGTTGACCCCGTCGCCGCTGACCGTAGCGCCCGACACGGTCGACGTCAGGTTGCGGCTCATCCGCAGGTCGACGTACCCCTCCCGGCCGGCGGTGGCGACCACGGTGAGCCGCTGGTGGCCGAAGCCGGGCGCGACGGCGAGCAACTGGTAGGTGCCGGGCACCAGCTCGACGGTGTCCGGCAGCGCCGTCGCCGGGTCGGTGTCGGCCACCGGTACCGCCCGTGCCTCGTACGCCCCGACGTACACCCGGATCGGCGCGTCGGCGCTGTCGCCCTTCGGGCGCAGGGTGAGCACGGCGTTGTCGGCGCCCGGAGCGGCGAAGCTCGGGGTCGGGTCGGTGTCGGAGGCGCCGTTGGTGGCGGCGTCCCGGCCCATCCCGGATCGGGCGAACTCGGCCCAGATCAGGTCCTGGTTGGCGCCGCCGAAGCGGAGCAGGTCGGCGGTGAGCATGTTGTCCCGCATGTCGAGCATGCTGACCTGGCTGGCCGCCTGGAGCAGGAACGAGTCGAACACCAGTTGCGACCAGCGCCGGTTGCCCGGGCACTGGTCCACGGCCACCGCGCCGCGCGCGCAGTCGAGCTGCCGCTGCGGGGTGCCGACGCCGTAGCGCTTCATCAGGGCTGCCCGGACCCGGAAGTTGGTCGCGCTCCAGATCTCGCCGTCGGCGTGCACCGCCGGGCCGCTGCTGTGGTAGCCGACGTCGGAGTAGTTCAGCGGGCTGCGGCTGAAGTCGTGGTTGCGGATGCCGCTGACCAGGTTTCCGGTGACGTAGCCGCCGGTCACGTAGGGCGTCTCGCCGGGGGCGCGCAGCCCGTGCTGGAACAGGTACTCGGCGGCGAGCAGGTCGCTCCACGACTCGCCCATCGAGCCGCCCTGGTGCCCGCCGATGCCGCTGTCCGGGCCGGCGATCATGCGGTTGGTGATGGCGTGGGTGTACTCGTGCCCGATCACCGTCATGTCGTAGTCGCCATCGACGCAGGGCGGGTACGGCCCGCCGGCCTGCGGCTGCCACAGGTACATGTTGGTGGTCGGCGGCAGCCCGTCGCGCGGCGTGCCCTGGTTGGCGTTGTTCCGGTTGCCGGTCAGCGCGCCCTGCTGCGCGCGGCCCTGCTCGGCGTCGCCGCCCCGGCCGTCGGGGGTCAGGTTGACCGCCTGGAGGTTCCAGGTCGCCTCGGTGAAGCCGAGGTGCCAGGCCCAGTCGTGCATCCGGTTGTGCATGGCGAAGAGGTTGCCGATCGCGGCGTCGCCGTCGTTGCGCTGCGCCGAGGTGAACACCTCGGGGTTGCAGCGGGCCTGGTGCCACTGGTCGGTGAACGGGTACTCGTAGCGGCGCTCCGGGCTGGGCGTGGCCGGGACGGCCGGCGTGCCGGCGCCCCAGGACCGCACGGTGTTGGCGGAGTTGCCGCGCGCGGTGCCGGTCGGCGTGCCGGTGGCCGCGTCGACGTCCCACGGCTGGCCGGTGGCCGGGTCGCGGAACGCCGCCCAGCAGTCCGGCGCCGGGTCGCCGCACCAGCGCACCCGGGGATCCTGCCCGGGGCCGAGGTCGCGCGGCGGGGTGGCCGGGAAGACCGCCCAGCTCGGGTTGTCGGAGTCGAAGTCGACCAGGTCCTCGCGGACCAGCACCCGCCCGGTGACGCCGTCGACGTAGGTGGTGAAGGCGGCCGGCTCGTCGGCGTCGGCGCCGATCAGGGTCACCTCGTACGCGGCCCGGGGGCCGTCGAGCGGGGTGGGCACGGCGACGGCCCGCACGCTGTGGTCGCGGACGGCGTCCGCGGCGAGGCCGGCGTCGGCGAGCGCCGCGGCGTACGCCTGCTCGTCGGTGAGGGTGGCGGGTGACGGCGCGGTGGTGTCCCGGGAGAGCGAGGAGCTCACCGCCAGGACCGAGCCGGCGGCGACCGCGACGGTGACCAGCCCGTCGTGCCCGGCGGGCAGGGCGCCGAAGCGCTGCCGGAGGGTGACCACCGCGCCGTCGCCGACCGGGCGGACCAGCAGGCGGTCCATCGCCTCGACCGCGGCGGCGTCCAAGCCGAAGAGGTCCCGGTTGCCGGTCAGGTACGCGCGGGCGGCCGCCTCCGGGTCGGCGGGGAGGCCGGTGGCGAGCGGGGTGCGGCCGGGCCCGAGCGCGTGCGGGGTGCCGAGCCGGTTCCAGCGGGCGTCCGGGTCGGCCCTGCGGGCCAGGCCCCGCTGCCGCGCGTCGGGGGCGGCGGCGCCGGGGCGGTTGTCGACGTCGGCGTGCTGGTGGCCCTCGGCGAACGGGCCGGAGCGCCGCTCGGCGGCAGCCCCGCCGGCGGGGGTGGCGGCGGTGGGGCCGGCGGGGAGCAGCGCGGCCGCCACCGCGGTCGCCGCCAGAACGGGGACGAGCCGGCGTCGGCGCCGGCTCATCCAGGGTGTCCACTCCGGTTGTGCCACGGGACCTCCTCGTGGGAGCGGGGTGGCCGGTCCTCCGCCGGCCCGCGCAGCGTGTGGTGACGCATGCGCATCTGTAGATATCAGCCCGGATCGACCGGAACAAGGGTCGCGCCTACTCAAGGCGAACCCGGCGTCGAGGCGGGTTTACAAGGAGTCGACCCTTGTAAATCGTGGTCGCGGATGCCACAGTCGGGGTGGATCGCCGCAGATCGGAGGTCGGCCATGGCCGTCGACGCCGCGTCGACCGGCGCGTCCGCGTGGCGGGACGCCCGGAAGCCGCTCTGGCCGCTGGCGCTGCTCGTCCCGGCGCTGCCCTTCCTCGCCTGGGCGGTCTGGCGGGCCACCGGCGGCGGATGGGCCTGGTGGCTCACCCCCGCCGTCGTCTTCGTGCTGATCCCCGTGGTCGACCTGCTCGTCGGCGACGACCGGCGCAACCCGCCCGACGAGGCGGTGCCCCGGCTGGCGGCCGACGGCTACTACCGCTGGCTCACCTACCTCTACCTGCCGGCCCAGTACGCGGGGCTGGTGCTCTGCTGCGCGGTCTGGACCCGGGGCGACCTGTCGGTCGTCGGCGCGGCCGGCCTGGTCGCCACGATCGGCGTGGTGGACGGCATCGCCATCAACACCGCCCACGAGCTCGGCCACAAGCGCGAGACGCTGGAGCGCTGGCTGTCCAAGGTGGCCCTCGCCCCGGCCGCGTACGGGCACTTCCACGTCGAGCACAACCGGGGCCACCACACCCGCGTCGCCACGCCGGAGGACCCGGCCAGCTCGCGGCTGGGGGAGAGCTTCTGGGCGTTCTGGCCGCGTACGGTCCTCGGGAGCCTGCGCTCGGCGTGGCGGCTGGAGGCGGGCCGGTTCCGCCGCCGCGGTCGCAGCCCGTGGACCTGGCGCAACGAGATCCTGAACGCGTACGCGATGACCCTGGTGCTCTACACCGCGCTGGTCGTGGCCTTCGGGCCGGGGGTGCTGCCGTTCCTGGCACTCCAGGCGGTGGTCGGGTTCAGCCTGCTCGAGGTGGTCAACTACCTGGAGCACTACGGGCTGGCCCGGCAACGCACCCCCGCCGGCCGCTACGAGAAGGTCGATCCCCGGCACAGCTGGAACAGCGACCGCACGGTGACCAACGTCTTCCTCTTCCAGCTCCAGCGGCACAGCGACCACCACGCGAACCCGCTGCGCCGCTACCAGACGCTGCGCAGCTTCGAGTCCTCCCCGCAGTTGCCCGCCGGCTACGCCACGATGGTGGTCGCCGCGCTGGTGCCGCCCGTGTGGCGCCGGATCATGGACCACCGGGTGCTCGCCCACTACGGCGGCGACCTCACCCGCGCCAACGTCCACCCGCCGGCCCTGCGCCGGCTGCGGGAGCGCCGGCCCCGTCCGTCCGCGACCGCCTCCGAGCCGTACGCCGGCTGACGGTGCTCCGGTCAGGGCGCCCAGTCGGGGTCGCGGCCGAAGGCGGCCACGAGCCGGTCCTGCCGGTCGGCCTCCGCCGGCAGGTCGACCTCCGGCCGGACCAGCCCGTCCCGGCGGTAGTCGCCGACGCGCCCGCCGAACCAGCGGGCGCACTCGGCGACCGCGTCCGCGTCCAGCCGGGGGTCCGCGCCGATCGCCACGGCCAGGTCCCATCCGTGGATCAGGTGCTCCGCGGTGAGCTGGCGCAGGTACTCGTCGGCCGGGGTCTCGCCGGCGGAGAGCGCGACGGTGCGGTCCAGCGCCCCGGGGTGGGTGAAGGCCAGCTCCGTCTGCGCCGCCGCCTCCCGGGCCGCGGCGACCGGGTCCGGGCCGAGCAGGTCGCCCTCGTAGCGGTCGCCGACCTCCTCGATCGTCCGGCCGGCGAGCAGCGGCACGCTCCAGCGGTCCTCGCCGACGACGTGGTTGACCAGCGTCCGGACGTCCCAGTCGGGGCAGGGGGTCGGGTCCGACCACTGCCCGGGGCCGATCAGCTCCACCCGCTCGGTGAACTCGGCCAGGCTGCGGCGGTACGTCTCCAGCGGGTCCATGCCGACGATTGTTCCGGCTGGCATCCCTCGCGGAGCCGTTTTGCCGGTCCGCGCCGAGCCGATCCGCCGGCCGGGCTCACGCCCGTTCTGCCGGCCGGGCTCACGCCTGTTCTGCCGGCCGGGCTCACGCCTGTTCTGCCGGCCGGGCTCACGCCTGTTCCGCCGGCCGGGCTCACGCCGTTCCGGCGGCCGGAGCCGGGCTGTCGCCGGGCCGTCGCGGCGGCCCCTCGCGGCGGCCCGGATCAGTCGAGCTGGTCCGGGTCCAGCCCCAGCTCGCGGGCGGTGACCAGGCGGACCCACTCGGCGAACTGGCGGCGGGAGATCACCCGGTCGTGCACCGCGAGCTGCACGGCCAGGCCGTCCATCACGGCGCTGATCCGCCACGCGGCGCCGGCCGGGTCGGCGCACTCGAAGGTGCCGTCGCGGACCCCCTGCGAGATCACCGTCGCCAGATCCTCCCGCCAGCGCAGGTCGAGCCGGCGGGAGACCTTCTCCAGCTCCGGGGTGCGCAGCGACTCCGCCCAGCCGTCGATCCACATCGCCCAGGACGTGGCCCTGCCGGCCGGGGTGTAGAGCTTGACGATCCGGCGCAGCTTGGTCAGGGGCGGGGCGCTGGACCGCATCACCGCGTCCAGCCGGGCCAGGTCCTGCTCGACCGCGTACGCGAACGCCTGCGCGAGCAGCCGGTCCTTCGTGGCGAAGTGGTAGAAGACCAGCGCCTGGCTCACCCCGGCCGCCTGCGCCACGTCGGCCGTGCGCGTGTTGGCCAGGCCGCGTTCCACGATCACGTCGCAGGCGGTGCGCAGCAGGGCATCCAGGCGGATCTCGGCCGCACGTCTCGTCACGCCGTTACCGTAGCCCATCAGCTTGAACACAGGCAGTCACCGATCACGGCCCGGCCACCCTCCCTGGAGTCGGAATCCGGACAGTTTCGACCAATTTCGGGGCGATCCTGCGGTGCGCGGTCCTCGCCAGGCCCTCGGCGCGCGAAAGGGCGCATTCGCTCAACCCAGTCTCCTAGGAAGCTCAGCCGTGGGACGGCCCGACACTTCCGGACGCGCCGAGCATCACCCCGATTTGGCAACCGCTCGCCGGCTCGGCTAAAGTTCTCACCCGTCACCGGTTAACGCCGGAGACACGCGGACGTAGCGCAGCTGGTAGCGCATCACCTTGCCAAGGTGAGGGTCGCGGGTTCGAATCCCGTCGTCCGCTCGGAGATGCCGCCACGCATGACGGGGGCAACCTCGGTGGGGTGGCCGAGAGGCGAGGCAACGGCCTGCAAAGCCGTGTACGCGGGTTCAAATCCCGTCCCCACCTCGGTAACAGACGAGGGCGATTGGCGCAGTGGGAGCGCGCTTCCTTGACACGGAAGAGGTCACTGGTTCAAACCCAGTATCGCCCACCAGCAGGAAGGCCCGTCACCATCAGGTGACGGGCCTTCGCCGTTTCCCAGAGTCCCTTCGAGGGGCTTCCTCGCCGCCTCCGCCGCCCCGGGCTGATCCACGGGTCAGAGCGGCGGGGCGACGTCCCGGCGCTCCTCGACCCGCCGGTACTCCACCGGCTCGGTCGTGCTGACCACCTGGCGCCGGCGGCCCCAGATGAGGGTGGTCATGATGAGGCCGAGCACACCGGCCGCCATCAGGATCCAGCCGACGACGTCGAGGTTGATGCCGCCGAGGCTCGCGTCGAGCGCGAAGGTGAGGATCGCGCCGAGCGCGATCAGGAAGATGCTGGTGCCGATACCCACGACAGCCTCCTTGGTCAGGGGATGTGGTGTGCTGTCGAGGGTCATCAGTACCCCGTGGCTGACCAGCGCAATCATCCCGGCGTGGGAGGCGACCCGTCGGCACCGGCGGGGTCGAGTGCCGGGCGATCTTGCCGTCGGGTAGAGTTTCCCCCGTCGCCGACGAACGCCGGCGGCACGCGGACGTAGCGCAGCTGGTAGCGCATCACCTTGCCAAGGTGAGGGTCGCGGGTTCGAATCCCGTCGTCCGCTCGCGATCCGCCTGTTCGCGGTCCGGCCCGCCGGACCTGGCGGTCACCCCGGGCGATTGGCGCAGTGGGAGCGCGCTTCCTTGACACGGAAGAGGTCACTGGTTCAAACCCAGTATCGCCCACCAGCATTCGCACCCCCGTCGACGTCGACGCCGCGCGGTCGGCCTACGACTCGACCACCTCCCGCTGAACACCGCGCCGCCCGCCCGGCCCCGGACTCTCAGCCACCGCGAGCCGGACACTCTCGGGACGGTGCCGGGGCCTGTCAGCTCGCGACTGCCGCACCGACCCCGCCACCGTGAGAATCAGTAGCCCTCGAGACCGAGGACCTCGGCGAGGACCATGCGTGTCAGCCCATCGGCATCGGCGTGGTCGTAGGCCTCCCGCACGTCGGCGGCGAACGTGGTGCCCCCCAGCGCAGCGGCCACGAGTAGCGGGAGCCGACCGTCCAGGCGATCGTGGCGTCCACGTCGGATTCGCGGCCGGCCGGCGCGATGACCAGATCTTCCTCGTCGAAGGCCGCCGCGAAGGTCCGCTCGTCGAGGGGGAAGGTCGTGTGATCGTAGATGCTGTCGCCATCGCGTTCGAGCGGCCTACGGCCGGTCGCGGTGGCTCCCGGCGCCTCCTCCGACAGCAGGAGGCCGCTCGCCGGTCGCCGGTTCTGCCGTGGGCAGATCCGCTCACCGTGAACACCGGCCGGATCGCCGCCCCGAGCCGGCACAGTGGACGCATGAGACTGCTGGTGCTGGGTGGGACGGGCTTCGTGGGTGGCGCGACGGTGGCCGAGGGGGTGCGTCGGGGCTGGTCGGTGACGGTGTTCAACCGGGGCCTGCACGGGGCGACGCCGGAGGGCGTACACCGGCTGCGGGGTGACCGGACGGCGCCCGGCGGCCTCGCGGCCCTGGCGGGCGGCGAGTGGGACGTGGTGGTCGACACCTGGGACGGCGCCCCCCGGGCGGCACGGGACGCCGCCCGCGCGCTGGCCGGCCGGGTCGGCGCGTACGTCTACGTCTCCAGCGGCTCGGTCTACGCCCCGCCCGTCGCGCCCGGCGTGGGCGAGGACGCCCCCGTGGTGGGCGGCGAGCCGGACGCCGACGACGCCGACTACGCGCACAACAAGGCCGGCGGGGAGCGGGCCGTGCGAGAGGTGTTCGGCGCCCGGGCGCTGATCGCCCGGGCGGGGCTGATCCTGGGGCCGGGGGAGGACATCGGCCGGCTGCCCTGGTGGCTGGGGCGCATCGCCCGGGGCGGAGACGTGCTGGCGCCGGGCCCGGTCGACCTGCCGGTGCAGTACGTCGACGTCCGGGACCTGGCGGGCTGGATGCTGGACCGGGGCGCGGAGGGGCTGGGCGGGACGTTCAACGTGGTGAGCCGCACCGGGCACGCCACCATGGGTGAGCTGCTCGACGCCTGCGTCGCGGCCACCGGCGCCGACGCCCGGCTGCGCTGGACCGATCCCGAGCCGATCCTGGCCGCCGGAGTGGTGCCGTGGAACGACCTGCCGGTCTGGATCCCGGCCGGGCACGAATACCGCTGGTTGCAGGAACGCGGCGTCGAGCGGGCGTACGCGGCGGGGCTGACCTGCCGCCCGGTGGCCGAGACGGTCGCGGACACCTGGGCCTGGCTGCGGGGGGTCGGCACGGTTCCGCCGCGGGCCGGCCGCCCGCAGCGCGCCCCCGTCGGCCTGGCCCCGGACCGGGAGGCGGCGCTGCTGTCGGCGACGGGCGCGACGATGGACTGACCGACGTCGCTCGGCCACAGTGGACGATTGTCGTCGGGTGGGCCGGCGGGCGCTCACGGTGGGTGTTTTCCCGATGCCCGCTGGGTGGCGGTGTCCCTTTTCGGCTCACGCATCGTGATCGATATGGACAAGGGTCGGAGGCGCCCCTACAGTTCGCCCGACTGGTTCTCATCTTCACGGGGGATTGCGATGACTGCTGGCCGCTGGCAGCTGCCTGGGCGCAGGTCGAGAGGTGTCGGGCTGCTCGCGGCGGCGGTGTCCGTGGCCCTGGCGGCGTCGGTCGTGACGGTGCCGTCGGTGGCGCGGGCGGAGCCCGCGAGGCCCGTGGTGGGGTCGGATGTGTCGGTGGCGCCGGATGCGGGGTCGGCGGCTGTGGTGGCGGTGCGGTCGGGTCGGCGGGTGGAGGTGGCGTCGGCGCGGACGGAGTTGTCGCAGGTGTTCGCGAATCCGTCGGGTGGTTTCACGGTGGAGTCGGCGGTGGTGCCGCAGCGGGTGAAGCGGTCGGATGGTTCGTGGGTGGATGTGGATCTGTCGTTGCGGCGGGTGTCGGGTGGTTGGCGTCCGGTGGCGTCGGTGGCGGATGTGTGGTTTTCCGATGGTGGTGCGGGTGCGGCGGTGACGTTGGTGCGGCGGGGGAAGTCGCTGAGTTTGTCGTGGCCGGGTGGGTTGCCGAGGCCGTCGGTCAGTGGTGATGCGGCGACGTATGCGGAGGTGTTGCCGGGGACGGATCTGGTGTTGCGGGCGACGCGGACGGGGTTCACGCATGTGTTCGTGGTGAAGGATGCGCGGGCGGCGGCGGATCCGAGGTTGCGGGAGTTGCGGTTCGACCTGGGCGGCGACGCCCGGGTGGTGCGGGGCGCCAACGGCCGGCTCACCGCGACGGCGGGCGGCGAGCAGATCGCCTCCGCCGAACCCGCCGTCATGTGGGACTCCGCCACCGCCGCGGCGTCGACCCCGGGGGCCCGGGCCGGCGCGGCCGGTGGGAACGCCGCGGTGACGCCGTCCTCGTCGTCCGCTCCGGGTGACCGGGCCAGGACGGCGCCCGTCGGCACCGAGATCTCCGCCCGGCGCCTGGTGCTGCGGCCGGACGCGAAGCTGCTCGCACCGGACGCGGCCTACCCCGTCTACATCGACCCCGCCTGGTCGACCGGCAAGTCCCGGTGGGCGTACGCGACCAACAACAACACCAACAACACCGACACGACCGTCGCCCGCGTCGGCAGGGACCCCGACTCCGGCAAGCTCTACCGGTCCTACTTCGACTTTCCGCTGTCGGCCCTCAAGGGCAAGCACATCGAGTCGGCGTACGTGCAGATGAAGCTCGACCACTCCTGGTCCTGCACCAGCACGCCCACGTACATGTACCACTCGGCCGGCATCGCCTCGACGCCGCGTACCGGCTGGTCGCCGAAGCTGAACAGCCTGAAGTCTTCGGCCAGCTCGCACGCCAACGAGGGCTACGGCTGCTCGGACTCCCCGCAGCCGGACATGACGGTCAACTTCACCGGCTCGGCCGTCACCAGCGTCATCCAGACCCACGCCACCAACAACTGGACCAACATCACCCTGGCGTTCTGCGCGTGCAGCGGCACCGACGGCTCGGGCGAGTCGACCACCGACCGGTGGAAGAAGTTCTGGCCCGCCAGCGCCAAGCTGGTCGTCGACTTCGACTCGGTCCCCGGTGCGCCCAGGAACCTCCAGGCGCAGGGCGTGGCGTGCACGCCGGACCAGCGCATCGGCGTGGCCACCCTGAACCCCACCCTCTCGGCGATCTTCCCGGACGCCGACAGCACCCAGGCGTTGACGACCGCGTACGAGTGGCTGGAGATTCCCGGCACCGGCACCTACAACGACTCCACCCCGCGCAAGCCCGCGCCGGTGGGAGCGTCGGTGCCGGCCGGCGGCCGCTCCGTCACGGCGCCGCTCACCGGCCTGGTCGAGGGCAGGTCGTACGCCTTCCGCGCGCGGGCCACCGATCCCGCCCCCTACAGCCGCACCAGCCCCTGGTCGCCGTGGTGCGAGTTCCGGATCGACACCAAGGTGCCCCCGGTGAGCGTCGGCCTGGCCGGTGATCCGAGTCCGCTGCCCGGCACGGTCGTGACCTTCGGTCTCAGCTCCACCGACACCACCGTGACGAAGTTCCGGTACGGCTGGGTCGCGCCCGGCACCCGGGAGGTCCCCGCGACGACCGCCTGCTCGTACGACGCGGAGACCGGCACGTCGACCTGCGTGAAGAAGGCGTCGGTCTCGCTGTCGGTGCCGAAGTACGGCCAGAACACCCTGCACGTCAAGGCCATCGACGGCGCGGGGAACGTGGGTGACGGCTCCGCGGAGTTCGTCGCGTCCCGGCCGTCGCCCGCCGTCGCCCGCTGGGGGCTGGAGGACTACCCGGGCGTCGAGCCGGGACCGCTGGCGGACGGCCAGCCGGCGCTGCGCGGCGACACGCCCCTGACCGCCACCGACGTCACCTGGGCCAAGGACGCCCGGATCGTCCGTGGGCACACGGCCACCCTCAACGGCACCACGGCCCACCTGCGGACGGCCGGGCCGGTGGTGGACACCTCGAAGTCGTACGGCGTCGCCGCCTGGGTGCGGCTGTCCAGCCTGCCGACGCAGAACATGGCCGTCGCCACGCAGAGCGGCGCCTGCATGTACGGGTTCTTCTTCGGCGTCGTCCTGACCGCCGGGGTGCCGAAGTGGAACGTCACCACCCGCAGCACCGACTGCGACGCCGCCACCTACGGCGGTGTCTCCGCGCCGACCGCCATCACCAGCGCCGACGTCGGGCGCTGGCAGCACGTCGCCTTCTCCTACGACGAGGCGGCCCGCACGCTGACCCTCTTCGTCGACGGCGTCGCGGTCGCCACCGCGCCGTGGACCAGCGCCTGGAACGCCACGAACGGCTTCCAGATCGGTCGGCACGCGGGCCCCGGCGTCTCCAACAACCACTTCAAGGGTTCGATCGCCGACGTGCAGGTGTACGACCGGGCGCTGGTCGAGCACGACTTCACCGGCCAGCGCACCGAGGATCCCGGGGCGGGTGGCTTCGACGAGCCGGGCATGCTCAGCAGCGTCATGGTGGGCGACTGGGACTTCGCCGGCGCCGTGGCGTGCTACGAGGAGACGACGGAGCCGTTCCTCTGCGAGGCGCCGGAGGCCGGGCAGTTCGGCCGCCGGCTGGCCCTGACCAAGGGCGTCGCCACGGGCGACGACGGCCGTGAGGCGTTCCTCTCCTTCGACTCGGAGGCCGTCGACGATCCCACCCAGGCCACCGTCGAGTACGGCCGTTCGCAGGACAACACCGGCACCGGCGCGCAGCCGGTCTGGCAGGACGGGCGGGTGCTGCGTACCGACCAGTCCTTCTCCGTGACCGCGTGGGTGCGGCCGAAGTCGCTGGGCATGCAGACGGCCGTCGCGCAGATCGGTACGAAGCAGTCCGCCTTCTATCTCGGGCAGCGGCAGAAGACGGTCAACGGGACGGTGGAGCACCGCTGGTCCTTCAGCGTCTTCGGCGTCGACGTCGACGGGCTCAACGGCCGGGTGGTCGACGCGATGATGACGTCCCGGGTGATGAACGACGACGACCTGTCGGCCTGGACGCACCTGGTCGGAGTCTACGACCAGTCCCGCCGGGAGGTCCGGCTCTACGTCAACGGCAACCTGGAGTCGACGGTGCCGTACGGGACCGGGTCCTTCACCGGCGCCTTCGACGCCACCGGTCCGCTCTATCTCGGCGCGGCCCGCTACACCCCGCCCGGCGGCAGCCCTCTGCTGGTCGACCGCTGGCACGGCGACATCGACGACGTCGGGCTGCGCCAGGGTGCGCTGAACGCCGTCGCCGTGAAGGAGATCTTCGCCGCGGAATCCACCAAGGCCACCGAGACCGTGGGCTGAGCGCCCCAGACCCTCTCGCCGCAGTTCCGCCGATTCTGACCACGCCTGGAGGCACGGTGACACGCGTCCCTGAAAAGCTGCACAAAACACCATCAAAGCGCACCACAGGGGCCGGCGCCGCGCTCGCCGCGTTCGTGGTCGGCACCCTCGCCGCCTCGGTCGTGACGGTGCCGTCGGTGGCGCGGGCGGAGCCCGCGAGGCCCGTGGTGGGGTCGGATGTGTCGGTGGCGCCGGATGCGGGGTCGGCGGCTGTGGTGGCGGTGCGGTCGGGTCGGCGGGTGGAGGTGGCGTCGGCGCGGACGGAGTTGTCGCAGGTGTTCGCGAATCCGTCGGGTGGTTTCACGGTGGAGTCGGCGGTGGTGCCGCAGCGGGTGAAGCGGTCGGATGGTTCGTGGGTGGATGTGGATCTGTCGTTGCGGCGGGTGTCGGGTGGTTGGCGTCCGGTGGCGTCGGTGGCGGATGTGTGGTTTTCCGATGGTGGTGCGGGTGCGGCGGTGACGTTGGTGCGGCGGGGGAAGTCGCTGAGTTTGTCGTGGCCGGGTGGGTTGCCGAGGCCGTCGGTCAGTGGTGATGCGGCGACGTATGCGGAGGTGTTGCCGGGGACGGATCTGGTGTTGCGGGCGACGCGGACGGGGTTCACGCATGTGTTCGTGGTGAGGGATGCGCGGGCGGCGGCGGATCCGAGGTTGCGGGAGTTGCGGTTCGACCTGGGCGGCGACGCCCGGGTGGTGCGGGGCGCGGATGGCCGGCTCACCGCGACGGCGGGCGGTGAGGTGTTGGCCTCCGCCGAACCCGCGGTGATGTGGGACTCGAACGACACCGCGCCTGCTGCCCCGGCCCGTTCGGCCGCAGCGGACCGCGCCGACGCCCGGACCGGCGGCGGGCTGCCGTCGCGGTCGTCGTCGGCGGCGCCGGGCGACGCGGCGAAGACCGCGCCGGTGGGTGTCGAGGTGGCCGGCGGCGACCTGGTGTTGCGGCCGGACGCGAAGCTGCTCGCACCGGACGCGGCCTACCCCGTCTACATCGACCCCGCCTGGTCGACCGGCAAGTCCCGATGGGCGTACGCGACCAACAACAACTCCAACAACACCGACACGACCGTCGCCCGCGTCGGCAGGGACCCGGACTCCGGCAAGCTCTACCGGTCGTTCTTCGACTTCCCCCTCACCGCGATGCGGGGCAAGCACATCGAGTCGGCGTACGTGCAGATGAAGCTCGACCACTCCTGGTCCTGCGGCAACACGCCGACGTACATGTACCACTCCGGGGGCATCGCCTCGACGCCGCGTACCGGCTGGTCGCCGAAGCTGAACAGCCTGAAGTCCTCGGCCAGCTCGCACGCCAACGAGGGCTCGGGCTGCTCGGACTCCCCGCAGCCGGACATGACGGTCAACTTCACCGGCTCGGCCGTCACCAGCGTCATCCAGACCCACGCGACCAGCAACGCCACGAACATCACGTTCGCGTTCTGCGCGTGCAGCGCCACCGACGGTTCGGGCGAGTCCACCACCGACAGGTGGAAGAAGTTCTTCCCCAACAACGCCAAGCTCGTGGTCGACTACGACAACATCCCCGGCAAGCCGAGCAGCCTCCAGGCGGCCGGCGTGGCCTGCCCGGCCAACACCACGCTGGTCGTCGGCACCCTGAAGCCGACGTTCTCGGCGATCTTCCCCGACGCCGACAGCACCCAGGCGCTGGCCACGGCGTACGAGTGGGTGCAGGTGCCCGCCAGCGGGGTCATCGACGCGTCGACGCCGCGCCGGACGCCACCCGCCGGAGCATCCGTGCCCGCCGGCGGCCGTTCCACCACGGCGGCGGTGACCGTGTCCGAGGCCGTCACGTACGCGTTCCGCGCCAGGGCCACCGACCCCGCCCCCTACAGCCGCACCAGCGTCTGGTCCGACTGGTGCAAGTTCGTGGCCGACACGAAGGTGCCGCCCGTGACCGCGACGCTCACCTCCGCGCCCCCGGTGCCGGGCACCGTGGCCACCTTCGCGGTCCGCTCCACCGACACCACCGTGACGAAGTTCCGGTACGGCTGGGTGAACCCGCCCACCACGGAGATCGCCGCCACGACCGGCACCTGGATCGACCCGTCGACGGGGTTCCGCGTCACGGGCAAGCAGGCCAGCGTGTCGCTCATGGTGCCGAAGTACGGCCAGAACACCATCTCCGTCTCCGCCGTCGACGGCGCCGGCAACGTCGGCTACGGCTCGCACGAGTTCACCGCGGCCCGGCCGACGCCCGCCGTCGCCCGCTGGGGACTGGAGAACTATCCGGGCGTCGACCCGGGACCGATGGCGGACAGCCAGCCGATGCTGGCCGGCGACAACTCCTTCACCGGCGGCAGCGTCTCCTGGACCGGTGACCTCAGGCTGATCCGGGGCGAGACGGCCTCGTTCAACGGCACCTCCTCGGCGCTGACCACCACGACCAGGGTCGTCGACACCACCAAATCGTTCAGCGTCGCCGGCTGGGTGCGGCTGAACTCCCTGCCGACGACGACCGACATGGTGGTGGCCGCCCAGGAGGGCGTGAGCGCCGCCGGGTTCCACCTCGGCACGCGGCTCGAAGGTTCGCCGGCGACACCGCGCTGGTCGTTCCTGATGAAGGACACCGACCTCCAGTCCAGTGCGAGCCGGGTCGCCTCCAGCAGCGCCCCGCTGACCACGGCGGACGTGGGCCGGTGGACGCACGTCGCGGGCGTCTACGACCAGACCGCGGGCAAGGTCCGGCTCTACGTCAACGGCACCCTCGCCGCCGAGGCCGCCCGTACCGCCACGCCGTGGAGCGCGAGCGGCAGGTTCGTCCTGGGACGAGGCTGGAGTTCCGGCGCCGCGAGCAACTGGTTCAAGGGGAACCTGGCCGACGTCCAGGTCTACGACCGGACCCTCGTCGACCACGACTTCGTCGGTCAGTCCGCCGACGACCCGGAGTCGGGCGGCTTCGACGAGCCCGGGATGCTCAGCGCCGTCAAGGTCGGCGACTGGACCTTCTCCGGCGCCCAGCCCTGCTACGAGGAGTTCCTCGACCCGACGCTGTGCAGCGCTCCGGAGGCCGGCCAGTTCGGCCGCCGGCTGGCCCTCACCCAGGGCAGCAACGTCGGGGCCGGGCACCGCGACGACGGGCTGCTGCTCGACGCGGTGCACTTCACCGAGGACACCGCCGACCCCTACTACGGCCTGACCACCCGCGAGTACGGCCTGTCGCAGGACAACCTCGGCGAGCCGCAGAACCCCGTCTGGCAGAACGGCCGGGTCCTGCGCACCGACCAGTCCTTCTCGGTCGCGGTCTGGGTACGCCCGTCGGCGCTGGGTGGCGTCCAGACGGTCGTGTCCCAGCGGGGAGCGAAGCAGTCCGCCTTCTACCTGGGGCTGCGGGATCGGGTGGAGAACGGCGTGACGGCGTACCGGTGGTCGTTCACCGTCTTCGGGGCGGACAGCGACGTCGACGGCAACAGCAGGGAGGCGCTGATGACGTCGCAGGCCATCAACGTGGAGGACGACCTGTCCCGCTGGACCCATCTGGTGGGGGTCCACGACGTCGCCCGGCGGCAGATCCGCCTCTACGTCAACGGTGTCCTGGAAGCCACCGTTCCCTTCTCGGGCACGTTCACCGGAGCGTTCGACGCCACCGGACCGCTGGCCGTGGGTGGCGCGCAGTGGACCGCGGCCGGGGGCACCCCGGGCATGGTCAACCGGTTGCGCGGTGACGTCGACGACCTCGGTCTGTACCAGGGCGCGCTCACGGACACCGCCGTCAAGATCCTCTTCAACTCCGAGTCGGCCGAGACCGTCGAGCCCGTCGACTGACCCCTCCCACCTCCGTTCCGACCCATCGACCGCGCCTGTGGAGGCACAGTGAAACGCGTCCCGAAACAACCCCTCGAACCGCCACGAAAGCAGGCAAAGCAATACAACCGGTTGCGTGCCGTCGTCGCGGCGGCGCTCACCGGCGCGCTCGCCGTCTCCGGCCTGTCGGTGCCCGCGCAGGCGGCACCCGACGCGGCGAAGCTCACCGGCCAGCGCGAGAAGCTCGACAAGCACGGCTCCACCGCGCAGGGGCGGGCGTACCCCGTCAAGGAGGCCGAGAGCGCCAAGCTCGCCGCCCCGGTGTGGCCGAAGCCCGGCAAGGCGTCCGTGACCCTGCCCGCCGCACCGGCCGGCGAGCGGCGGGCCGCCGTCGCGCCGGTGAAGGCGGGCGCGCTGCCGGTGTCGGTGGGCCGCGCCCCGGGCGCGGCGGGCGACCGTGCGTCGGCGGTGTCGGTGGAGGTGCTGGACCGGGCGGCGGTGCCGGCGCGCTGGCGCGACGGCCTGCTGCTGCGCGTCGGCGGCGCCGCCGGCCGGCCGGCGGCCGGGGCGGGCGCGACCACCGCGCCCGGCGCCGACGCGGCCAAGCCGGCCGCCGCCACCGTGTCGGTGGACTACCGCGGCTTCAGGCACGCCTTCGGCGGCAACTGGTCGTCCCGGCTCAGGCTGTGGCAGGTGCCGGAGTGCGGGCTGCGCACGCCGGAGAAGACCGGATGCGCGGCCACGCCGCTGAAGTCCCGCAACGACGGCGGCTCCGTCACCGCCGAGGTGTCGGTCCCGGCGGACGCGCGGGTCGCCGGATCCGCCGCCACGCTCGTGGCGTTGGCGGCCGGCTCCTCCGGCCCCGAGGGCGACTTCTCCGCCACCCCGATGTCGGCCAGCGCCACCTGGTCGGCGGGCACGTCGACGGGCGGGTTCAGCTGGTCGTACCCGATGCGGATGCCGCCGGCCGTCGGCGGCCCGGCGCCGACCCTGGGCCTGTCCTACACCTCGGACAAGGTCGACGGCCAGTCGGACGCGTCGAACAGCCAGCCGTCCTGGGTCGGTGAGGGCTTCGACCTCTGGTCCGGCTACATCGAGCGCAGCTACGTGCCGTGCGCCGACGACATGACCGGCGGCAACAACAGCACCAACCGCACCGGCGACCAGTGCTGGCGGTCCGACAACGCCACCCTGTCGCTGAACGGGCGCGGCGGCGAGCTCATCTTCGAGACCGGCAAGGGGTGGCACACCCGCAACGAGGACGGCTCGAAGATCGAGAAGCTGACCGGCGCCGGCAACGGCGACGACAACGGTGAGCACTGGAAGGTCACCACGTCCGACGGCGTGCAGTACTTCTTCGGCCTCAACAACCTGCCGGGGCAGGGCAGCGCGACGAACTCCGCCTGGACCGTCCCCGTCGCCGGCAACCACGCCGACGAGCCGTGCAACGTCTCGTCGTTCGCCTCGTCGTTCTGCAACCAGACCTGGCGGTGGAACCTCGACTACGTCGTCGACCCGCGCGGCAACACCCTGTCGTACTGGTACGACAAGGAGACCAACTACTACGGCAAGAACGCCACCTCGACCAACAAGGCCCTCTACACCCGGGGCGGCGTGCTCAAGCGGATCGACTACGGCACCTGGGACCGTGGCGCCACCGACCGGTCGGTGACCCCCCTCGCGCAGGTCGTGCTGACCAGCGTCGACCGCTGCGCGGCGGACTGCCACGTCAAGGACGCGGCGCACTGGAAGGACGTGCCGTGGGACCAGGAGTGCACGGCCGGCGCGGCGGACTGCAAGGAGAACTACGGTCCGACGTTCTGGACCACCAAGCGGCTGTCCACCGTCACCACCCAGGTGTGGGACACCACCAAGACCACCCCGGCCTGGCAGCCCGTCGACTCGTGGACGCTCGGCCACACCTACCCGGCCGTCGGTGACGGCAGCGACCACGCGGGCATGTGGCTCAGCTCGGTGCAGTACAAGGGCCTCGTCGGCGGCACCGAGACCATGCCGGCGGTGACCTTCGTGCCGGTGTCGATGCCGAACCGGGTGCTCACCAAGAACAACACCAGCAACAACCGGATGCGGATCGGCAACATCGTCACCGAGACCGGCGGCAAGATCCAGGTCACCTACAGCCTGCCCGACTGCACCGCCAGCAGCCTGCCGTCGGCGCCGGAGACCAACACCCGGCTCTGCTACCCGGTGGTCGGCCCCGACCCGTACGACTCCAGCAAGGAACTCACCGAGTACTGGCACAAGTACGTCGTGAAGCAGGTGTCCGAGTCCGACCTGATGGTCGTCGCCAACGGCTCCGACCGGGGCCAGCCGGTGCAGAACACCTACTACCGGTTCCTCGGCGACCCCGCCTGGCACTACGCCGACGACAACGGGCTGGTCAAGCCGAAGCGCAAGACGTGGAACCAGTTCCGCGGCTTCGCCCAGGTCGAGGTGCGCAAGGGCGACGCCCCGGCGCAGACCCTGACCCGCACCACCTTCCTGCGCGGCATGCACGGCGACCGGCTCACCAAGACCGGCGGCAGCCGCAGCGTCACCGTCGCGGCGTCCCTGGGCAGCGAGACGGTGTACGACGAGGACCAGTTCGCCGGCATGGTGCGCGAACAGGTCGTCTACAACGGCGTCGACACCAAGCCGGTCAGCAAGACCGTGAACGTGCCGTGGCGCTCGCCGGCGCTCGCCACCCGCACCATCAACGGCGACGAGGTCACCGCCCGCTGGACCAACACCCGGATCGCGTACAGCGCCGTCGCCATTGGCGTGGACGGCGCCGCCGGGTGGCGGACCTCGCGCAACGTGTCGACCTTCCACGACACGTACGGCACCATCGAGACCGTTCAGGCCGACGGCGACGTCGCCAAGACGGGCGACGAGAAGTGCACCACGTATCAGTACACGCGAAACACCGCTGCGAACATCACGCAGACGGTCAAGCGGCTTACCGTCAAGGCGGTGCCGTGCGCGACCGAGCCCGCGACCCAGGACGACATCGTCGCCGACGAGCGGAAGTTCTACGACGGCGCCACCAGCATCGACGCCGCGCCGACCACGGGCGCGGTCACCCGGGTCGACAAGCTCAGTGACTGGTCGGCCGCCGGGGGCACCGTCTGGCAGACCGTCAGCCAGGCCACCTTCGACGCGTACGGGCGGCCGAAGACCGCCACCGACGTGCGCGGCCGAACGGCGACCACGGAGTACACGCCGGCCACCGGTGGACCGGTCACGAAGGTTGTCACGAAGACGCCTGACCCGAACGGCAGCACCACCGACTGGACCACCACCATCGAGACCCGGCCCTACTGGGGTCAGCCGATCCGGACCACGGACTACAACGGTCGGGTCGCCGACATGGAGTACGACCCGATGGGCCGGCTGGCCCGGGGCTGGAAGGCCGGCTGGTTGAAGTCGGAGAATCCGACGAGCCCTTCCGTCGAATACACCTACCACTACGCCCCGAACAAGGACGCCTACCCGTATACGAAGAGCCGGGTGCTCCACGCCGGCGGCGGCTACCTCACGTCGTACGACATCAAGGACGCCCTCCTGCGGCCGCGCCAGACGCAGAAGGCCGGCGTGGGCGGCGACCGGGTGGTCACCGACACGCTGTACGACGCGACCGGCCGGGCGGTGACGACCTACCAGGCGCACGCCGAACCGGGCGCGCCGAGCGGGGCGCTCTGGTGGGAGCCGGAGTGGTCGGTGCCGGCGCTGACGAAGATGGTCTACGACAACGCCTCCCGGGCCACCGACGCGATCTTCTATGGCACCGACGGCGTCACCAACCTCGTCGAGAAGTGGCGCACCACCACCCGCTACCTGGGCGACACCACGGTGGTGACCCCGCCGGTCGGCGGCACCATCACCACGACGAAGACGGACATCGAGGGACGGACGCTTGAGCTGCGGCAGCGGCCCGACCGGACCGGGGTCAAGCCCGACCACGTCACCACCTACAGCTACAACCGCAAGGGCCAGCTGACGCTGGTCAAGGACACCGGCGGCAACGAGTGGGTCAACACCTACGACGTCAAGGGCCGGCAGATCACCGCGAAGGACCCGGACAAGGGCACGACCACCACCACCTACACGGTGTACGACCAGGTGGAGTCGACCACCGACGCCAACGACAACGTGCTCGTCAACGAGTACGACTCGTTGGGCCGCCGGATCGGCCTCTACCAGGGCAGCATCGCGGCGGCGAACAAGCTCGCCGAGTGGAGGTACGACAAGCTCTACAGCGGCCAGGTCGTCCGCGGTCAGCTCACCCAGAGCATCCGGTACGAGTCGGCGGGCTCCGCCAACGCCTACAAGTGGCAGGTGCGGGGCTTCAACACCCGCTACCAGCCGACCGGCGCGAACTACGTCATCCCGGCCAACGAGGGCGCCAACCTGGCCGGCACGTGGATCTACGCCTACGGCTACTCGCCGTACGACGGCAGCCCGGCCAGCATCACGTACCCGGCCGGCGGCAGCCTCACCACCGAGAAGGTCGAGACGAAGTTCGACGCCGTCACCGGCCTGCCGACGGAGCTGGCCACCAACCTGATCAACGTCGGCCGCTACGTCATCGGCCAGGACTACACCCAGTACGGTGAGCCGACGCTGACCACCCGCAAGGTCGACGGCGGGGTGTACGTCCAGGACACCACGTACTACGACCTGACCACCCGTCGGGTTGACCGGGTGAAGATCAAGCCGGAGACCGCGACCGGCACGGTGGCGGACACCCGGTTCACCCGGGACGCGGCCGGCAACATCCTGTCGATCGCGGACACCCCGGAGGTCGGGGCGGCGGACACCCAGTGCTTCCGCTACGACGAACTGCGGCGGATGACCAACGCGTGGACGCCGAAGTCCGGCATCGACTGCGCCGCGGACCCGAGCGTGCCGAACCTGGGCGGCCCGGCCGAGTACTGGCACGAGTGGACCGTCGACGACGTCGGCAACCGCAGCAGCGAGAAGGTGCACACGTCTGCCGGCGACACCACCCGCTCCTACACGACGCCCGACAGCGGCAAGGACGTCGTGCGCCCGCACGCCGTCACCGAGGTCGTCACCCAGGCGCCGGGGCAGTCCGCGGTCACCACGAAGTACGCGTACGACGACGCCGGCAACATGACCTGCCGGCCGACGGGCAGCGCCGCCAACGCCTGCGACAGCGGAACCAACTCCCAGACGCTGAACTGGAACTCCGAGGGCAAGCTCGCCTCGGTGAGCGCGGGTGGGCAGACCGTCGAGACCAACATCTACGACGCGAGCGGCGTGCGGCTGATCCGCCGCGACGCCACCGGCACCACCCTCTACCTGCCGGGCCAGGAGATCCGGCGCGAGAACACCTCGGTCGTCACCGGCACCCGCTACTACAGCTTCGCCGGCAAGACGGTAGGCAACCGGACCCCGACCGGGCTGACCTGGCTCTACACCGACCACCAGGGCACCCAGCAGACCGCGATCGACGCCGGCACCCAGGCGGTCAGCGTCCGCCGGCAGACCCCGTACGGCGGCCCGCGCGGGGGCCAGCCGCAGTGGACGAACAGCAAGGGCTTCGTCGGCGGCGACAAGGACCCGACGGGTCTGACCAACATCGGGGCCAGGCAGTACGACCCTGGCCTGGGACGGTTCATCTCGGTGGACCCGATCCAGGATCTGAAGGACCCGCAGCAGTGGAACGCCTACGCCTACGGCAACAACAGCCCGGTCACCTTCGCCGACCCGACCGGCCTCAAGTCCTGCTCCGATGACGCCTGCAATGGCGACTACGAGGACATGTATGGCAATTACCACGACGTCAAGGCCGACAACGACGGTTGCGGCGGGAAGTGCGGCGACGACGACTGGGCTGCGGCCCGGGCGGCACACGAGGCCGGCGGCGGCAACGGCGGCGGCAAGGGCGGAAAGAACGGCGGCCCGACCGACGAACAGATCAAACGCGCCAAGGAAGTCAAGAAGCAGAACGCCATTGACATCATCGTCAAGGCGGGCGGTCAACTTCTGCTCGAGTTCTTCGGCATCAACGACATCATGGGCTGTATCGGAGGTGATCTAAAGGCGTGTGCCTGGGCGCTCATCGACATGGTGCCCTGGGGCAAGGCCATCAAGCTGATTAAGAAGATCGATCCGATCGTCGACACCCTCCGTCGGGCGGGTTCTGCCCTGATGACCTGGGCGGAGAACAGGAAGTGGGCCGACGACATCCTCACTCGGGCGGAGGATGCCGCGCGTACCCGTGCTGCTCCGGCACCGCCTAAAGCGATCATGCCAGGCGGGCGTCCGGACGGTGAAGTGGTGTTCGCCGGGCACGGAAAGCACGACACTGCGAACGGCAACTTCACCGTCCCGGAGGGCACGGAGATCGCTGTCTACGTGCCCTACTCCAAGAAGTTGCTGGACACGGACGCCTTCAGGGTCGAGAGTGGACGATCCTCCCCCGCGCCGGTGAAAATCTATCGCTCTGGGGAATCCATGCCGAACTTCACTCTGCTGCCCGCGAGTGGTCTCAGGGTTCGCGAGGGATCCAAGAGGGTTAGCGAGCCCACTCTGCTCAGCACTCTGGTCCAACCTGGCATGGGCACATGTCACTGGGCGGCATGTAGTGTGGTGAGGCGGTAGCTCGACAGTTCGGCCGGCACCTTTACGGTGCCGGCCGGGCTGTGCTCAGCGCTTTCGACGACCAGGATGGTGTTCGTCCTTGAACTCATTGAAAAAAGGTAAGCAAATGCGGCAGTGGCTCGACGATGCAAGGGGCCGTGTCCGCATTGCTCGTATCCTGTCAGAAGGGGAGGACGGTCCTCCTCTGTCGGAACGTGAGGTGCTCGCTGAGGTCACGGACGTTGCGGCCCTGGAGAAGCTGTGGAAATTGACCACCTCGGGTGAGGTGACCAGGGACATCTGCAGGTGCCCCGGTGATGTGACGTTGGCGCTGTACGACACTGGCAATGATCTCGTCGGTTCCGCGTCCGTGCATCCAGGCGCTATTTCCTGGGAGCGGGAGCGGTTCGGCGTCGATCTTGTGACCGCGGATCCGGTCG